>NZ_SODN01000002.1:0-521356 GCF_004365385.1 Curtobacterium sp. PhB190 | reverse complement strand
GGCTCCTCTCCTCTCGCCCCCGGGGCGCGCGGCGGGGGGGGGGGGGGCGCGGGGGGGGGGGGGGGGGTGGGTGGCCCCCCCCCCCCCCCCCCCCCCCCCGCGCCTCCAGTCCGGGTCGCTGCGAACGCAGCGTCAGCGACGTCAGCCGCGGATGAACGCGAGGATGTCGGGGTTGATGACGTCCGCGTGGGTCGTCAGCATGCCGTGCGGGTAGCCCTCGTAGACCTTCAAGGTCGAGTCGCTGAGGAGTTCGGCCTGCTTCAGCGAGGCGTCCGCGTAGGGCACGACCTGGTCGTCGTCGCCCTGCAGGACGAGGACCGGCACGGTGATCGCGCGCAGGTCCTCGGTCTGGTCCGTCTCCGAGAACGCCTTGATGCCCTCGTAGTGTGCGATGGCGCTGCCCGTCATGCCCTGACGCCACCAGTTGGCGATGACCGGCTCGGACGGCGTCACGCCGTCACGGTTGAAGCCGTAGAACGGGCCGGAGGCGACGGCCTGGAAGAACTCGGCGCGGTTGGCGGCGAGTGCCCGGCGGAACCCGTCGAAGACCGAGATGTCGGTGCCCTCCCGGCGGCTGCGACTCGTGCCGATCCGGCGCCCTTCGTCTGGGCAGCGGCTTCCGGGCGTCGATCAGTCTTCCGACCGGAGCCTGTCGGGCATACCGTCGGAGCATGCGGAGGTAGCGGAGATCTGGTAATTGCCGGGGTAGGCGTTGAAGCTTGCCGAGGTCACTGGACCACCTCGACCACGGACGCCGGGTACTGGATTCGCGCCGCCGCTCTGGTACTCCTCGACCTGGATGCCGAGGCCCTGCCAGTGCTTGCTCACCGACTGGACATCGGTCTTCGCGTCGGCGCCTGTGGTGTCCGCTCGCTTCACGACGTACACGAAGGTCGTCCCCGTTGCACCACTCGGCTGCTCGCACTCCCGAACTCCCGGACCGCTCACGTGCTCCCAGGTCCCGCCAGCTGCCGACGAGGTCTGTTCCACGAAGTCGACAACGGACTGCTTCGCTTCTGACGGTTGCACGGTGGGTTCTCCTGGATCGTTGCTGCAGCCGGACAGGAAGAGGGCGGAGCATCCAAGGACCACCGCGGTCACGATCGACCTGTTGAGCGGGGAGCGCTTCGTCGTCACGGTTGTCCCTGCATCTGATCGATCACGGTCTTCTCGTACCACGTCATTCCTTTGGGCTCGTGCTCGGTCATCGCCTCCGGGTGCCCCGTTGTGGCCTGCCCGATGTTGTAAAGCGATTCTGTGTCGGCGTCGAGGTAGCCACGGTGATCATCCGTGAGGACGTTGTGATCGTCGACGGAATGCTTCTCGCCGTCTCCGGGAACGCCGTCGGTGCCGAACGCGGTCGCACCGAACGCAGGCGCCGTGGGATCCTGACCGTGCGTCGGACTCAGTCTGCCGGTCTGCGCCCAGCGATCCCCGCGTCCGGGCTCGAGAACCCAGATGTTCTGGGCTTGACCCGCGTACACGTGGTCCGCGTGCAGGGCGTTGACGTTCTTGACGGAGTCGGGGATGCCCGCGGAACCGATTGTGGTGAACGTGTCCACGTGCACCCCGGTCTTCGTGAGCGCGTAGGCGGCGGTCGTCGAGCCGTAGGAATGTGCGACAACGTTGTTCGAGAACGAGCCGTCCTCGCGCGCTGCGTCCAATCCCCGGAGGGCAGCAGCCAGTTTCTCGCTACCCTCCTTCGCGTACTTCGAGCCGAGGACTCCGAAATCCAGTTGCCCTTGGATCACCGGCTGGGGCGGCGTGGCGTAACCGATCCAGGAGACGACGGCGCGCTCGGCGGGACCGGTGAGACCCTGCTGTGTGTAGAGGTTCTGTGCCGCGTCAGACCAACCGGTCATGCCGGTGGTGTCGGTGGCCATTCCCGGGACGGCCCATGTGACGTTCTTCGCGGTGTCCAGATCGCCGATCGAGATCGCCGCCAACGGAGGAACGACGTCGTCGTGGAGCGAGATCAAGAATCGCTCGCCCTCGTTGGTCTCGTCGTTGCTCGCAGTTCGGATCTTCTCGAGGGCGGTCAGGTTCTCGAACTCGGTCGCGAAGGTCGACCCGCTCGGGTCGTAAGTCGTCGAGTGACCAAGGTCTTTCAAGCGCTGTTCCGCCTGGTCGATCAACTCATCGAGGACCACCCGGTTCGCTGTGTCGCGAGCCCAGTACGCCACGCCTTCGAGGTTGCCGAGCTGGCGAAGCACGGCAACTGGAAGCGCCTCGAGCTCATGTCGGTCTGCCTCTGCGAGGCCGACCTTCGCCCACAGGGCGGCGACCTGGGAGGCCGTGAGATCTGGATCGAACAGCGCCGCCATGCTATGGGGCAGCTCCGCTGCGGCGCAGATATCCAGGGTCGCGTTGGACAAGGTCCCCTGACCTCCGGCCCGGTCGAAGGCGTCGGCGATCCGGTCGAGCCAGGCGGCGTCCTCCCCGTTCTCGTCAAGGAGGCGATCAAAGCCACTCAGGAAGGACGCGCTACCGACGCGCACCCAGCTACACGTCGATGTGAAGTTCGTCCAAGCGTTCCGGAGTGCAGTGCGCTCGGATCCCGCGGCGAGATCGAGTCCGCGGGCGTCCGACGCGAATCCTCGGAGCGCCGCGGGGTCGGCTGCGGTCCGACCGGCCCCGGTCCCGCCGCCGGTGCGGGTTCTGGCCCTCGGAGCGAACGACGCAGAGACTTCGGGCCGCGCTACCGGTTGCTCGGACGGCTTCAGGTCGAGCTGCTGACTGCCGGGGATGCCGAACACGCCGAGAGGTGATGATGCGGCGGCCTCGTCACGTGCCGCCTGACGATGCTGCCAGGCCGCAAGATCAGTCTGTCGCAGGCCCTCCCGTTCGGCGGCTGCAGTCGCCTGCTCGACCTGGTCGCTGAGGTCGTCGAGGATCCGCGTGAGCTTCGGACGATCCTCAGCCTCGACCTGCGCTGACTCGTCGAACCGCTTGGCGTACACGCCTTCGAAGTCTTCCCGGGCTGACTCCGCAGCCGAGCGTCGTGCAGTAGCTTGGCTGCGAAGCCGCTGTGCAGCCGCCGTCGCCGCTCGTGAAAGTCGACTGGCCGCTTCATCGTCGTAGTGAATCATCCCCATGAGCCCCCCTGCTCGTTCTGGAATCTACACGAGCCTCGAGCGGCTTGAAACATCAATGGTGTGGGGCAGACATGGTCGGCCACGCGTCCGGCTGGTCTCGAACGTCGGGCCGGTCGGGTGACGCACTGTCACGGCAGCACCGAGCTCACCAGGAACTCGGCTTGTAGTCCTTCAGGAACACGCCGAACACGTCCTCGCCCGCCTCGCCCCGCACGATCGGGTCGTACACGCGTGCAGCCCCGTCGACGAGGTCGAGCGGCGCGTGGAAGCCCTCCTCCGCCAGCCGGACCTTCGTCGGGTGCGGTCGCTCGTCGGTGATCCACCCGGTGTCGACGCTCGTCATCAGGATGCGATCGGTCTCGAACATCTCCTGCGCACTCGTGCGGGTCAGCATGTTGACGGCAGCCTTCGCCATGTTCGTGTGCGGGTGCCCCGGTCCCTTGTAGGCGCGGCCGAACACCCCTTCCATCGCGCTGACGTTCACCACGTAGGTGCGGTGCGCCTCGCTCGCCGCCATCGCGGGGCGGAGCTTCGAGATCAGGATGAACGGCGCGGTGGTGTTCGCGAGCTGGACCTCGAGCATCTCGAGCGGGTCGACCTCGTCGACGGCCTGCGTCCATGAGTTCACGTCGTGCAGGTCGGGCACGAGGCCACCGGCGTCGATCGCGGTGCCCATGGCCAGGCGCTCGAGCGAGCTCGACCCCGGAGCCATGGCCTGCTCGGTCAGTTCGTCGGCCCTGGCTGCGGCGGCCGCGAGGATCGGGTGCGCCGTGACCGACCGGGCGAGCGCCTGCGGGTGCTGGTCGTTCGTGTGCCCGAAGGTCACGAGCTCGGGCAGCGGGCCGTCCGGCAGCGGCGCGAGTTCGGCGTCGACGAGGGGCTGGTACGCGCCGGGCGACCGGCGGACGGTCTGCGTCGCGTTGTTGATCAGGATGTCGAGTGGGCCGGCAGCGGCGACGTCCTCGGCGAGACCGATGACCTGGGCCGGGTCACGCAGGTCGATGCCGACGACCTTCAGGCGCGAGATCCAGTCGGCGGAGTCCGGAAGGCTCGTGAACCGGCGCACGGCGTCGCGGGGAAACCGCGTCGTGATGGTCGTGTGGGCGCCGTCGCGCAGCAGGCGGAGCGCGATGTACATGCCGATCTTCGCGCGGCCGCCGGTCAGCAGGGCCCGCTTGCCGCTCAGGTCCGTCCGGGCATCACGCTTCGCGTGGCTCATCGCCGCGCACGAGGGGCACAGCTGGTGGTAGAACGCGTCGACGACCGTGTACTGCTGCTTGCACATGTAGCAGGGGCGGGACTTCAGCAGGGTGCCGGCGGTGGACGCCGTCGTCGAGGTGCTGATCGGGACCCCGCGGGTCTCGTCGTCGATCCGGTCGGCTGCTCCGGTCGCGGTGGCGGCGATCACGAGGCGGTCGGCCTCGGCGATGACCGCGCGCTTCTCGAGTCGGTGCGCACGCTTCACGGCCTTGAACATCTTCGCCGTGGCCTGACGAACCCGCACGAAGTCGGGGTGCGTCTCGTCGATGTCGCTCATCTGCTCGAGCACCCGGAGCGTGGCGTCGAGGTCCTCGGGGAGGATGCCGCTGGGTTCGGGCTGCTCGGAGATCACACGGGATTCTACGTTGGATCAGGCCGCGTCGAGCTCCCGCGTCAACGCCGCCACGAAGTCGTCGATGTCCTGCTCCGACGTGTCGTACGCGCACATCCACCGCACCTCGTTGCGGCTGGCGTCCCAGTCGTAGAACCGGAAGTGCTTGCGCAGCCGCTCGGCCACCCCCGCGGGCAGCGTCGCGAACACCCCGTTGGCCTGGGTCTCCTGGCTGAACCCGACGCCCCGGATGCTGCCGTCGGCGATCCGGGCCTCGAGTGCGCCGCGGAGTCGGGCGGCCATGGCGTTGGCGTGCCCGGCGGAGCGCAGGTACAGGTCGTCGGACAGCAGCGCGATGAGCTGCGCGGAGACGAACCGCATCTTCGACGACAGCTGCATGTTCATCTTGCGCAGGTAGTGCAGCCCCTCTGACGCCGCGGGGTTGAGCACGACGATCGCCTCGCCGTAGAGCATGCCGTTCTTCGTGCCGCCGAAGCTCAGCACGTCCACGCCGGCATCGGTGGTGAAGTCGCGCAGGGGCAGGCCGAGGGTGGCGGCGGCGTTGGAGATGCGCGCGCCGTCCATGTGCAGCGTCATGCCGAGCGGGTGGATGTGGTCCGCGATCGCCCGGATCTCGTCGACCGTGTAGGCGGTGCCGAGTTCGGTGGTCTGCGTGATCGAGACGACGAGCGGCTGGGCGCGGTGCTCGTCGCCCCAGCCCCAGGCCTCCTTGTCGATGAGCTCGGGGGTGAGCTTGCCGTCGGGGGTCTCGACCGGCAGCAGCTTGATCCCGCCGATGCGCTCGGGAGCACCCGCTTCGTCGGTGTGGATGTGCGCGGTCGTGGTACACACGACGGCGCCCCACCGCGGCAGCATCGACTGCAGCCCGACGACGTTCGCGCCGGTGCCGTTGAACACCGGGAACGCCTGCGCCTGCGAGCCGAAGTGGTCGCCGATCACCTCGTTGAGACGGGCCGTGTAGACGTCCTCGCCGTAGGCGATCTGGTGGCCGTCGTTGGCCGCGGCGATCGCGTCGAGGATCTCGGGGTGGACACCGGCGTAGTTGTCCGAGGCGAAGCCCCGCAGGTCCAGGTCGTGGAGTCGAAGGGTCACTGGTTCATCCTAAGGAGAGCGAGAGCGAGAGCGAGAGCGGGAGACGGGCGCCGTTCACGTCGGCCGGCGGTGCCGTCCAGAGCCGCACGACCTCGTCGCCGAGCCGCTCTTCGAGACCGGCGAGGGCGCCGACGACGAACACGGTGGCTGCCGCCGAGTCCGGTGCGTCCTTCCGGAAGCCCTGGGCGACGGCACGGACCCACGCGTCGGAGGCGGCCTTGGCTGCTGCGTAGTTCGCGGCACCCGCGGTGGGGGTGTCGACGGCGGTGGACGAGACGAACGCGAGCCGTCCGGCCGGCGACGCCACCAGGTCGTCGTAGAACACGCGTGTGGTGTTCCGCAGGGTGCGGAACGCCCGGTCGAAGAAGTCCCAGTCGTCGTCCGACTGGCCGGCGATGCCGCCGCCCCCGCGCCACCCACCGACCAGGTGGACCAGCCCGTCGACCGGTCCCGCCGTCTCGTGGACCGCAGCCGCGAGCGCGGTGACCGCGCCGAGGTCTGCGAGGTCGCACGTGTGGGTCGTGACGCCCGGGACGGAGGCGCGCAGGGCCTCCAGTGCGTCCGGTCTGGTGCCGACCGCGACGACGGCCGCCCCGGCGGAGGTGAGTGCGCGCGCGACGGCCGCGCCGCTGGTGCTGGTCGCGCCCGCGACCAGCACCGTGCGACCGGACAGGGATTCAGCGCTCACGCGGCGACGTCCGGAACGGACGGAGCAGCGGGCGGAGCAACCGACGACGAGCCGGTTATGCCGGCCGTCGAAGCGATGACCGCAGCCATCTTCTTGTTCAGTGCCTCGTAGAACATCGACAGCGGGAATTCGTCGTCGAGCACCGCGTCGGTGTAGCCCTTGGGCATTCCGGCGAGCGTTTCCTCCGGCAGTCCCCGCGCCCATCTCGACGCCGGGTGCGGCGTGAGCGTCCGGGTCAGCATCTCGTACGCAGCGAGCCAGTGCGCCGATTTCGGCCGGTCGATCGACCGCCGGTACAACTCGTTGATCTGATCACTGAGCGCGATGATCACATCGGGAACGGCATCCCAGTCGATGGTGAGCTGCGTGTCCGTCCAGTGCAGGACATCGTGCTGGTGCATCCACGCGAACAACAACTGCCCGCCGAGTCCGTCGTAGTTCCGGACGCGGCTGCCGGTGATCGCGAACCGGAAGATGCGGTCGAAGACGACGGCGTACTGCACCAGGTGGGCGTGGTCGCGGATTGCGCGTTGCGCCTCGTCGAGATCTGCATCCGGCACCGCGGAGAGCGCGCGTTCGAGCCGCACGGATTCCCGGAACGCCGTCAGGTCGCAGCGGAGTTCTTCCAGTGAGTAGAGGAAGAACGGCATCCGTTGCTTGATCATGAACGGGTCGAACGGCAGGTCCCCGCGCATGTGCGATCGGTCGTGGATGATGTCCCACATCACGAAGACCTGTTCCGTCAGCTCCTGGTCGTCGAGCATTGCTGCGGCGTCGTCCGGCAACTCCAGTTTGGTGATCTCCGCAGCGGCACGGACGACTCGGCGGTAGCGAGCGGCTTCGCGGTCCTGGAAGATCGCGCCCCACGTGAACGTCGGGATCTCGCGCATCGCGACCGTCTCGGGGAACAGCACCGCAGAATTCGTGTCGTACCCGGGCGTGAAGTCGACGAACCGCAACGCGACGAAGAGCGTGTTGCTGTAGTCGCCCGCTTCGAGTTCCGCGATGAACTCCGGCCAGATGACCTCGACCAGGACGGCTTCGACGAACCGCGAGGAACTGCCGTTCTGCGTCACCATCGGGAAGACGACCAGGTGGCCGAGTCCGTCAATGCGGTGCTGTTGCGGCTGGAATGCGTTCAGTGCGTCGAGGAAGTCGGGAACGCCGAAACCGTCGCGTTCCCAGCGTGCGAAATCGCGCTGCAGTGCAGCGAGGTACGCCGCATCGTGCGGAAAGAACGGGGCCAGTTCGGCAATGGCCGGGAGGATCGTGGCCAGGTGCTCGGAAGCGGTCGCGTGGTCCGCATGGTCGGGTATCGAGCCGTCGGCCGTTTGCAGCGCACGGAACGACACGACAGCGGCTTTCAACCGCTTCCACGCGGGATGCTCGGCGACCTCGCGCACCGACGTGCGGTCCTCGACGACCTCGGGTTCTCCGACGATGGCGCCCTGCGTGAACTCCTGGACGAACTGTGACATGTCGAACCTCCCGTCATTGGGCCGGCCGCGGATCTGCGGCGTGGTGGTGCGCTTGTCATGAGCCTAGGGAGGATCGGGGGACGCATTCTTGCCCATCCGCGGGGGATTCGTGCGCGGGGGCATTCTCGGCGCGGCAAACCGACTCTCTCGCGCACGAATGCATCACTGGTCGCGCGCCGGCAGCCATGGTGCGCGGAGTCAGCGGCACCGGGAGGGGCTCGGAGGCGCTGTCCCGACAGGCCTCCGAGCCGACTCCTCAGCGCTTCGTGACGGCTGCGATTGCTTCGCTCACGGTCGAGCCCGGGTGCGTTTCGCGCCATCTCTTCACCTGGCTGGGGTCAGGCGCTGACCCTCGCGGGATCGGCGTGTTTCCCACGATGCCCGGTGCGAAGGTGGCGTACGTGATCGTCGCGAGCGCGGCCATGCACGAGTAGAGCAGGTCGAGCGTGAGCCATGCGCAGGCGGTCAACGCGATTCCACCCAGGACGATCAGTGCTGGCGTCCAGCGACTCATCGGAAGCACCCTCGCTTCACGGCCGCGACCCCGAGGAGCTCTGCACCAAGTGCGGCCGCGGCCCCGCCGAGGGCTCGGATCTTCTCCCAGCTGAACGAAGCGCCCCACATGATTCGGACTGCCTTTGTGACACCGCCGAGTGAGTTGATCAAACGTTTGATCTTCAAGATCTTGGCGACTGGGAATGCCGTCGATGCAATCAAAAGGGCGATCGCGCCCGTGCACTCGAGGATGCTCGCCCGAGCCGCTCGCTGCATCGTCGGGTTACCAGCTACCCATTCCTCGTACGCAGTCTGGCCGTTCAGCAGTACAGCTTCCGGATACTCTCGATGAGCGCTAGTCCCCGTTCGACATCGACGGCCTGAAGGTCGAGATCTTCGACGATCGAGGCGACCGATGACGATGGAGCTCCTGTCGCTGCCTGAGCTGGCGGGGCGGCCAGCATCGGTGCGCACAGTCCGGCCGCTAGTAGTCCAACGACTGCGAGCTTGCTCGCTGAGACGGTAGTTGACGTCATGGGTCTTCCCTCCTGATCGGCGTCCCTCGCCGACTGGACACCAACCTGCCGGTAACCGGTGAAATGTGCAACGTCACCGGCGCGTCGTGTTCGCTGCTGTGCTCTAGGGCAGCGCGCCTGATCGGCACAGCATCGCGGCCGTCCGGCTCCGCGGTGCCGACTCGGTCGATACGGTTGTCTGCATGGCACGCTTCACGCCCCCAGCCGCCGACGCGATGCGCGCACGACTCCTGCTCGCAGCACGCGACGAGTTCGCCGCGGCTGGGCTCGTCGGCGCCAAGATCGAGCGGATCGCCGCGGCGTCGTCGAGCAACAAGGCGCAGATCTTCCACTACTTCGGCAGCAAGGAGGGGCTGTTCGACGCCCTCCTCGCCCAGACCGTCGCCGAGACGTTCGACGAGGTCCCCGTCGACACCGACGACCTCGCCGAGTGGGCTGCCCGCCTGCACGACTCGTACGTTCAGCGTCCGTGGGCCGAACGGCTCGCGACGTGGCACCGCCTCGAGCGGGGGAGCGACGGTGCGCTCGAAGCCGTCATCGCCAGCGATGCCGAGGCTGTCGCCGCCGTCGAGCACGCCCAGCGCGCCGGGGTCCTGCCGCGCAGCTACCGGCCGGCAGTGTTGCTGGGCCTGGTGATGCACCTCGCCGCGTTCTGGAGCTCGGCCTCTCCCGAGTACGGCTCGTTGGTCGCGGCGGTCGCACCTGCGAGGCGTCGGCAGATCGTCATCGACGCGGTGAGGGCGCTCGTCGGGGGCTGACGTGTCGCACGGCCGGGCGTAGGGTTCGGCCTATGAGCAGCGACAACCGGTTCCTCCGCGCGACCTTCGGGCGGCCGTTGGTCTGGGTCGGCGTGGTGTGGCTCGCGGTCGGGGTGCTCTGGAGCGTCCTGGCGATCATCGATCCGAGTGTCTTCCGCACGATCATGGCCGTCGTGTGGCTCGTGCTCGGCGGCAGCATGCTCGCCGTCGCACTCCGCGACAGGAAGCGCGGCCTCGGCCGGTACCAGCGCTAGTCGAGGCGGGCCGAGCGCGCAGGCAGGATCCGCACCGGGCCTCCCGTCAGCCTGCCGCGTCCGCGGCCGCCCGCAGCGTCCGCTCCGCATCGTCGAGGTAGTCCGCCAACAGCGCCGACGCTCGTGCCTGGTCGCCGGCGCGCAACGCCGCGACGATCGCGTCGTTCCGGTCCACGAACTCGGCGTGGAACGACCCCGGGTCGTCGGTCGTCAGGAACGCCAGCCGCATCTCGGCGAGCAGCCCGTCCATCAGGCCGTGGATGCGCGCGCTCGGGACCGCTCGGACGAGCTCGGAGTGGAACCGGATGTCGGCGGTCCCGACCGCACTCCAGTCGCCCGCAGTGGCAGCGTCTCGTGCAGCCGTGACGGCCGCCGCGGCTGCGTCGAGCGCGGGTGACGTGGGCGAGCACGCGCGGACCGCGGCTTCCTCGAGCACCCGACGGGCGGCGTACAGGTCCGTGACGTCCTCGGCGGCGAGGCGTCGCACGAAGACCCCGCGGTTGAACACGTGCTCGACCAGCCGGTCCCGCGCGAGCAGCCGGAAGGCCTCGCGCAGGGTGTTCCGTGACACCCCGAGCTGGTCGCTCAACCGTTCCTCGGACAGCTGCGCCCCAGGGGAGAACTCGCCCGCCGCGATCATGGTGCGCAGCCGGTCGGCCGTCGAGTCGGCACCGCTGACGGTTCGGGTCATGTCCCGATCCTGACACGGCCTCGGGCATCGCAGGTGCGAACCCCGCACCGTGTGACCGTCGTGTTACAGAGCAGAACACCCCCTTGCGATTGTTGAACAATGCGGTCCAGACTGTCCCGCATGTTCGTCCTCATCGGCGTCGCCGTCGTCATCATCGGGTTCGCGTTGCGCATCAACGCGCTGCTCGTCGTGACCGTCGCGGGCATCGTCACCGCGGCCATCGGCGGGATCGGTCCCGTCGGCATCCTCACCGCGTTCGGCGACGGCTTCGCGTCGAGCCGGTCCGTCACGACCTTCGCGCTCGTCCTGCCGGTGATCGGCCTGATCGAGCGCTACGGGCTGCAGGACCAGGCCAAGCGCCTGATCGCGAAGCTCGACAAGCTCACGACGGGTCGTCTGCTGGCCGGGTACCTGGCCATCCGGCAGGTCACGGCCGCGGTCGGCCTCACCAGCATCGGCGGGCCGGCGCAGACCGTTCGGCCCCTCGTGCACCCGATGGCCGAAGGGGCTGCGATCAAGAAGTACGGCCGGATCGACGAGCGGATGCGCGAGAAGATCAAGGGCTACTCGGCGTCGTCGGACACCGTCGGGGTCTTCTTCGGCGAGGACGTCTTCGTCGCCGTCGGCTCGATCCTGCTCATCACGACCTTCGTCGACGCCACCTACGGTCTGTCGCTCGAACCCATCGACCTGGCGCTGTGGGCGATCCCGACCGGCATCGCCGCGCTCCTGGTCCACGGCACGCGACTGCTGCTGTTCGACCGCACGCTCGACAAGATGGCCGCCGACGCACGCGTCGACGCCCCGACGCAGGGAGCTGCAGCGTGATCACCAGCGAATGGCTCTACTGGCTCATCGGCGCGTTCTTCATCGCGGTGGCGGTCCTCATCGTCACGGACACCTCGCACGCGAAGCGACTCGGCAACGCGGCGTTCTGGGGGATCCTCGGGGTCTCGTTCTTCTACGGCACCTTCGTCGCCGCGAAGACCGCGCCGTCGTGGGTGCTCGGCATCGCCGTCCTCGTGATGGTCGCGCTCGCCGGACTCGGGTTCACCGGGACCACCAGTCGCACGCGCGTCGCCAGCATCCCGGGTGCCGGAACGGGGGCGGAGACCGGCCCGGCCGAACCCACCGCTGCGGCCACGAAGCCGTCCGCCAGCACGAGCGTCCTCGCGACGACCAGCCCGGACGAGCGTGCGGCGTTCGCCACCCGGTTCGGCAACAAGCTCTTCATCCCGGCGCTCGTCGTGCCCGTGGTCGCCGTCCTCGTGGCGACGCTCGGTCCACTCGTCTCGATCGGCGGTACGCCCCTGCTCGCCGAGGGCAGCGCGACCCTGACCGGCCTGGGCATCGGCTCGGTGCTGGCCGTGGTCGTCGCGGTGTTCGTCCTGCGCCCGCCGAGGATCGCCACGCCCATCCGTGAGGGCGGCCGTCTGCTGCAGGCCATCGGGTGGGCAGCGCTGCTGCCGCAGATGCTCTCCACCCTCGGCATCGTCTTCACCCAGGCCGGGGTCGGCGACGCCGTCGGCACGATCATCAAGTCGATCCTGCCCGGCGGGTCGCTGATCGCCGCGGTGGTCGTCTACTGCCTCGGCATGGCCCTGTTCACGATCATCATGGGCAACGCGTTCGCCGCCTTCCCGATCATGACGGCCGCGATCGGCTGGCCCGTCCTGGTGCAGGGCTTCGACGGCAACCCCGCCGCGATCTTCGCCATCGGCATGCTCGCCGGCTTCTGCGGAACGCTCGTCACGCCGATGGCCGCGAACTTCAACCTGGTGCCGGCTGCCCTGCTCGAGATGCGGGACAAGTACGGTCCGATCAAGGCGCAGATCCCGACCGCCGCCATCCTGCTCGTCGTCAACATGGGAGTCATGTACCTTGTCGCTTTCTGATGCTGCCCCGCTCGACCTGACCCGGGCCGCGTGGGCAGACCGCTTCGCGGCCGTCGCCGCCGAGAACACCACCCGCGAGTACCCGTACGCGGCGCACCACACGACGTCCGGCCCGGACGACCGGGCGCTGCCGGTCGAGCTGCACCCCGCCTTCGCGACGTCGTACGACTGGCACTCGTCCGTGCACATGCACTGGCTCGCAGCGCGTCTGGTCGCGCACGGTCTGCCGGCCGACCTGGAGGCCCGGCTCACCACGATCCTGCAAGCCCACCTGCGCGCGGATCACCTGGCGACGGAAGCCGCCTACTTCCACACGACGCCGCACTACGAGCGCCCCTACGGGTGGGCCTGGCTCGCGAAGCTCGCCGCCGAGGTCTCCGCGTCCGAGGTGCCGGCCATCCGGCAGCTCGCCCCCGGGTTCGCGCCCGTCGTCGACGTGCTCGAGGACCTCGTCACCCGCTGGGTCGACGGTGCCGCCCACCCGGTGCGGCACGGGGTGCACTCGAACTCGGCGTTCGGGCTGCTGCTCGTGCTCGAGGCCGCACGGTCGCTCGGCCGCGACGAGCTCGCCGCGACGGTGGAGCGGGCGGCGCGCGAGTGGTTCGGCGAGGACGCCGGGTGGCCGTTCGCCTGGGAGCGCAGCGGACACGACTTCCTGTCCGCCGGACTGGCCGAGGCCGACCTGATGCGGGCCGTGCTGACCCCGGCCGAGTTCGCGACGTGGTCGGACGGCTTCTTCGCCCAGGTGCGGTCGGGCGACGCGATCCTGCAGTCGACGGTGGTCCGTGACGAGAACGACCCGCAGCAGGTGCACCTGTTCGGGCTCGACTTGTCGCGAGCGGGATCGGCCCGGCGCATCGCGGACGCCCTGCGCGCCGGTGAGCTCGACGACGACGGGCTCGCGAGCCTGCTCGACGAGGCGGCGGACCGGCTGCTCGCCTCGGGTCTGGCTGCCAGTGTCGGCGAGGAGTACTACTCCACGCACTGGCTCGCGAGCTTCGCCTGGGACGCCATGGAAGCACGGGAGCACGCCGCGCGCTGACCCTCGAACGAGGGGCATGGTCGCCGGTCCGGCGTGCTGCTGTCAACCCCCTGCATCGGTTGCAGAATGCACCTACCCTCGGTGCGCAGCCGAGATCCGGCTGGGTGCCCGACGGGAACGGGTGCCACCAGTCACACCAGGGAGTGACACATGCAGCACCGCAGGATCAGGCGGACAGCACTCATCGCCGCACTCATCGGAGCCGTCGTCGTGGCGGCACCGCTCGGAGCGGGAACCGTTGCCTACGCGGGGGTCACCGCCCCGGTCGGCAACGTCGGCAAGTTCAAGCAGACCTTCGTCGAGAACTTCAGCACGACGGCCTCGGCGAACGGCCAGTTCGCGAAGACCTACGCGAACTCGTGGCAGCCCTACCCGGACGGGACGGGCGGCACGTACTACTCGGGCTCGCAGGTCAGCGCCCGCAACGGCTACATGGACGTCACGCTCGACGGCAAGCACGGAGCCGCGGGGACCTTCGGGACCCCGAACGGCGCGTGGTCGCACCTGGGCGGCAAGTTCAGCGTCCGCGCGAAGGCCACCGGCGGCGACGGGAACGGTGCAGCGTTCATGCTGTGGCCGTCGTCGAACGTCTGGTCGGACGGCGAGATCGACTACCCGGAGGCCAACTTCGAGGGGTCGCCGATGCTCCACCACCACTCGATGGTCGCCGGGCAGGAAGCGAACTCGACGAGCATGAGCACCGGGGTGACCTGGCGCAGCTGGCACGTCTACTCGGTCGAGTGGATCCCCGGCAAGTCGGTGCAGTACCTGCTCGACGGCAAGGTCATCAAGACGGTCACGTCGAACGTGCCGAAGACCGCGCACCGGTACATGTTCCAGGTCGGCAACTGGGGTGCCGCCGGGCACCTCGACATCGACTGGGTCAGCACCTACGAGTACACGGGCTGACCCACAGCAGGTCAGCTGGTCGCGATCGTCCGGGCGAACGTCCGCGCGACGGGCGGAGCGGCGACGATCGGCCCGATCGCTGCGGCACCGTCCGGGGTCGCCCGCCATGCCTCGTAGGCGTCGTGGGCGGCCCCGCTCGTCCAGGACTCGACGACGACCATGCGCGTCTGGTCGGCGTCGTCGACCAGCACCTCGAGGGACTCGCAGCCGTCGAAGGCCCGGGTCTGCGCGAGCGTCTCGCGGATCGCCGCCTCGACGGTGTCGGCAGGGACGTCGCTCCGGAACTGGACCTCGAGCAGGACGGTGATCGACATGTGGTGCACCTTTCGTCAGCAGTGTCCGACTCAACCCGCAGCGGCGCCGACCTGTTCCGGATCGGTCAGCGAGCCGGTCGTCAGTGGACGAACCGGAAGCGGATGGCGTCGCCCGGGCGGAGCTGCGCGGCACGGTCGACCGACTCCGGCGTGAGGACCGCCACGACGGGGTAGCCGCCGGTGACCGGGTGGTCGGCGAGGAACAGCACCGGGAAGCCCTCCGGCGGGACCTGCAGCGAACCGGTCTCCACCCCTTCGCTCGGCAGCTCGTGCGTCACGGCGCGGACGAGTGGCTGCGGAGCCGTGGTGCGGACCCCCACGCGGTCGCTGTCCGACCCGACGGTGAAGTCCTGACGGGTCAGGGAGTCGCGCCAGTCCGGCGTGAACCAGTCGTCGCGGGGGCCGGCGGTGACGTCGAGGACGACCGGGTGGTCCGGCCAGTGCTCGTCGGGTTGCGGCACGGCGTCGACGATCGGCCACGAAGCGCGCGCGTCGCCGATCGGCAGGACGTCACCCGGCGACGACGGCGGAGGCCCGAGGCGTGCGAGCGAATCCCACGAGCGACTGCCGAGCACGGGCTCGACCGCGAACCCGCCGAGGACCGCGATGTAGGAGCGCAGCCCGGCGGTGGCCGCACCGACCCGGAGCGTGTCACCCGGGGTGAGCATCAGGACCTCGTGCGAGGCCGCACCGCGGACCCGGCCGTCCGCCCGCTCGATCTCGACCGGGCAGGCGGCCCCGGCGGTGGCGACGGCCACGTACGCGTCGGTCCGCAGCGTGACGGAGCCGAGCAGGGCCTCCAGGACGGCCGCATCGGGACGGTTGCCGACCAGCCGGTTGGCCAGTGCTGCGGAACCACGGTCGGCGGCGCCCGCCGCGCCGAGGCCCATGTCACTGAAGCCCGGCCGCCCCAGGTCCTGCGTTGCCGCGCCGTAGCCGACCTGCAGGACGGTCAGCGCGCTCATGCCGCATCCGCGTCGACGAACCGGACCTGTGTGCCGGCGGGTGCCAGCGCCGGCGGTTCCCGGTTGAGCGACCACATCGGCACGTCGGTGCGGCCGATGAGCTGCCAGCCGCCGGGGGAGGCGCGCGGGTAGACGGCACTGAACTCGCCCGCCAGTGCGACGGCACCGCTCGGCACGACGGTGCGCGACGTGCTCCGGCGAGGCAGGTCGAGTGACGGCTCGGTGCCGGTGAGATAGCTGAAGCCCGGGGCGAAGCCGCAGAACGCGCTCGTCCAGAGCTGGCCGGTGTGCCACGCGATCACGCGGTCGCGGCGCATGCCGGTCAGGGCGACGACCTGGTCGAGGTCCTCGCCGTCGTAGACCACCGGGATGACGAGGGGGTCCGCGGCGCTCGCCGCATCGGCGTCGGCGGACGGGACGACCCGTTCGAGTGCACTGCGGAGTCTCACGGCGTCGGTCGTCGCCGGGTCGTAACGGAGCAGCAGTGTACGCGCGCCGGAAACGACCTCGGCGAGGCCGGGCAGCCGAGCCGCGGTCAGCCCGGCACGGAACGCGACGACCTGCTGCAGGGAGTCGAAGGTGGCGAGCAAGGCGGTGCGCCCAGCGGGCCGGAGGTCGAGGACGGTCACGGTGCGAACGGCGCGATCGCGACGCCGTGCTCGGTCAGCAGGGCTCGGATCGCGCGGGCCATCGCGACGGCGCCGGGGGAGTCGCCGTGGACGCAGACGGAGTCGGCGCTGACCCGCAGCTCGGAGCCGTCGACGGCGGTCGCGACCCCGTCGGTGACCATGCGGAGGACGCGGTCGGCGACCTCGTCCGGATCGTGGAGCACCGAACCCGGCGTGCTGCGGGACACCAGGGAGCCGTCGGGGTCGTAGGCGCGGTCGGCGAAGGACTCCGCGACCGCGCGCAGCCCGTGGCGTTCGGCAGCGAGCAGGAGTTCGGAACCCGGCAGCGCGAGCACCGCGAGCGAGCTGTCGACGTCGGCGATCGCCCGGACCACGGCCTCGGCCTGGACCGGGTCGGCGCACGCGGTGTTGTACAGGGCGCCGTGGGGCTTGACGTAGGTGACCGCGGTGCCGGCGACCCGCGCGGTGGCGGCCATCGCGCCGAGCTGGTGCACGACGTCGGCGTGGAGTTCGTCCGGGGTGACGTGCACCGGACGGCGGCCGAAGCCGGCGAGGTCGCGGTAGGCGACGTGCGCACCGATCGCGACCCCGCGCTCGGCGGCAGCGCGGGCGGTGGCGAGCATGATCGTCGGGTCACCGGCGTGGAATCCGCAGGCGATGTTGGCGCTCGACACGACGTCGAGCATCGCGGCGTCGTCGCCCATCGTCCAGGCGCCGAACCCCTCGCCGAGGTCGCTGTTCAGGTCGATCGTCGTCACGGGGACTCCCTGTCGTCGCGGGTTGTTGAACAATCTACCGAGCGGCGACTCCGCTGTCGACCGATCGGGGCACGCGGCTGGTGGGTGGATTCCGAGCAGCGGCACGTAGCGTCCGAGGTCAGCACCTGCCGGGGGCGTCGCCCTCGGTTCGACCACTGCACTGGAGCAGACCATGACCGACAGCAGCAACACGCACGACGACGACGCCAAGGCCCCCGTGAACGACTCCGAGGGCACCGAGAAGCCGGGCGGGCTCGGCGACGACAACACCATCCCCAACGACCCGGACGGCCTCGCCGCTGGGCACGTCGGGGACGACTCGCACTTCAACCCGGAAGAGGACGGCGAGGAGTAGGGGTCGTTCGTCGACTCGGAACGACGTCCTCGTTGTCGTACGACGACGAGGACGTCGTTCCACGTCGACCCGGTGTCGTTCCGAGTCGACCCGGTGTCGTTCCACGTCGACCCGCGACCGCCCGAAAGCCCCCTACAACACCCGCTCCAGCAACCGCAGCGTCCCCGCGATGTCCACGTTCCGGTCCAGCAGCCACTGCACCTGCAGCCCGTCGAACGCCGCGATGATGAGCGACGCCACCTGCTCGAGGTCGGCGTCCGAGTGCCGCCCCGACGCCGCGAGCTCGTCGTGCAGCTGGGCGACCAGGTTCCCCCGTGCCTCGGCGAACCGTGCGGCGAAGAACTCCCGCGCCGTCTCGTTGCCGGACTCCACCGACGCCCCGAGGAGGGTCGTGTAGAGCGTCACGAGTGCCGGCTCGCTGACGTTCCGGTCGGCGACGAAGGCCAGCCGGGTGAAGACCCCGGCCGTGTCGCCGAGTGCCCGGTCCGAGGCGGCATCGCGTTCCCGCAGGACCTCGACCAGCAGCGCTTCGCGGGACGAGAAGTAGTGCTTCAGTGCCGCGTGCGAGACCCCGATCGCATCGCCGATGGCGCGCAGCGAGGTGCCGTCGATCCCGCGCGAGGCGACGACGTCGAGCGTCTGGTCGAGGATCTCCCGCCGACGCTGCACGCCCTTGGCGTAGGGGCCCCTGGTGCCGATTCCATCGTTGGAGGTCACGAGTGCCAATGTACCGGCGCAACAATCGGGCCAAAAACTTCCGGTCGGAGGTTTCCGGTGCTACAGTCCCGATCACCTAGCAGCACTAGGTATTCGAGGGCCCCGAAGCCCCCTATGACTCGAGGAGGAGTCATGTCGACACCGACGTCGAAGGAAGAACCCACCCGCGGCATCGCCGGGACCGCATCACCAGCGGTCACCGCAGCCGCCGGTGCCACCGCCTCGGACGCCGCGGCGCCCCGAGCGTTCTCGGTCGAGGGGATCACGCAGTCCGTCAGCACGATGCGTGTGGGCCGCGGCTACCTCTGGGGCCTCAGCTTCGCCCAGTTCGGCCTGTTCGTCGCCCTGCTCACGCCGGTCTTCGTGAGCATGTCGATCAAGGCGACCGAGCTCAACCCCACGAGCCCCGAGACCGTGGTCGGCTCCGTCCTGCCGTTCGGTGCCCTCGGCGCGCTGTTCGCCAACCCGCTGTTCGGTGCGATCTCCGACCGCACCCGCAGCCGGTGGGGACGCCGACGCCCGTGGATGCTCGGCGGCGTCATCGTCTTCGTCGGTTCGCTCGCCTGGCTCGCGTTCTCGCCGAACGTCCTGCAGCTCACGCTGGCCTGGGTCCTCGCGCAGGTCACGGCGAACGCCGTCCTCGCCACGCTGACCGCGAGCTTCGCGGACAACGTGCCGGAGTTCCAGCGCGGCAAGGCCTCGAGCGTCATCGCCCTCGCGCAGAACATCGCCATCCTCGCCGGCCTGTACCTGGCCGTGTACCTGGTCGGGAACCTGCCGGTCCTCTTCATCGCCCCCGGCGTCCTGGCGATCATCGCGATCCTCGTCTACTGCTTCGTGGCACGCGACGACCTGCCGACGACGCCGGTCAAGCCCTTCAGCTGGATCAACCTGATCAGCTCGTTCTGGACGAACCCGTTCAAGCACCGCGACTTCGGACTCGCCTGGTGGGGTCGCTTCCTCATCACCTTCGGCACGTTCATGTTCACGACGTACCGCCTGCTCTACATGCAGGACCGCATCGGTCTGCCGCAGGCCGAGGCCGTCGGGGTCGTCGCGTTCGGCGTCCTGCTCTACACGGTCGCCCTGCTCGTCAGCGCCGCCGTCTCCGGTTGGGTGTCGGACCGCGTCCAGCGCCGCAAGGTCTTCGTCTGGGGCTCCACCGCACTGACCGCGGTCGGCCTCGTGATCCTGGCCCACGTCGACACCGTCGGCGGCTTCTACTTCGCCGAGATCGTCCTCGGCTTCGCCTTCGGCATCTACGCCGCCATCGACACCGCCCTGATCGTCGACGTGCTGCCCGACCCGGAACGCCCCGGCAAGGACCTCGGCGTCATCAACATCGCGAACGCCCTGCCGCAGTCGCTCGCTCCGGCCGTCGGCCTGTTCCTGCTCGGCATCGGCGGTGGTCAGAACTACACGCTCATGCTCTGGGGTGCCGGCGTCGCCGTCATCCTCGGCGCCCTCGTGATCCTGCCGATCAAGTCGGTCCGGTAGGCAACGCACCAAACCAGCGGCCGGGAGGCGCGACTCGCGTCCGCAACGCGAGTCGCGCCTCCAGGCAGTCACCTGTACCACCCCCGGAAAGGACCCGACATGGCTCCCGCCATCTCCCTGCAGCTCTACACGGTGAACGCCGCGCTGGAGCCCGACCTCGACGGCGGCGTCCGCCGCCTGGCCGAGATCGGCTTCGACACCGTCGAAGCGTTCGCGTTCGTGGACCGAGCAGCGCAGCTCAAGTCCGCGTTCGACGCCCACGGCATCACCGCGAAGACCGGCCACGCGTTCCTGGTCGAGGAGACCATCCCGCTGCCCGACGGCACCGTGATGACCGCTCCGTCGCACGCCCACACCTTCGCCGCGGCGAAGGAACTCGGCCTCGAGATCGTCATCGACCCGTTCGTCGGGCCCGACGCGTGGACGACCCGCGAGGGCGTCGAGCGCGTCGCCGCACGGCTGAACGCCGCCGCCGTCGAGGCCGCCGAGCACGGTCTGCGCGTCGGCTACCACAACCACGACCACGAGCTCCGGCCGCAGATCGACGGCCAGCCTGCGCTGCAGGTGCTCGCGTCGCTGCTCGACCCGGCCGTGGTGCTCGAGCTCGACCTGTACTGGGCATCGGCTGCGGGCATCGACGTCGTCGCGTTCATCGAGGAGCTCGGTGACCGCATCGTCGCCGTGCACGTCAAGGACGGTCCGATGCGCGACGACATCTCCACCGCGACGATCCCCACCGACCAGACCCCGGCCGGCCAGGGCGACGTCCGGCTCGCCGAGGCCCTCCGTGCGGCGACGGCGCTCGAGTACGCCGTGATCGAGTTCGACGGGTTCGACGGGGACGTCTTCGACGGTGTGCAGCAGTCGTACGAGTGGCTCGCGGCGCAGCTCGCGCCGGCCGGTTCGTCGTCCGCATCGGAGGTGTCCGCATGACCCGCACCGGACGCGTCGGCATCGGCTTCATCGGCGCCGGCATGATCAGCGAGCAGTACCTGGCGAACCTCACGACGTTCCCCGACGTCGAGGTCGTCCGGATCGGTGACATCGACACGGAGCGCGCCGCGGCGTCGGCTTCGAAGTGGGGTGTCGCGGCCTCGGGCGACGGCGCATCCGTGCTCGCAGACCCCGACGTCGAGATCGTCATCAACCTGACGCTCCCCGCCACGCACGTCGCCGTCTCGATGGACGCACTGCGTGCCGGCAAGCACGTGTGGAGCGAGAAGCCGATCGGCGTGGACCGTGCCTCGGCCGCGTCGCTCGTCGAACTCGCCGACTCCCTCGGCCTGAAGCTCGGCATCGCGCCCGACACCGTGCTCGGCCCGGGGTGGCAGACCGCCAAGCGCGCTATCGAGGCCGGTGCGATCGGCACCCCGCTCACCGCGGTCACGAGCATGCAGTGGCAGGGGCCGGACGTGTTCCACCCGAACGCGTCGTTCCTCTACGCCAAGGGCGCGGGCCCGCTGTTCGACATCGGCCCGTACTACTTCACGGCGCTCGTGCACCTGCTCGGACCGATCGACTCCGTCGTCGCGACTGGGTCTCAGTCGCGGTCGACGCGGCAGCTGGTCGTCGGACCGAACGCGGGCGACTCGTTCCCCGTCGAGGTGCCGACCCACGTCTCCGTCCTGACCTCGTTCGAGCAGGGCGGCAACGCGCAGTCGCTGCTGTCGTTCGACACCCCGCTGTTCCGGCACGGCGTGTTCGAGGTCAACGGGACCGAGGGCACGATCGTCCTGCCCGACCCGAACACGTTCGGTGGCGGGCACCCGATCCGGATCGCGCGACCGCTGACCGCGGACGCGACGTTCCCCTTCTCGCAGGAGTGGGACGTGCTGCTCGACGAGGAGCCCACCGTCGGCCGTGGGCTCGGCGTGCTCGACATGGCGCGGGCCATCCGTGGTGGTGGCTCGCACATCGCGACCGGTGAGGTCGGGTACCACGTGCTCGACACCATGGTCGCGGTCGAGGAGTCCATCGCCGCCCGCTCGTTCATCGAGGTCGAGTCGACCGTCGCGCCGATCGCGTCGCTGCCCGAGGACTTCGACCCGCTCGCGGCGACGCTGGAGGGCGCGCAGGTCTGAGGGCTGGATCGACTGCCGGGATCGACCCGGAACGACATCCCCGTTGTCGCACGACGACGGGGATGTCGTTCTGCGTCGGTGTCGGTCTCAGCGCACCGCGTGTTGGCGGAGGGCGATGACGACCTCGTCGAGGAAGTCGTCGACCTGGTCCTGGTCGTAGCCCTCGCGGAACTTCGTGGGCTGGAACCGGGCGGCGGACACCTGCTCCGGTGTGAGCGGATCCACCGGCCGCCCCTGCTCGTACCCGGCGAGGGTGGTCTGGATCCGGTCGAGGAACGCATCGACCTCGCCCTGGTCGTAGCCCTCCCGCCACTTCGTCGGTCGGAACCGCTTGTCGGACACGTCCTTCGCGAGCATCTGCTCCCCCTTCTGCATGCCCGTCATGCTCTCACGGGCCTGCGAACGGGCAGGGGCAGCGGCGGTACTGGCAGCTCAGCGCTGTGGGAGCCGGCGGCCGAACACGGCGTCGAGGAACCGCGCGAAGCGGGACTCTGACGGCGGCGCGGTCGGGACCGCGCGCGTCGGCGACCGGAACGCCAGGTCGTGCAGCATGTTCCGCTTCGAGCCGTCCCAGTTCGCGAACAGGTAGGTGCCGCCGATGAACGACATGCTCCGGACCGGTGTGCGCTTCCAGGAGTCGGCAGCCACGTAGTAGCCGGTGTGGCCGGAGCGGATGTGCTGGATCACGGTGTCGACGTCGATGACGCTGGTGGTCGTCACGACGGCGGTGATGCCCGTGCGGTCACGGGCGACGTACTCGATGAGGTGTTCGGTCACAGTAGGACTCTTCGTCACAGAGGCGGGACGCCACGACGGTGAACGTGGCGAAGGGTGTTCGGAACCGCCGTTGCTTCCGACAGCAGAATACGTCCGGTTCGTCGTGGCGTCACCGGAATGTCCGACGGTCGCACACGCTCGAACGTTCAGACGGGCCGACGGACCATCCACGAAGCGATCAGGTCGACGGCAGCCGCGAAGTCGATGCTGTCCGGTCGGTTGAGGAAGGCGTGCCGGCTGTCGGGCAGGACGTGACGTTCGAGATCGACCCCCGCGGCACCGAGTTGCCGTGCGAACCGGTCGCCGGATGCGCGCATCGTGTCCCGCTCGGCGTCGAGCATCAGGGCGCGCGGGAACGTGCTGAGGTCCTCCGGTGCCGGGAACGCTCCGGCGCCGAGCGGCCCGGCGTAGGTGCGGTTCGCGGCGTCGAGCAACAGTGGAGCGTGCGTGATCCGCCGGTGCCCGCGCACGAGACGCTGCACCGCTGGGTCGCAGGGGATCCGCGCGTGGAAGAACCCGTACGCGAGCACGGCGCCGGCCAGCGCGGGTCCGGACGGGATCGCGGTGGTGGCGAGGCACGCTCCAGCGCTCGCGCCACCCAGCACCAGACCGGCCGGACACTCCTCTGCGAGCGAGTGGAGCACCGCCACGACCTCGTCCCGCGCGTGCGGTGCACGTCGGCGTGCTCGTGGACCCGTCCGCCCGATCCAGGGCATGCCGGGCAGCGGACCGAGGCGGTAGTCGACGGTGACCACCGGGATGCAGCGGGCGCTGAGTGCCCGGGCCACAGCGTCCGACTCAGGCAGGTCCAGGTCGCCCCGGAAGAACCCACCCCCGTGCAGCCAGACCAGGGTCGAAGCGGCTGCGGGTTCCTGCGGGCGGTAGCGCCGGATCGGGACCGGTCCGTGCGGGCCGGGGAGCACGTCGTCCATGACGTCGACCGTCCCCACCGACGCCCCGATGCCCTCTCCCCGCATGCCAGCAGACTACGGGCCGGTAACGATGCGAGCGCCGACACCGCCGCCGGTGCACCGTGGAGTGGTGCGCACCTCGAAGACTGCTCTGTTCCTGACCGGCGCGGCCGTGGCCGCCCTGCTGACCGGCTGCTCCGGTGGCGGGGACGGTGGCGACGCGACCCCGACCGTCACCGAGACCGTGACCGCGGCGCCGACGGACACGGCAGCCACCCCGACGCCGACGAGCACGCCGACACCGACGCCGACCCCCACCCCGACCTGTGGTCCCGCGACCGGCTCCGAGGCAGCAGCCGCCGGGATCGCTGCGCTGCCGTCACCCGCCGGCCTCGAGGACACCAAGTGGGACGCCGCGAACGCCGACTACACCGGCTACGACGCCTGCGCCTCACTGTCCTGGTCCGTCGTCGCGCCCGAGTTCGGCACCGCTGGCTCGCCGTACGCGATCCTGCTCTTCCACCAGGGCCGGTACCTCGGCACCGCGACCTCCGAGCAGTACGCGTTCGAGCCGGTCGTCGAACGATTGGCCGACGCCTCGATCAAGGTCACCTACACGTACGCGAAGGAGAACGAGGCGAACGCTGACGCCTCCGGTCGCACCACCGCGACGTACATCTGGAACGACGGCACCGAGCGCGTCGACATGACCGGCGAGGTCCCGCCCGCTCAGGGCTGATCGGCGGCAGCACCCCGACCGCCGAGCTCGCGCTGCAGTGAGCGGAGGACCCGAACGATCGTCGCGAGTTTGTCCGGGCCGCCCTCGAACCCGCGTCCGAGCGCTGGTCGTGGCTCCACCACGACGTCCTCGCCGACCGTCGTGCTGATCCAGACGCCGAAGTCGACCCGTTGTCCGCGTGCGTCCTTCGTGGCCACGGAGAACTTCCGGATGTGGGTCCAGGGCAGGTCGAACACCGGCTCCGCCCGCGACGGCGCCCACGCGTGCAGACCGGACGCGTCGACGGTCCAGATCTCGGGTCGGGGGCCCGGCAGGTTGTCGGTTGCCCGAAACCCCGACGCGGAGACCGGCAGGTGGAACCGGGGCGTGTGGCGTTCCCGGATCCGTGCCAGGGTGCGGCGATCGGTCCGACCGGCGCTCCAGGTCACCACCGCCAGCAGCAGGCCGAACCCGGCGACGAACAGCGGCCACAGGACGAAGTTGGCCTGTGTGCGGGCGCTGTCGAGACCGCGCAGGAAATCCGGCGACGCGAACTCGGCGACGAGCACGCCGAGCCCCGCGGCCGTCGTCACCGCGGCCACGAGCAGGACCGGCCCCCGCTTCGGCATCTCGCCGTCACGCAGCCGCTGCACCCACTGCTCGTCGGGTGTCGTCATCGATCGGCCGGGGCTCGACCGGAGCGCCCGGTGTCGTGGCGCGGATCGAACTCCCGCCGCAGCGACCGGAGCACCTGCATCAGGATGTGGATCTTCGTCACGCTCGCGCCGAACGGCCGCCCGATGACTGCGCGCGGCAGCAGCACGAACCGGCCCACCGCCTCGGTGACGATCCAGATCCCGGTGTCGGTGCGTTGTCCGCGGACGTCCGTCGAGGCCAGCTCGATCGTCCTGACGTCGTCCCACACCAGGTCGAACACGGGATCGTCGCGCTCGGGGGACCACGCGTGGAGGCCCGCCGCGTCGACCGTCCACAGCTCCGGCCTCGGGTCCGGGAAGTCGTCGGCGGCGTACGGGCCCGTGCGGAGGACGGGCAGGTGGAAGCGCGTCGTGGTCCCGTTCCGGCGGATCCGGTCCAGCACCACGCGGTCGCGCCGCCCGCGCAACCAGGACAGCACAGCGGCCACGGGCCCGAACCCGAGCAGCAGCACCGAGAACAGCGGGACGGCGAAGGGGCGTCGGGCGTCCGAGTGCAGGATGCCGTCGAGGTGGGTCGCCGAGAAGTACACCCCGATCCCGCCGGCCACCGTGACGATCGTGAGGCCGACCAGGAACGGCCACCGCTTCGGGGTCTCCCCGTCGCGCAGCCGCTGCACCCACCGCTCGCCCGAGTACTCCACCGCACCATCCTGCCCGGCTGGACCGCACGACGGCCGCGAGCACGAGATGCTGTTCCCATGCAGTTCGCCCGCACCGCCGCACCCGGTGTCGCCCTCGCCGTCGCGATCGGCCTCGTCGCGACCCTGATCGGATCGGTCGTCCCGGTCGTGGGCGGACCCGTCCCCGCCGTCCTGATCGGCGCGGTGCTCGGTTGGCTCGTCCGTCGGCGCACCGGCGGCACCCTCGCCGTGCTCGCTCCCGGCGTGAAGTTCTCGTCGAGCCGTGTGCTGCAGTTCGCGGTGGTGCTGCTCGGCGCGCAGCTGTCGATCGGCGAGGTCCTGCGCATCGGCGGCGAGACCCTGCCGGTCATGCTGACGACCCTCGTGGTGTGCCTCGGTGCCGCCTGGGGGATCGGCCGGCTGCTGCGGGTGTCGAGCGCCCTCCGCACCCTGATCGGCGTGGGGACCGGCATCTGCGGGGCGTCCGCGATCGCGGCCGTCACGCCCGTCATCGGTGCGGTCAGCGCGGACGTCGCCTACGCGATGTCGACGATCTTCCTCTGCAACATCGCCGCGGTGTTCGCCTTCCCCCTGCTCGGCCACGCCCTCGGCCTCAGCCAGCACGCCTTCGGCGTGTTCGCGGGCACTGCGGTGAACGACACGTCGTCCGTCGTCGCCACCGCGACGGTCTACGGTCGCCAGGCGACCGACACGGCGGTCGTCGTGAAGCTGGTGCGGACCCTGATGATCATCCCGATCGTCATCGGGCTGGCCGGACTGGAGGCCCGACGCGCCTCCCGCGAGCAGCTCGCGCCCGACACGGGGTCGCGCAGCGGGTTCCGCCTGTTCCGGTTGGTCCCGTGGTTCCTGATCGGGTTCCTCGTGGTGGTGCTGCTCCGGACCGTCGGGGTGCTGCCGGCTGACGCTGCACCGGGGTTCTCGACCGCGGCGTCGTTCCTCATCACGGTGGCCCTGGCGGCGATCGGGTGCTCGACGGACTTCGCGGCGCTGCGACGTGCCGGCTTCCGTCCGATGCTGCTCGGCATCGCGCTCTGGGTGCTCGTGGCGGGCACGAGCCTCGGCGCGCAGGCGGTCTTCGGCCTGCTGTAGGACGCGGAGCCGCGCCGGGGTCAGATGATCCGCGAGTCGATCACCGCCCGGTCGCCGCGGTACCGCGAGAACCCGTACTCGACGGGCGTCCCGTCCGCCAGGCACATCAGCCGCTCGATGTGGAAGATCGCCTGCCCGGGGTCGATGTCGAGCAGGTCGGCCGTCCACTGGTCGGCGTTCACGGTGCTCAGCAGCAAGCGTCGAGCCTCCGGACGCGCACCGGCCTTCCGGACCAGCACGTCCGGCACGTACTCGGTGAGCGGTTCGGCGACCAGGTCGGGGAAGCGCTCGTGCGGGACCCAGCTCGTCCGGACCCGGCTCGGTTCGCCGTCGAACGAGATGAGGCTCTCGACGAAGAACGCGCTGCTGCCGGTCATCTGCAGGTTGCGTCGGACGGTCTCCGGCGCGGTCACCTGCTGCACGCACAGGTGCACGATGCTGAGCCGGGGTGACTCGAACACGCTGCCGCCGGCCGTCTCGCCGTAGATCGTGACCTCGTCGGACGTGCGGGCCAGGCTCACCGAGGCGACGGGCCGGACACCGAACGTGCCGGATCGCGGTGCACGGGTGAGCAGTCGCTGTTCCTTGAGCAAGGTCAGCGCAGCCCGCAGGACGTTCCGCGTCGTGCCGTACAGGTCGAGCAACTCCCACTCGTACGGCAGCGGGCCGGTGAACCGGCCGGCGACGATGTCGGCCCGGATCAGATCGGAGACCTGGCGCGCTGCGTCGGAGCGTCGGTTGAACCCGATCCAGTGCCCCGGCGCCGACGGGGTCGTCCCGACGCCCATGTCGGTCCAGGCCGCGGTCGGGGCGAACTCCTCCGGCACGATCCCCGTCACGAGGCCACCCCCACCGTCGAGACGTCGCCGGTCCAGCCGGCCCAGCGCAGGAACTCCCGGGCCAGGCGCACCGGGTAGTCGGGCGCCTGGATGTCGAGTGAGACGAACACGCGTCGGTAGAACGTCGGTCCGCCGAGCAGGTCGACGGCGATGCCGAGGTCGACGTCCGGACGCAGGTCGCCGGCGTCCATCGCCCGCTGCAGCATCGCGTTCACCCGCAGCCGCCGGTCCAGGTGCCACTCGGTGACGGCTTCGGCGACGCGCGGCTCGTGCGACGCGGTCTCCACGATGAGCGGGAGTGCGCGGCCGACCGGCGTCGCGACCAGGGCGTGCACCCACCCTCGGGTGAGCCCGAGGACCCCCTCGGCGATCGGGGCGTCCTGGATCGTGGGGATGTGCTCCTCCATCAACCGGATGACGGTCTCGGTGAGCAGCACCTCCTTGCTCGACCACCGCCGGTAGATCGTCGCCGCCCCCACCCCGGCCGCGTCGGCGACGGCCCGGATCGTGAACGCGCGCGGGTCGCCCTCGGCCAGGATCTCCACGCACGCCGTGTAGACGGCCTCGCCGACGGCGGCGCTCCGGGGCCGACCGCGGGCCGGCGCCTCGGTGCCCGTCGCGGTGCTCGTCGCGGGGCTCATACCGCGTCCCAGTGCTCGAGGACCCGGTCCATGCTCCAGACCTCGCCGATCTTGGCGGCGATGTCGAACAGGTTCGCCTCGTGCACGCTCGGCAACCGGTCGCCCACCGCCTCGCGCACGACGATCGGGACGAACCCGTGCTGCATGGCGTCCGTGGCTGTCGCGCGGATGCACCCGCTCGTCGACAGCCCCGCGATGAACAGGGTGTCCACACCGCGGGCGACGAGGTCGGCAGCCAGCGAGGTGCCGAAGAACGCACTCGGGTACTGCTTGGGCACCAGGGTGTCCCCGTCCTGGGGCTCGAGCCCGTCGACGAACGCCCCCGTGGACGCCCCCGGCAGGTACGCGGCGAGCGCCGGCACCTTGCGGAAGAACACCCCGGCGTTCGACCCGTCGGCGGACAGCGCCATGGTGGTGATCGCCACGTGCACCCCGGCGGCGCGGGCAGCGGTCGTGAGCTCCCGCATCCGCTCGACGGGTTCCTCGACCCCGGCGTAGAGCCCGCAGTCGGGGTCGACGTAGGCGCGGACCGGGTCGACGACGACGAGCGCAGCGCGTCGTCCTGGCTGCAGCGCGCCGGTGAACCCGGACGCCGCGTAGTCCTGGTGGTCGTCGGTCATGGGGTCCTGCTTCCGTCGTGGGTGGTCGTTGCCAGGGTGGGGACGGTCACGTGGACGCCCCCGGCTCGGGGACCGGACCCGACCTGTCGGGCCGGAGTGGTGCCTCCCGGTCGGGTGGTCCGAACGGACCGAACGCGACGATGAGCGCACCGAGGGCCGCGCAGCCGGCGAAGGTGAGCGCTGCGGCGCGGACGCCGTCGACGAACACCTGGACGTCGCCGGCCGGCAGGCCGAGCAGGCTGCCGTCGTAGGCGGCTGCCGCCTGGGAGGCGGACAGGCCGCCCGTCGCGATCGCGAGTCCGAGGGCCGTCGAGAACAGGAAGCCGGCGTTCTGCAGGGCGGAGCGGATGGCGTTGGCGATGCCGCGTCGGTGTTCCGGGACCCGGGTCATCAGTGCGGACGTGCTCGGCGTCATGAACACGCCCGTCCCGACCCCGACCGCGCCGAGGCCCGTGGCGGTGACGACGTAGGCGCTGCCGTCGGCGAGGGAGACCGCGAGCACCGCGGCGCCGAGGGCGATGAGGAGCATGCCGATGGTCGACAGGGTCCTGGCGGCCACGCGACGGGCGAGGAACCCCGCGGTCACGGCGGCGACGGTCGTGCCGATCGGGGTCGGGAGCACCCAGAGGGCGGCCTCGACGGCGTCCTTGCCGTCGACGGCCTGGAACGACAGGGACGCCAGCAGCACCAGTGCGTAGCTGGACAGGGCGCAGAGCCCGGCTGCGGAGAACAGGGTGATGGTGGCGCGGTCGCGGAAGATCGCCGGGTCGACCAGGGGGTGCGCGACCCGGCGCTGGGTCCACACGAACACGCCGCCGAGGACGACCGCGCCCGAGGCCATCGCCACGACGGGCACGGCCGACCAGCCGATCGACCCACCCATCGAGACGGCACCGACGAGCAGGCCGACGGCCGCGACCGACAGGATCGACCCCGGCACGTCGAGGCGCTCGCCGGAACGGGGGCGGGTGCTGTGCGGGATCAACCGGAGCGACCAGACGAGTCCGGCGAGCGAGATCGGCACGCCGGCGAGGAAGATCCAGCGCCACCCGAAGGACTCGGCGACCAGCCCGCCCACGACCGGGCCGATGACCTGCCCCACCGCGGCGACGGTGGCGTTCAGGCCGAGGCCGAGCGACAGGATCGACTCCGGGAAGACGTCGGTGAGCAGTGCGGTCGTGTTCGTGACGATGGCGGCCGCACCCACGCCCTGCACGAGCCGGGCACCGAGCAGGACGGCGGCGTCCGGGGCGAACCCGCACGCGAGCGAGGCGAGCAGGAAGACGAGGATGCCGGCGATGTACAGGCGGCGCCGACCGACGAGGTCGGCGATCCGTCCGAAGACCAGGATCAGGGTGGTCGTGGTGAGCATGTAGCTCAGGAGCACCCAGCTGGACTGCACCGCGCTGGCGTCGAGGTCGCGGCTGACGTCGGGGAGCGCGACGAGCAGGGCGCTCGAGGAGATGAAGACGAGGACGACGCTCAGGCTCGAGGCGCAGAGCACCTGCCAGGCGCGTCGGCGGGCGGCGCCCTCGTCGATGGTGCGGCTACTGATCGGTCGGCCCTCGCACGGCGGACGACGGCGGCACCAGGCGGTGGTGCGTCGTGACCCGCTGGAAGGCGGCGGCCGCGGACAGCACCAGGCGGTCGTCCCACGGCCGCGCGACGAGCTGCACGCCGACGGGCAGACCGTCGGGCGCGGTGCCCGCCGGCATCATCAGTGCCGGGAACCCCACGTAGTCGAACAGGCGGGTGTTCCGGGGGATGACGTCGTGCAGGTTGAACTGCTCGCCGTCGACGGACATCGTCAGGTCGTCGAGTCGCGGAGCGGTGGCCCCGATGCCGGGGGTGAGCACCACGTCCACGCCGGCCTCGTCCATCCGGGCGACCATCGCGGCCTGCACGAGCGGGCGGCGGCGGAGCGCCCGGAGGTAGTCCGCCGCGGTCGGGAGGAACGACACGTCGAAGCGCGCTCGGGTCCCGGCGTCGAACAGGTCGGCCGTGGCGGCGTTGGCCTCCTGGTTCGCGGCGAGTTCGCCGTAGAAGACGGTCCAGCACTCCGCGTCGATCGACTCGAGGTCGTCGAACTCGATCGGCACGAGGGTCGCCCCGAGGTCGCGGAACTGCTCGGTCGCGGCGGCGTGGGCGTCGAGCACCGCGGTGTCGACGCGTTCGGTGAACCAGCCGCGCGGCACCCCGATGCGGAGCCCCTCGACCCGTTCCGGTTCCGCCTCGATGAGCGGGACGGCGGTGAACGTCGTCGGGTCCTCGCCGTCGGACCCGGCGATGACCGCCAGGACGAGCGCGAGGTCCTCGGCGGAGCGGGCCATCGGTCCGACGTGGTCGAGGGTCCACGACAGGCTCGCGACCCCGGTGCGCGGCACGAGGCCGTAGGTCGGCTTGATCCCGGTGGTGCCGCAGAGTGCGGACGGCACGCGGATCGACCCGCCGGTGTCCGATCCGAGCGCCAACGGGACGATCCGGGCGGCGAGCGCCGAACCCGACCCGGTCGACGAGCCACCGGTCCAGCGCTCGGGGTCCCAGGGGTTCCGCACGGCACCGTAGCGGGCGTTGTGCGGCCCCCCGCAGGCGAACTCCGTCGTGGCCGCCGTGAACACGGGGATCGCGCCGGCTGCACGGAGTCGGGCCACGACGGTCGCGTCGGCCGGGGCCACACGGTCGCCGGTCTGGAGCGAGCCGCTCGTGACGATCGTCGCCGCGACGTCGATGATGTCCTTCACTGCGAACGGGATGCCCTCGAGCGGCCGGGCCTCGTCGTCCGCCCAGCGGCGGGTGGACTCGGCGGCGGCTGCCTCGGCTCCGTCCACCAGGCGCAGGACCGCGTCCGACCAGACGTCGTCGCTCGTCCAGTGCGGAGCGAGTGCGGCCAGGACGGCGGACGGGGTGGTGGTGCCGGAACGGTAGGCGTCGAGGAGCTCGACGACCGTGGCAGCGGCGGGGTCGGCGGCGGCGGGGCGGGACGCCGACGGCGCGTCTGCGGGCCGGGCCGGGGTCGTGTCGGCGCCCGTGCCCGGTGTCGCCGCCACGGCCGGCGCCGCGTCGATCGCTGCGCCCAGGAGCCGACCGAACAGCTGCGCACTGTGTGCCGGTTCCGCGCGCAGCGCCGACGGGGCTGCCGGCAACGGGTTCGCGCGGCTGACGGCCAGCGCCCGGTCGAGCTGCGGGGCGATGGTGCCGCGGACCACGGCGGCGACGTCCGTCACGCGGGGACCGCCGCCGGTGCGTGGGCGTCGGCGAGGTACCGGAACACCCCGGGCTGGCGGTCGCGTCCGAGCGGGAAGTCGTGGCGTGCCGCGGCGACCTCGCCGACGTCGACGGTGGCCCGGATGATCGGCCCCGCCTGGTGGGCCGGTGCCGAGACGACCAGGTCGCCCCGCGGTGAGACGACCGACGACCGACCGAAGTAGCTCACGGTCTTGCCGTCGACGGTCTCCTCGCCACCGCGGTTCGGGGCGACGATCCACGTCTGCGTCTCGAGCGCGCGGACCTGCAGTTCCTGGGTGAACAGGGTCTCGCGGAAGCCCATCGACGACACGAGCACGAGCATCACCTCGGCACCGGCGGCCCGCGATGCGAGCCAGTACTCCGGGAAGCTCCGGTCGTAGCAGATGAGCATCCCGAAGCGGGTGCCGAGCGCGTCGAACACGACCGGCCCGGAGCCGGCGGCGAAGTAGTGCTTCTCGTCGACGTCGGAGATCGCGTTGGTCGGGATCGAGGTCTTGCGGTACGACGCCACCTGCTCGCCGTGCACGTCGGTGCCGTGCACGAGCGTGCCGTCGGCGTCGATGAGCACGGCGCTGTTGTACTGCGCGTCGCCCGCGTCCTCGTACAGGCCGAAGGCGACGGCGGTGCCCAGACGCTTCGCCGCGGCGGCGAACCGTGCGGTCGCGGGACCGGGGACGGGCTGCGCCCAGGCCTTGCGGCTGTCGTTGACCACGCCGCAGAAGTAGGGCGTGGTGCAGAGCTCGGGGAACACGACGAGGTCGGCGCCCTCGGCCGCCTGTTCGAACAGGGCGATGAGTTCGTCGAGCGCGGCGTCGCCGTCGGCCGGGGTCTGTCCGGCCTGGACGACGGCCACCTGGATGACCGGTCGGCTCGCTGCGGAGTTCATGCGGTGACCGAGCTCGGAGCAACGGACTCCACGCCCTCGCGGGTGCGCATCAGCGGCTGGATGCGGGTGCCGAAGTCGTCCATGCCCTGCAGGAAGTCGTCGAACACGACCATGATGCCCTTCGTGCCCTCGACGACGGCGGCCTCGTCGAGCATCGCAGCGACCTGCTCGTACGAGCCGACGAGCGTGCCCATGTTCATGTTCACGGCGCCTTCGGGCAGGGAGATCCGCTTGGCGGTGTTGCCCTCCTCGCCCTCGGTGTCGGTGAGTGCCTGGCCCGTCATCCACGAGATCGCCTCGACGTCGACGCCGTCGTTGTAGAGCGCCCACTTGGCCTGGGCGGCCTCCTCGGTCTCGTCGGCGATGATCATGAACAGCACGTACGAGCCGACGTCGCGACCGGTCTTCGCCCGCGCCTCGATGAGGGCCTTGTTCTGGTCGGCGTAGGCGGTCGGGGTGTTCACGCCGACGCCCATCGAGAAGTTGTAGTCGGAGTACTGGGCGGCGAACGCCATGCCCTGGGACGACTGGCCGGCCGAGACGATCGGGATGTGTCCGGTCGGCTTCGGCAGCATCTTGCAGTCGTTCATCGTGAAGTAGTCGCCTTTGAAGTCGGACTCGCCGTGCTCCCACAGCTCCTTCATGACCTGCATGTACTCGGTCTGGTAGGCGTAGCGGCGCTTGAAGTGCACGTCGTCGCCGGGCCACAGACCCATCTGGTCGTACTCGGCCTTCTGCCACCCCGCGACGAGGTTCAGGCCGAAGCGACCGTGCGAGATCGAGTCGACCGTCGCCGCCATGCGCGCCGCGATCGCCGGGGGGATCGTCAGGACCGCGGTGGTGGCGAACAGGCGGATCCGCTCGGTGCGGGCGGCGAGACCGGCCATCAGCGTGAACGACTCGAGGTTCTCGTCCCAGAACCCGCTCGGGCCGCCGTACCCGTGCAGCTTGATCATCGACAGCGCGAAGTCGAAGCCGTACGCCTCGGCCTTCTGCACGATCTCGAGGTTCAGGTCGAAGGACGGCTTGTACTGGGGCGACGTGGTGGAGATGAGCCAGCCGTTGCTGCCGATCGGGATGAAGACTCCGATGTCCATGGGGGACTCGCTTTCTGTGGTGGGTGTCGAGCAGGGAAGGGGAGGACGAGGTGGGTCAGGAACGCTTCGCGGCGGCCTTGGCGGCGGTCGCGACGGAGTGCCGCCGGATGGTCTGCGACACGGCGACGGCGACGATCAGGGCGCCGCCGTAGAACAGCTGCTGGACGAAGTTGTCCGCGCCGAGCATCTGCAGGCCGACGACCCCGGAGAACAGGAAGTACACGGCGATGAAGGTGCCGATCGCGTTGAACCGGCCGGGGATGATGGCGGTCGCGCCGAGGTAGCAGGCGGCGAACGCGGGGAGCAGGAACGACTGTCCGCTCGACGGGTCCGCGCCGCCGAGCGTGCCGGCGTAGACGACCCCGGCGACCGCGGCGGTGAGGCCGGCGCCGACGAACGCACCGACCCGGAGCCGTCGCACGTTCAGCCCGGACAGTTCGGCGACGGTGCGACCGGTGCCGACGAACAGCAGCCGTCGGCCGACCGGGGTGGCGCTCAGCACGACCAGGACGACGACGGTGGCGATCAGGCCGTACACGAACGCCAGCGGCAGGCCGGCGAGCCCGCGCCACCCGACCGTGGCCTGCACGAGCGCGGGGTCGATGCCCGTCACCGACGACGAGGCGCTCATCCACTGGATGATCCCGATCATGAACGTCGAGGTGCCCAGCGTGACGATGAACGAGTCGATGCGGAACCCGACGGTGAGCAGGCCGTTGACGAGCCCGACCACGACGCCGATGACGAGACCGGCGGCGATCGCGGGCGCGAGCGGGACGTCCATCTTCGCGTTGAGCACGGCGATGGTCATGGCGGAGAGCGACATCGTCGAGGCGCCGGACAGGTCGAACTCGCCCGCGGTCAGCGGGAAGAGGAACCCGAGCGCCAGGATGAGCAGGACCGACTGGGACCCGAGGATGTTCTGCAGGTTGCCGAGGGTCGGGTAGGTGTCGGGCAGCGCGATGCTGAACGCGATGACGATGACGAGCCAGGCACCGAGCAGGGCGTACCGCTCGGTGTGCCCCCACGAGAAGCGCGGGCGGGTCGGACGGACGATCGAGGTCTCGAGGACGGGGTCGGCGGTGGTGGACATCAGGCGTTCTCCTTGACGAGGGAGGGAACAGCAGCAGGGGACGGAGCAGCGGCGGACGGAGCAGCGGGTTCGGCCGCGTCGACGAGGCTGGCCACGACCGCGGCCGCGATGACGTCGCGGTCGACGCGCTCGTCGGTCAGCACGTCGTGCACGCGGCCGTGGGCGAGGACGACGACGCGGTCGCACAGCTGCGCGAGCTGGTCGTAGTCGGTGGACGCGCAGACGATGGCGACGCCCTGCTCCGCACTCCGGCGGAGCATCGAGAAGATCGCCGCGCGGGCGCCGACGTCGATGCCCTGGGTCGGTTCCTGCAGCAGCACGAGCCGGGGGTCGTCCTGCATCCACTTCGCCAGGACGGCCTTCTGCTGGTTGCCGCCGGACAGCGTGCCGAACAGGGCGGACGGGTCGGCGGGTCGGACGTCGTAGTCACGGACCAATCCCGCGACGTGTGACCGTTCCCGTGCGGGGGAGAGGCCGAGCAGTCCTCGGAGCTTTCCGAGGACGGGGAGCGTGACGTTCTGCTCGACGGACAGGGTGAGCGCCCCGCCCTCGCGCTTGCGGTCGGCGGGGACGTACACGACACGGCGGGCGATCGAGGAACCGGGCGACACCCGGGTCAGGTCGATCGGGGCGGCCTGCACCCCGTCGTCCCGCACGGTGAGCGATCCGGTCGCGGGTCGTGCGCCGTACAGGCCGGGCAGCACGTCCTCGACCCCGGAGCCGGCGAGGCCCGTGATGCCGACGACCTCGCCGTCGGCGACGTCGAACGACAGGCCGTCGACGACACCGACCCGGAGGTCGCGGACCGCCACGACGGCGTCACCGGTGGTCGCCGGCCGAGGGGTCCTGGCGGCGGCGCCGTCGAGCCCGCGCCCGACGATGAGCGCGACGAGTTCGTCGGCCGTCGTCGTGGCGGTGTCACGGTGCGCCTGGACCCGGCCGGCCCGCAGGACGGTGACCCGGTCGGCGTGCTCGAGGACCTCCGACATGTCGTGCGACACCAGCAGTGCCGAGGTGCGGCCGTCCGCCACCAGGTCCTTGACGACCCGGAACAGCAGGTCGGCGTCCTCCTTCGGCAGGAACACCGTCGGTTCGTCGAGCACGATGAGCGCGCGGTCGTCACCGAGTTCGGCGACGGCCCGCAGGATCGCGACGAGCGCCTTCTGGGTGTCGGAGAGCTCGTCGATCCGTGCGCGGGGGTCGATGTCGACCCCGTACCGCGCGAACAGCTCGGCGGCGGCGCGGTGCTCGGCGCCCCAGCGGACGAAGGGGCCCCGGCCGGCCACGACGGTCGCGAGCCGCAGGTTCTCGGTCACGCCCAGGGACGGGACGAGCGCGAGGTCCTGGTGGACGAAGCTGATCCCGACGCGGCGGAAGTACCCGGGCGGCACCGGCAGTGGCAGTCGGGCGCCACGGACCTCGATCGTCGCTCCCGGCTCCGGCGCGTAGGTGCCGGACAGGATCTTGATGAGGGTCGACTTGCCGGAGCCGTTCTCGCCGAGGAGCGCGTGGACCTGGCCCGGCAGGACCTCGAGGTCGACGTCGTCGAGTGCGGTCAGTCCGCCGAAGCGCTTCGTGAGTCCGCTGATCCGCAGCACCGGCACGGCGGTCACTCGGCCGCGCCCCAGATGGCCTCGTACCCGGTCTTGTACGCGTCGCCGTAGCCCTTGCTCGGCGCCGGCGGGGTGCCGGTCTCGTCGACGTTGTCCTTCGTGAAGACCTTGAGCGGGGTCTTCTCGTCGCCGTCCTCGATGATCGGGGTGTCGGTCAGGACACGGCCGGCCTGGTCGAGCGTGGCGTACGCGAGCCACTCCATGTTCTCGCCGATGTCCATCGTGAGGACGCTGCCGTCCTGCAGGATCTTCAGCACGGCGGGGGTGCCGTTGTACGACGAGGTGAACACCTGGCCGGTCTTGCCCGCCGCGGTCACGCCGGCCTCGACGTAGAGGGTCATCGAGTCGTAGACCGGCAGCACGTAGTCGAGGTTCGGGTTGGACTGCACGGCGGACTGCACGGTCGACGAGATCTTCGTCGCCCAGTCGGCGACCGGCACGTTCGTCACCTTGACGCTGCAGCCGTCGCACTGCGCCTCGAACTCGTCCTGCATCGCCTTGACGATGCCGTCGGACGGGGGGACCTCGGAGGACGTGATGATCAGGACGTCGCCCTGGCCCTTCGTCTCCTTGATGGCCCAGTCGGCGTTGAGCTTCGCGGCCTCGTGGAACGGGGCGGTCACCTGCGCGGCGACGAGGTCCTGCAGCTGGTCCGGCAGCGCCTCGCCGGTCTGGTAGGTGTGGCTGATCAGCACGGGGATCCCCGCGGCCTTCGCACGCTTCAGTGCCGGGACGATGAGCTCACCGTTGACGCCCTGCGCCAGCACGATGATGTCGGCGCCGCGGCTGATCGCCTGGTCGATGCCGGCGGAGTGCTCGGTGGGCGTGCCCTGGTTCGTGTACTCGATCCACTTCGCGCCGTACTGCTCGGCGACCTTCTCGCCGGCCTCGTCGACCGCGGTGATGAAGGGGACGGCGGACGAGTTCGGGATGTTGAAGATCGTCTTGCCGGCGATCCCCGACATGTCGAAGGGCTCGCCCTCGAAGGTGAACTCGGGGTCGACGCTGGCCGCCTTGATCTGGCTCGTGGCGTGCTCGACCCCGGCGGTGTCGTCGCCGGAGGTCGTCGACGCGGTCGAGGTGGCCGAGCAGGCGGACAGGAACAGCACGCCGGAGAGTGCGGCGGCGAGGAGCGCGGGGCGGGAGAGACGCGTTCGGGACGGTGCGGGGGACGACATCGGTCGGGGACCTCCTGGACGGGTGGAGCAGGGAAGGTGCGGGGAAGCTGCAGCGGGTACGACGAACACCCCGCGGCGCGGGGTGGCGTGTGCAGGGAGCCGGGAGACGTTCACCGGCGGCGGGGCGTCGGGGTGACGCCGGCCGCTGCAGTGGGGCTGATGCGAATGTAACGGCAGCGGGGAGCCAGCAGGCGGTCGCCCGGTAACGGTCCTGTTAGGCGTTTGTTTCGCTGGTGTTAGGCCACCCGCCGCGATGGTGCGCGCGGGGCGTCCGCCGCGTGGTTCCGCGGGGGACGACTGCGCCACCGAGGCCCGTGCACGCGCGGATCCGGGCGGTGACGGGGCGGCGACGGCGGGGCGAAACACGCCGGACGCATCCGAGGCGACTTCCGGCAACGGCGCTCTCACAATTCGGTGCGACGGCCGCGCACGGCGGCTGGCGGAATGCCCGGGGCCCCCGGACGCACAGCCCGGCTGACCGGGACATTCCGGCGTTGCCGGTCCGGGGGTCGCTGGCGTAACCCAGCCGATACGGATCCGGCACGGCGGCGAAACGAACGAGCGGTGGACTGCACCAACGACCCGCAGCACCAACGACCGCAGCACCAACCACCACGACAGGAGCACCCCGATGATCACCACCGTCGTCGCCGGCAACCCCAAGCCGGCCTCACGGACGCTCGACGCCGCGACGGTCGTGCTCGAACGCCTCACCGGTCGCGCCCCCGACCACGTCGTCGACGTCATCGACCTCGGCGCCGGCCTGCTCGGCTGGGGCGACACAGCGGTGTCCGACGCCGTCCGGACCGTCGCCGGCTCCGACCTCGTGGTCGTCGCGTCGCCGACGTTCAAGGCGACCTACACCGGCGTGCTCAAGCTGTTCCTCGACCAGTTCGGCACCGGAGACGGGCTCGCCGGCGTCGTCGCGGTACCGCTCATGCTCGGTGCCGGCCCGGCCCACGCGCTCGCCCCGGAGGTCTTCCTCAAACCGGTGCTGGTCGAACTCGGCGCGACCGTCCCCGCCCCCGCCCTGTACCTGAACGACAAGCAGTACTCGGAACCCGCATCGACCGACGGCTGGCTCGCCCGCTGGCGGGACGTCGTCCTCGGTGCGACCGCCAGCCACCAGGAAGGAACCGCGTCATGATCAGCCCCTACTCCACCGAGGCCCCTGACCTCTCCGCGCTCAAGCAGGCGTTCTCGGGTTTCCCGTGCGGTGTCGCCGCACTGTCCGCCGTCGTGGACGGCGAACCGACCGTGCTCGTCGCGTCGTCGTTCACCGTCGGGGTCTCGCAGGACCCACCGCTGGTGATGTTCGCCGTGCAGCACACCTCGACCACGTGGCCGGTGCTCCGCGACGCCGGCACGATCGGCGTCTCGATCCTCGGCGAGGGGCACGCGCAGGTCACGCGGCAGCTCGCCTCACGCGACAAGTCGGTCCGGTTCGTCGGGGTCGACACGACGGTCGCCGACACGGGAGCGGTCTTCCTGCAGGGGGCCCCGATCTGGCTGGAGTGCTCGGTCGAGCACACCTACCCGGCCGGCGACCACGACATCGTCGTGCTCCGCGTGCTCGGACTCATGTCCGACTTCGCGCACAGCCCGCTGGTCTGGCACCGGTCCGCCTTCGCGACGCTGAGCGCCTGACCGGCGCTGCGTGCCGGACCGACGCTGCGTGCCGGGCCGGCACCGGGCAACGGACAGGAGGCCCGGATCACGTGAGCCGACCTGCTCACGTGATCCGGGCCTCCCGTCCACACCGCGGCGTCAGCCGCGCAGCGCCTCCGTCAGCTTCACGCGACTGCCCGTCCGCAGCAGCGCGTTCTCGTAGACGCGGGCGCCCACCAGCACGACCACGATCACCGCGGCGACCACGATCAGGAGCGACAGGATCGGCTCCCACCACTCGGCCGTGCCGAGGAAGATCCGCATCGGCATGCCGATCGGTGCACTGAACGGCACGTACGACATGATGCCGAGCACCGTCGGGTTGTTGTACGCGACGATGATCAGGATGTACGGGATCATCACGAGCATCATCACCGGCGTGGTGACGCTGCCGACGTCCTCCTGACGCGACACCAGCACGGCCGCCGCGGCGAACAGCGACGCGATGAGCACGAAGCCGACGGCGAAGAACCCGACGAACCACAGGATGCTCGGGCCGAGCATCGAGAACATGTTGTCCTGCCCGGTGACCGCCAGGGTGACGACGGCGGCGATGGCCACGGCGACGATCTGCGCGAACGCCATCACGCTGTTGCCGAGGACCTTGCCGGCGAGCAGCGCCCTGGCCGAGATCGCGGACATCAGGATCTCCACGACCCTGGTCGACTTCTCCTCGACCACGCTCTGCGCGATCGACTGGCCGAAGGTCACGGCCGAGGCGAAGTACACGACGCCGAACGCGATGGCGATGAGGTAGACGAGTCCGCCGGGCAGCGCGTCCGGGTCGAGCAGTTCGATCCGCGGTGTGACGCTCAGCGCGGCGACGACGTCAGTCGGGGCTTCGTCGAGGCCGACGACCTTGTAGCCGAGCGGGTCGTCGGACGGCACGATCGCCGCGTCGACGTCGCCGTTCTGCACGAGTCGTTCGGCGTCCGCCACCGAGGTGGAGTCCGTGACGTCGAGGCCCGCGGTGGTGGGCAGCGAGACGCCGTCGACCACGGCGACCGGCGTGGTGTCGTCGGCGGTGGCCTTGCCGACGATGCCGCCGACGACGATGGACGCGACGACCATGCCGATCAGGATGAGGGCGGAGACCACGAAGGCCTTGCTGCGGATGCGTGCCTGGATCTCGCGTGCGGAGACGAGCCGCACGGCCTGCACGAAGGAGTCGTTCATCGGATGACCTCCCGGAAGACCTCGCTGAGCCGCGGGACCCGCGGGGCGAACGAGCCGACGGTGCCCTGCTGGACGGCCCGCTGCAGGACGTGTTGGGCGGTGGACGGGTCGGCCTCGAAGACGGCGTAGCCGCCGTCGAACTCGCGGACCGTCACACCGGGCTCGTCGCGGAGCCAGGCGACGTCGCCGTCGACCAGCAGCTCCCAGGCGGCGGGCCCGGCCTGCTTGCGGAGTTCGTCCTGCGGGCCGGCGGCACGGATGGTGCCGCCCGCGATCACGACGACGTCGTCGCAGAGCCGTTCGACGACGTCGAGCTGGTGGCTCGAGAACAGCACCGGGACCCCGCGCGCCGCGGTCTCGCGCAGGACGCCCAGCACCGTGTCGACGGCCATCGGGTCGAGGCCCGAGAACGGCTCGTCGAGCACCAGCACCTCGGGGTCGTGGGCCAGGGCCGCGGCGATCTGCACCCGCTGCTGGTTGCCGAGCGACAGCTTCTCGACGGCGTCGTCGGCGTGGCCGGTCAGCTCGAGTCGTTCGAGCAGCTCGGTGGTCCGCGTGGTCGCCGCGCGCTTGTCGACGCCGTGCAACCGGGCCATGTAGGTGATCTGCTCGGCCACCGGCATCTTCGGGTACAGCCCGCGTTCCTCGGGCATGTAGCCGAAGCGGCGGCGGTCGGCGGGCCGGACCGCGGTGCCGTCGATCGAGACGGATCCCGCGTCGGCCTGCAGCACGCCGAGCATGATGCGCATGGTGGTCGTCTTGCCGGCGCCGTTGCCGCCGACGAACCCGGTGAGGCGGCCGTTGCCGACCGTGAACCCCACGTCGTCGAGCACCCGGCGGTCGCCGAAGTGCTTGGTCACCCCTTCGATGGTGAGCATGTCGTACCCCTCTCGCGACGGCCTGCGCCGCCTGCGTCGACGCTATTGGCCGGGAGGCACGGGGCGCCTCCGCCATCCGGCGGGACTTGGGTGGGTGGTCGGCTCCACCGCGCGGGGGAGGGGGCGGGTGGGCTGCGTCGTCCCGCGGTGCCGTGGTGTGGCTCGGTGCGGTGCGGTGCGGTGCGGTGCGGTGCGGTGCGGCGCGGTGCCGGATGCATGTGCATCTTCCGACGTTCCACGCGTCGAACGACTCACGTTCTGTCGGAACATGCACCCGCACGCAATGCGTGTGCATCTTCCGACGTTCCACGCGTCGAACGTCTCGTGGAACGTCGGACTTCGCGGCGGCGGCCGGTCGGCGAGTCGGCCTCGGTCAGCCGGCGACGCCGTGCTCGAACGCCCAGACGACGGCCTGGATGCGGTCGCGCAGCGCGAGCTTCTGCAGCACGTTCGACACGTGGGTCTTCACGGTGGCGTCACCGACGTACAGCTCGGCGGCGATCTCGGCGTTGCTGAGGCCCCGGGCGAGCAGCCGGAGCACCTCGGTCTCGCGCTCGGTGAGTCCGGCGGCTGCCAGCGCGCCGTCCGCGGTCCGCGCGCTCGCCACCGGTGCGGCGGTCGCACGGCTGATCACCCGGCGCGTGACGTCGGGCGCGAGCAGGGCGTCCCCGGCGGCGACGGTCCGGACGGCGTCGATCAGCCGTTCGGGGGAGGCGTTCTTCAGCAGGAAGCCGCTGGCACCCGCCTCGAGTGCCTGGAACAGTGCGTCGTCGCTGTCGAACGTCGTCAGGATGAGCACCGCCGGCGGGTCCGGCAACGCTGCGATCCGCCGAGCGGCCTCGAGTCCGTCGACGCCGGGCATCTGCACGTCGAGGCAGACCACGTCGGGGCGCAGGGCCCGGACGGCCTCGACCGCACGGGCACCGTCGGGGGCCTCGCCGATCACCCGGAACCCCGGCTCGGACTCCAGGATCACGCGGAACCCGGCCCGCACCAGCTCCTGATCGTCTGCGAGCACGATCGTCAGGTCGGTCGCGCCGTTCGGGTCGTTCGTCTCGTTCACGTCGTCGGCAGCCATGCCCGCACCAGGTAGCCTCCCCGGGCGCGTGGCCCGATCTCGATCCGTCCGTCCACGGCTGCGACCCGCTCCCGCATGCCGATGTGCCCGAGGCCGCTGCCCGACGGGTTCCGCGCAGCACGGTCACCGTGCCCGTCGTCGGTGACCTCGACCTCGAGCCCGTCGTCGAGGTACCTGAGCCGGACGTCGGCGCGGGCGGTGGGCCCAGCGTGCTTCAGGACGTTCGTCACGGCCTCCTGCACGATCCGGTACGCGACGGCGGCGACCGTCGGCGGCACGGGACGCTCGTTGCCCACGACCACGTACTCGGTCGGGTGACCGGCGACCCGAGCGGACTCGGCGACCTCGACGATGCGTGCGATGCCCTCGGTGCTCGGAGCGTCCCCGACACCGCGGTCATCCGTGCCGGGTTCGTCCGCCGACCGCAGGGTGCCGAGCATCCGCCGGAGTTCCTCGACAGCCGTGCGCGCGCTCTCCTCCACCACGCCGAGCGATGCCGTCGCCTGCTCGGGATCACGGTCGATGACCCGTCGGGCAGCGCCGGCCTGCACGCCCATCAGGGACACGTGGTGCGCGACGACGTCGTGCAGTTCACGGGCGATCCGGACCCGCTCGATCGTCACGGCCTGGGCAGCGCTGCGCTCCCGTTCGGCTGCCAGCTCCGCGGTGCGCTCGTCGAGCTGGTGTCGGGCGACGGCCGAGGCCCACGCCCGGTTGCCCGCGTACCAGGCAGCGCCGAAGTAGACGACGTTGATCACGATGTTCAGCAGCGAGTAGGCGATGTACGGCGGGATGAGCGAACCCTCGTCGTTCGGCAGTGCGTTCGGCACCGCCCACCCGAACGAGATCGCGAGGAACAGCCACGCGAACATCCCGCCGATGACGACCCACCGGACCGCCTCGGCACGGACCCGGTCGGAGCACCACGCGCCGACCGAGTACAGCGAGATGAACAGGGTGAAGTTCACGACGAACAGCTCGGGGACGTGCAACAGCTGGGTGGCTGCGAACGCCAGCGCGGACACCACGGCGGCCGACATCGGGAACCGGCGGCGGAACGCGATCGGGACCGCGTTCGCGACGATCATCAGCGCGGAGACCCACCAGGCCGCCTGGTCGTCGCCGTAGATGCCGGACGCCCCGTACAGGACTGTGGTGATCGTCAGGCCGGCGGCGAGCACCAGGGCGAGCACGGCGTCCTGCCGGTGCTCGCGGCGCCCCACGGGCAGCCGTGACCACTCCGCCGTCGTCCCCATGCAGCAAACGCTAGCGGGTGCCGCCCCCGTCCAGGCCGTCGAGGGTCGCGAGGACCGTCGCGACCTCGGTGCGCGTCGTGTAGTCGACGTGCACGTCCGCGAACCGGACCACACCGTGCTCGTCGATGACGAAGACCGACGGGAACGGGATCGCGGCGGTTCCGTCGGCGTTGCTGTCGGCGACGTCGAACCCGAGCTCCGTGTGGGCTGCTCGTGCCTCGGCGCTCGGCGCCGTGACGACGCCGAACCGACCGGCGAGCACGTTCTCCGGGTCGGACAGGACCGGGAACGCCAGCTCGCCGTTCGCGATCGACTGCTCGGTGCCCTCGGGTGTCTGCGGCGAGACGGCGACGAGGCGTGCCCCGCGTCCCTGCAGCGCGGGGAGCAACTCCTGCTGGTAGGTGCGGAGCGTGAGGTTGCAGTACGGGCACCAGGCGCCGCGGTAGAACACGAGCACGGTCGGCGTGTCACCACGCGCGGCGCCCAGCGACGTGGCGGCGCCGGTCGCGTCCAGCAGTGGAGCGTCCGGCGCGTCGTCCCCGACGGCGAGGACGCCGTCCGGGACACCGTCGGTACGCAGGTCGGCCTGTTCCCGGTCGAACACGGCGCTGAGGTCGGGGCCGATCTGCGCGGTGAAGCCGGCGTTGAACTCGTCGACTCGACGAGCGATGGTGTCGTGGGGCATCGGGTACTCCGTGGTCGTGGTCGGCCGGGTCGCCGTCGGAGGGAGCGTAGGCACGTCCCGGGGTTCGCGGTGCCGTCGGTCGTCACGGAGCGTCACGGAACCGGGCGGTCGCGGAGTAGCCTCCGGCCACCGAGCAGGGGAGTCGCCATGCAGTTCCTCGTCAACGTCATCGACGACGGGCAGGCCGTCGCAGCCGGTCGGACGGAGTCCGCCACCCAGGCCGAGGCCACTGCGGTCGATGCCCTGAACGAACGCCTGGGTGACGCCGTCGTGTTCGCCGCCGGGGTGTCCGCCCCCGCCGACGGCACCGTCGTCGACGCCCGCGGTGGCGGTTCGGACACCACGCCCGGACTGGTGGCCGACAGCGCCGAGTTCGTCGCGGGCTTCTGGGTCATGGAGCTGCCGGATGCCGAGACGGCGCTCCGTGTGGCGCACGAGGCGTCGCAGGCGTGCAACCGGAAGATCGAGCTGCGTCCGCTGCTGTGACGCGGGTACCGCTCCCCGGCCCGCTCCGCTTCCCGACCACGGCGGGCACGGCGCTCGCCGCCGTGACGAGCGCCCCGACCACGAACGTCGCCGCGTAGCCCGCCGTGCCGACGAGTGCGCCCGATGCCGCCGATCCCACGGCCTGGCCGAGCACGAGCGCGACGAAGAGCATCGACGTCCCGGCCGACGACCGCGCAGCGTCGAGTTCGGTCGTCCAGGCGATCAACGCGCCGGTGGCCGCTGTGTAGCCCCAACCGAACACCGCACACGCCAGCATCGCGACCGCCGTGGACTGCGGCGCGGTACCGAGTGCGACGACGGCCACCGCCACGGCGCCCGCGGTCACCGCCCAGAGCGTCCGCGCGCGGAGTCCGCTCGTCCACCGAGCCGTCACGGCGACCGCAGCACCGCCGACCCCGAGCGCGATCCACGCCGACACCGACACCGCGACGGGCGCGCCCGCGTCGACCAGCGCGGAGCGGCCGTAGGTCCACACGACCGCCGATCCGGCACCGAAGAGCAGCGCGAGCGCGATGACCCGTCGGTGCACCGCGAACCACGCCGTCCCCGGTGCGGTTGGTCGGTCACCGCCGGACCCGCTCCCACGGGACACCACCAGCAGCACGACGCCGACGACGAGTGCGAAGACCCCGGACCACGCCCAAGCCGTCCGCCAGTCCGGCAGGAGCACGAGTGCGAGCGCCCCGGCGGCGATCAGCCCCGGGCCGGTCCCCGAGTTGACGACCGCCTGCGCCGTCCCCTGCACGGACCCCGGCACCGCGCGCGACACGAGCTGCACGAGGGCTGGTGACGCGAGCCCGGCCCCGGTCGAGGCGACCACCGCAGCGATCCCGAAGGACCACGGCCCCGGCGCCGCTGCCATCGCGAGCGCACCGACCCCGGCGACCCCGGCGGCTGCGGCGACGAGCACCCGGGGGACGCGTGCGGCGACCAGGAACCCGACCACCGCGCCGACGCAGTACATCGCCGAGGCCCCCGAGGAGACCCATCCGGCGGCGTCCGGGCGCAGGCCGAGGTCGCGTTGGACGTCGGGCAGGAAGAGGCCGAACGCCAGGCGCACCAGCCCGTACGTCGCGGCGATGAGCGCCAGCCCGCTACCGAGGAACACCCACCGTCGCAACAAAAACGATCGTTTCACTTTTGAGAGCCTAGGGTGCTTGCATGGCGATGCGTCCAGGAACCGAGCAGCGGCTGCTCGACGCGGCCGAGGAGCTCTTCTTCACGCGCGGCATCGCCGCCACCCCGATCGACGCCGTGCTCGACCGTGCCGGGATCTCGAGCGCCACGCTCTACCGCGGGTACGCGAGCAAGGAAGCCCTGGTCGCCGCGGCACTGGATCGGCGGCACGACGACTGGCTCGCCACGTGGGACCGCGCGGTCAAGGCCGCTCCGGACGACCGTGGCCGCCTGCTCGCGGTGTTCGACGCGCTCGACGACTACCGGTCGACCGCCGCTGGTTCACGCTGGTGCGCGTTCCTCGGGACCGCTGCCGAGTACGCGGACGCCCCAGCCGAGGTGCACGAGGTGCTCGACCGCGAGACCGGGGCGCTCCGGACCCGGCTGACCGAACGTGCCGCGCCCGTCGTCGGCGAGCGCGCCGGGGCCCTGGCTGACCAGCTGTTGCTCGTCGTCTCCGGGTACCTGGCGATGCGCCTGCGCGATCCGTCGGTCGGCACGGCGACGGCGCGCGCGGTCGCTGCGGCGCTCGTCGCAGCAGCCTGACCGCTCGTCAGCGCCCCGGGGTTCTCCGACGCTGCGCTGGGTATCTTGCCCGGTGTGCAGCGACTCTCCCCGATCCTCGTGATGAAGCGCGTGACCTCTGACGGAACGGTGCCCCTCGGATGACCCGTTCGCGTGCGTCGACGATCACCCGTCGGTCGCTGCTGATCGGGGGAGTCGGCATCGTCGCCGCGGGGGCAGCCGCCGAGGCGGTGAACCTCGACCTGCTGCCGGGTCGGTCGACGATGTACCGCGTGCTCGGGCTCAACGGTGCCGACGGCACGATCCCCAACGTCGACCCGGTCCCCTCGGTCTCCGGCACCTTCGTGTCGACCGCGCGGAAGGGACGGACCGTCGGGTGGACCATCGCCGCTCCGGAGTCGGACACCCCGCTGCCGGTGGCCGTCGCGTTGCACGGCTACGGCGACGACCACTCGGCGTTCTTCGGGCGGGCGCTCGGCTGGGACCGGTTCCTCGCGGCGCACATCACGGGTGGCGGCGCTCCGTTCGCGATCGCCTCGATCGACGGCGGCAACCGCTACTGGCACCACCGTTCCGACGGGGATGACCCCGCAGCGATGGTCGTCGACGAGTTCCTGCCCCGGATCGCGCGGCGCGGATTCGACACCGACCGGCTCGCGCTGACCGGGTACTCGATGGGCGGGTTCGGCGCCCTCCGGCTCGGCGGGGTGCTCGGTGCGTCCCGCGTCCGCGCCGTGTCGGCGATCAGTCCGGCGCTCTGGACGTCAGCAGCGGACACCGCCCGCGGAGCCTTCGACGACGCGGCCGACTTCCGTGCGAACACGGTCCTCGGTCGGCAGCGCGCGCTCGACGGGGTCGCCGTCCGTGTCGACTGCGGCAACGGTGACGGGTTCGCTCCGGCGGCGCACGCCTACGTCGACGGTTTCGCGACGCCGCCCGCCGGGGGCTTCGAGCCCGGCGCCCACACGCACGGCTACTGGCGCCGCCTGGCACCGCAGCAACTCGCCTTCCTCGGCCGTCACCTCGGTCGCTGACCCAGCCCGCGCCCTGGGCGGTCGCCGAGGCGGACGGGAGGCCCGTGGCGTCCCCGCACCGCGCCTCCAGGCCGCCGATCGGTCGCGCCCACGGCCCGTGCCGCGTGGCGAGCAGCGCTCAGGCTCGCCCGCGGTTGCGGCGCCGGATCTCCTTCGGCGCCCGACCGGCCATGAAGGACCTCGCAGGGTCGACGAGGAAGCCCTGTCGGAGGGCCTCGCGCCCGACGAGCATCCGGAACCCCATCTGGTCGCGGTTGCTCAGGGTGACCTCGGACACGACGGCGCGCCCGGCCAGGGTGATCGTGGTGAGCACGACGATGCGCTCCTGGGTGTGCCCGGTCGAGCTGCGGATGATGCGCCGGTCGTGCACGTCGCACTCGATCGTGACGGCGTCGGCATCGGTGTCCTGCCACGGGTGGACGGAGAACCGGACCCGGTCGCCCGGGAGTTCTTCGAGGTCGAACGCGTGCAGTGCCGAGCTGCGTGCACCGGTGTCGAGCTTGACCTTGATCCACGGCAGACCGAGGTCCGGCAGGCCGGCCCACTCGCGCCAGCCGGCGACGACGAGTCCGCCGTCGGGGGACTTCGGAGCACGGGCCATGTGCCCATCCTGTCCCATGCGCGACTGTGCCGGTCAGGCGGGCGGGTTCGGCACCATCCGGACGGCGCTCTTCCGCGGCGGCCCGGGCAGCACCGAAACGCCGGCTGCCTCGGCCGCACGTGCTCCGTCGATGACCGCGGTCGCGCCGCCGAGCGACGGTGCCGGCCCCGCGGTCCCGAACAGTGCCCACGCCTCGCCCCCCGGGTCGAACCTCGAGTCGTAGCGGAGTGCATCGACCCGGTCCTTGAACAGCTCGGCCCATGCCTGCGTCACGGCGTAGTCGCCCATGGTCGTGAGTTCGCTCGTGACCCCGAAGCGTGCAGCGCCCGCGCCGCTGACGTGGGCGGAGCTCGCATCGGACGGCGGGGTGATCGTCGAGACGCGGAGGACGGCAGCGTCGGCAGCGCTCACTTCGTTGCGGCGGACCTTCGGGCCGAAGAACTCCCGGACAGCGGTCGAGGCCGCGGCTGCGAAGCAGCACGTGCCGTTCGGTTCCCGGAGGTTGAAGCGGCCGTGGGGGTGGCTGGCGAAGTACCAGGGCGCGAACTCGGCGAGGTGCGCGCGGAACACCTCGGCGGGGAGTCTGCCCCCGTCGGGGAAGCCGGTCAGGTCGAGACCGGCCTGTGGTGCGGTCTGGACGACGTCGGTGCGTGCGACGGTGGTCATCCGAGTCGGAACGCTCCGGCGAGTGCGGCGAGACGGACTGCTTCGTCCGCGCGGTCCGTCCGGAGCGCCCGGGCCGGCGTGAGTCCGTCGAGTTCGTCCGCCGGCGCGTTCAGCCACACGGCATCGCCCCAGGGGTCGACCCGGTCGGGGTCCAGGCCGGCCAGGACGTCGCGCAACCGTGGGAGCAGGATGCCCCGTGCATCGAACTGGAACGACGGGTAGAGCCGGAAGCCGTCGGCCGACAGCACGCAGAGCACGTCGCCGACCTTGGCCTGCGCGTCGAGGGTCTGGCGGCTCATCTGGAACCACTTCCGCAGGCCGGCAGTGTCGTAGAACGGTCCGACGCGGTCGTCGAGCACATCGGCGCCGGGGATGCTGGCGAGCATCCGCTCCGCGACGGCGTCCATCGATCCGTTGACCCGCTCGACCTCGGCGAGGTCGATCAGGTCGACGTGCCGCAGGAGCGCGGCCACGAGGCGATCCCTGAGGTCGTCCGCCGGACCGGTGGAGGTGGTGGTCGGCGGCGCGACCGCCTCGGTCGAGGAAGGTCTCCGCGATCGGACACGCCACTCGGACGACGCGGGTCGCCGCGACGTCGACCGTCCGGACCCTGCGAGTCGAGGGGTCCGGTTGCTCCGGGTCGCCCGGAGACCGTGCTGGTTCTTCGTCATTGCTCGCACCGTCCGATCAGTCAATCTAGCGTACCGCACATGCGTCAAAAGAGTACAACGCGCTCGCTCTCCAAGGCGGTCGGCGGCATCGCGGCGCGGGCGTGCTTGGATGGACCGTCGCCGTCGATCCCACCCCGCGGAGAACCCCTCGATGAAACTCGCCATCCTGTCCCGCGCCCCGCAGGCGTACTCGACCCAGCGCCTCCGTGCAGCGGCGCGCGACCGCGGCCACGACGTCAAGGTCCTGAACACCCTGCGGTTCGCGATCGACCTGTCCGGCGAGGACCCGGACCTGCTGTACCGCGGCAAGCTCCTGTCCGACTACGACGCGGTGCTGCCACGGATCGGCAACTCGATCACCTACTACGGCACCGCGGTGGTGCGGCAGTTCGAGCAGATGGACGTGTACACGCCGAACACCGCGACGGGCATCACGAACTCCCGCGACAAGCTCCGGGCGAACCAGATCCTGTCCCGCCACCACATCGGCATGCCGGCGACGACGTTCGTGAACAGCCGGGCCGACGTCCGCGGCGCGATCGAACGGGTCGGCGGGGCTCCGGTCGTGATCAAGCTGCTCGAGGGCACGCAGGGGATCGGCGTGATCCTGGCGCCGGAGGAGAAGGTCGCCGAGTCGATCGTCGAGACGCTGCACTCGACGAAGCAGAACGTCCTGATCCAGTCGTTCATCTCGGAGAGCCGCGGTCGTGACATCCGCGCGCTCGTCGTCGGCGACCGGGTGGTGGCCGCGATGCGCAGGACGGCGTCGGGGGACGAGTTCCGGTCCAACGTGCACCGTGGCGGCACGGTCGAGAAGGTCACGCTGTCGCCCGAGTACGAGGCGGTCGCGGTCCGGTCGGCGCAGATCATGGGGCTCAAGGTCGCCGGTGTCGACATGCTCGAGGGCAACGACGGTCCGCTCGTGATGGAGGTCAACTCGTCACCGGGGCTCGAGGGCATCGAGCGTGCGACGGGCCTGGACGTCGCCGGCGCGATCATCGACTTCATCGGCAACCAGGTGGCCTTCCCCGAGATCGACGTGCGCCAGCGGCTCAGTGTCTCGACGGGCTACGGCGTCGCCGAGCTGCTCGTGCACACCAACGCCGACCTGGTCGGGAAGACGATCAAGGAGTCCGGACTGTGGGACCGGGACATCACCGTGCTGACCCTGCACCGGGGCGCGACCGTCATCCCGAACCCGCGCAGTGGCGTCGAGCTGCAGGCCAGTGACCGGCTGCTCTGCTTCGGCAAGCTCGAGGAGATGCGCTCGATGGTGCCGGACCGTCGACGCCGTCGCAGCAAGATCCGGAAGCTCCCGAAGGACGCCTGACACCGCGCGTCCAGCCGAGCCGGACTGCACACACAGGTGAAATGAGGAAGTATGTGTCGGTGACGATCATGACGGAACGGCCGGTCGACCGGGCAGCGAGCAGTGACCGGGCGCCGAGCAGTGAACCCGAGCAGCCCGGCAACGCCACGGCGAAGCACCACAACGTCTCCCTGCTGTCCGTGGCGACGACGACCGCCGAACGCGTGACGACCTCTGCGGACATCGAAGCGCGGCTGCGCGGCGTGCTCCGCCGCCTCCGCCTGCCGATGGGACTGCTCGAGCGGGTCGCCGGTGTGATCGAGCGCCGCAACTGGGGCGAGGGCCAGACCTTCCAGGACGCCGCCATCGACGCCGGCCGTCGTGCCATGGCCGAGGCGGGGGTGCGTCCGGACGAGATCGGGCTGCTGATCAACACCTCGGTGACCCGTCCGCACCTCGAGCCGTCGGTCGCCGTGCGCCTGCACCACGGGCTCGGTCTGCCGTCGTCCGCGATCAACTTCGACATCGCGAACGCCTGTCTGGGGTTCGTCAACGCCATGAGCGTCGCCGCGGGCATGATCGACTCCGGTCAGATCAAGTACGCGCTCGTCGTCGACGGCGAGGACGCCGACCAGGTGCAGCTCAACACCATCGACCGCCTGAACCAGGGTGGTCGGAACCGCAAGGACTTCATGAGCGAGTTCGCGAGCCTGACCCTCGGGTCCGGTGCCGCGGCCGCCGTGCTGGGCCCGGCGGACCTGCACCCCGAGGGACACCGGATCGTCGGCGGCGTCACCCGCGCGGCGACCCAGTGGTACGACCTGTGCGTCGGCAGCGTGGACGGCATGTTCACGGACGCCAAGATGCTGCTCAAGGGCGGCATGGAGCTCGTCGTCGCGGCCTGGACCGAGGCCCGTGCCCACTTCGACTGGGCCGACATGGACCGCTACGTCCTGCACCAGGTCTCCGACGTGCACACCAACGCGTTCGTCGAGGCAATCGGCATCCCGCGCGACAAGGTCCCCACCACCTACCAGCGCTTCGGCAACGTCGGCCCGGCGTCGATCCCGATCACCCTGGCCGACGAGGTCGAGTCCGGCGGCATCCGTCGCGGTGACCGCGTCTTCCTGGGCGGCGTCGGTTCCGGCATCAACACGGCGATGATGGAACTCCACTGGTGAGGTCTCGGCTGCCCCGCGTCGCCGCGAGCACGGCTCCGGCGACGCAGCCGCGCTCCCTGCCCGGACTCGACCCGGCTTGGTCACGCCTCGTCACGGTCCCGGAATGGTCCGAGAACCGGTCGGGAGGCACCGATCGCGCCGCGCGCACATGGCACCTCCTCGACACGGCCGGGTCCCTGGCGGCGCTCGGCGTGGAACCGGTCGGCACCATCCTGTGCGTGCACGGCAACCCCACGTGGTCGTACCTGTGGCGGTCGGTGCTCCGCACCTCGCTCGAGGTCGCACAGGCCGGTGGCCCGGCCTGGCGCGTGGTCGCCGTCGACCAGCTCGACATGGGCTTCTCGGAGCGCACCGGGGTGGAACGGGGGCTGCCGCAGCGCGTCGCGGACCTCGGTGCCCTGACCGACGAACTCGGGCTGACCGGCCCGGTCGTCACCCTCGGCCACGACTGGGGTGGCGTGGTGTCGCTCGGCTGGGCGGTCGACCACCCCGAGGTCCTGGCAGCCGTGATGACGTGCAACACCGCCGTGCACCAGCCCGACGACGCCTCGATCCCGGCGCCGCTGCGGCTCGCCCTGGGCCCAGGGCTGCTCGGCCGCGCGACCGTCGTGACGCCGGCGTTCCTCGAGACGACGCTCGGCATCGCGCACCCGAAGCTCGACCGTGCGGTGGCCGACGGCTACCGTGCCCCCTACCGCGGTGCGGCACGTCGTGGCGGCATCGGCGGGTTCGTGGCGGACATCCCCGTCGACGCCCGGCACCGGAGTGCCCCCGAGCTCGACCGGATCGCCGCCGGGGTCGCGGCGCTCGACGTCCCGGCGCTGCTGCTCTGGGGTCCCCGCGACCCGGTGTTCCTGGAGCGCTACCTCGACGACCTGTCCGAGCGGCTGCCGCAGGCCGACGTCCACCGCTTCGAGGGGGCCGGTCACCTGCTCCCCGACGACGCCGACGTGGCGGGCGCGGTGTTCGACTGGATCGGCGACCGTCTGCCGGGCGGACACGTGCCTGCGTCAGTCACCACGGGCCTCCCGGCTGAAGTGCCGCACACGAGCAGCGTGAGCCGCCCGCTCGGTGCCGCGCTCGAGGACCTGCGCGACAGCGACGAACCCGCCCTCGTCGAGATGGCCGCGGCCGGCGGCCCCCGGACGATCACGTGGCGCCTGCTCGCCCGTCGGGTGGACGAGATCGCCGCCGGGCTGGACGACCTCGGTGTCCGGAGCGGTGACCGTGTCTCGCTGCTCGTCACCCCGGGAGCCGACCTGACGGCCGTCCTGTACGCCTGCGTGCGGATCGGCGCGGTCGTCGTGGTGGCCGATGCCGGACTGGGGCTGCGCGGTCTGACCCGTGCGGTCCGCGGAGCCCGGCCCGACTGGATCATCGGCGCGCTGCCCGGCCTCGGAGCCGCTCGTGCACTCGGCTGGCCGGGTCGGCGCATCGCGACCGTCCCGCTGCCCGCACCCGCACGGCGTGCGCTGCGCGTCGAGCACACGCTCGTCGACGTCGCCCGGCGGGGTGCCCGTCGGCTCGCGCACGGTTCCGTGCTGCCCACGGTGCCGGCGTCCGATGCTCCGGCCGCGATCCTGTTCACGTCCGGTTCGACCGGCCCGGCGAAGGGCGTCGTCTACACGCACGAACAGCTCGGTGCCGTCCGCGACGTCCTGGCGGCCCAGTACGACATCGGTGTCGGCACCGGCCTCGTCGCGGGCTTCGCACCCTTCGCGCTGCTCGGCCCGGCCCTCGGGGCCCGGTCGGTGGCGCCGGACATGGACGTCACCGCGCCCCGGACCCTGACCGCGCGCGCCGTCGCGGCCTCGGTGGCCGCTGCCGACGCGACCGTCGTGTTCCTGTCGCCGGCGGCGCTGGCGAACGTCGTGGCGACGGCATCGGTGCTGACCGACGCCGACCGTGCGGCACTCGCGCGCGTCCGGTTGTTCCTGTCGGCGGGCGCCCCGGTGTCGGCCGCGCTGCTGACCGCGGCGACCGAGCTGATGCCGAACGCGAGTGCGCACACCCCCTACGGCATGACCGAGGGGCTGCTCATGACCGACGTCGACCTGGACGGCGTCCGTTCGGCGGCGGCCTCGGACGACGAGGGCATCTGCGTCGGGCTCCCGGCGGCGAACGTGCGGGTGCGGATCGCGCCGCTCGACGCCGCGGGTGCAGCGACCGGTGGGCTGACCGACGCGGCGGGCGTCACCGGCGAGATCGTCGTCGTGGCACCACACGTGCGCGACCACTACGACCGGCTCTGGCGGACGAACCGCGTCGCGCGGCTCGGCGTCGAGGACCCGCGCGGACACCGCACCGGTGACGTCGGACACCTGGACGCGTCCGGGCGCCTCTGGGTCGAGGGGCGGATGCAGCACGTGCTCACCACCCCGGACGGTGTCGTCACCCCGGTCGGACCGGAGCAGCGCATCGAGGGCGTACCCGGAGTCGGCCGTGCCGGCGTCGCAGGGATCGGCCCGCGCGGGACGCAGCAGGTCGTGGCCGTCGTCGAGACCACCGGCGGGCGACGTGTCCGACGGACTGCCCTGGCTCCGCCGGCGTTGGCAGCTTCGGTCCGTGCCGCGGCCGGGGTCCCGCTCGCAGCGGTGCTGACCGTGCCCGTGCTGCCGACCGACATCCGGCACAACTCGAAGGTCGACCGCGCCCGGCTGTCCCGCTGGGCGACCGCGGTGCTGTCGGGTGGACGGATGGCCCGCCCGTGACGGTCCTGGTCACCGGCGCCAGCGGGTTCCTCGGACAGGCGACCGCCGCAGCCGTGCGGGACGCCGGACACGAGGTCCGCACGTTCCAGCGACGGCCGTCCGGGGTCGCGGGCGTGCAGGACGTCGCCGGTTCGATGACCGATGCCGCCGCGGTGGCACGCGCGGTCGACGGGGTCGACGCCGTCGTGCACCTCGCCGCGAAGGTCTCCCTGGCGGGTGACCCGGCCGACTTCGTCCGTGTGAACGTCGACGGCACCCGAGCACTCGTCGACGCCGCACGCCGTGCCGGCGCCCGGCGGTTCGTGTTCGTCTCGTCGCCGTCGGTCGCGCACACCGGATCGTCGCTCGTCGGCGCCGGAGCCGGTGTCGCCGAACCCGATCGTGCTCGTGGCGACTACGCCCGCACGAAGGCCGCGGCCGAACTCCTCGCGCTCGACGCCGACGCTCCTGGGTTCGCCGTCGTCGCCGTCCGGCCGCACCTGGTGTGGGGGCCGGGGGACACGCAGCTGATCGGCCGGATCGTCGAGCGGGCACGGGCCGGGCGCCTGCCGCTGCTCGACTCCGGTGCCGCCCTGATCGACACCCTGTACGTCGACAACGCCGCGTCGGCCATGGTCGCGGCGCTCGAGCACGCGGCCGACGACGACGTGCACGGCAACGCCTACGTCGTCACGAACGGCGAACCCCGGCCCGTCGCGGACCTGCTCGCCGGGATCTGCGCGGCCTCGGGTGTGCCTGCACCGCGGTGGCACGTGCCGGCTGTCGTGGCCCGGGCCGCGGGGTCGCTCGTCGAGGCCGTGTGGCGGGTGCGTCCGGGGCAGGACGAGCCGCCGATGACGCGGTTCCTCGCCGAGCAGCTGTCGACGGCGCACTGGTTCGACCAACGCCGCACCCGAGCCGACCTGCAGTGGTCCCCGTCGGTGTCGATCGACGAGGGTCTCGCGCGCTTGGCGGCGGCTCAGGCCTCGTCGGCCGCCACGTAGACCCAGGCGGACAGACCCGAGGTGAGCTCGACCCGGATGCGCTGGTAGTCAGCGACCTCGTAGTCGTCGACCGCGCGGAGCTGCCACTCGTAGCCGAGGGTCAGAGCGACACCTTCGACGACGTCGTCCGGTGCACCCCGGCGGAGGATCGGGTGCAGGTCCGAGCCGCTCGTCCGGACCACCTCGGGGTCGGTGATCGCCACCCAGTCGAGCCGCCACCCAGGCAGCGTGTCCGGGGTGGTCGGGACGTGGCCGCCGAACAGCGACTCCTGCACGAGCGGCTGCCGCAGCGTGCCGTACGAGAACACCCGGTGCGTGGTGCCGGGCCACGGCGCGGGGCGCCGGATCGGCTTCGGGCCGATCGTCGGGGTCGATGTCCACACGAGTGCTCCGGCGACGCCGGTCAGTCCGAGGTGGAGCAGCCCGACGACGCCGACCACGCTTCCCCAGACGATGCCGGAGGTGTCACCGGGGCAGGCTTCCCAGAACTCGTCCTCGGACGAGCCGCACATCGCGTGTCCGTTCGCGACGCCGACGGCGATCGCGATGATGCCGACGACGAGACAGACGAGCGCGAACGCGCCGAGACCGATGACCCAGCGCTGGCCGGGGGAGAGACGCTTCACGTCGCGAGGGTAGCGGACGCGGGGCCCGGATCACGCGCGCCGATCGGCGCAGGTGATCCGGGCCTACCGGTCGTCAGCTGTGCCGCTTGGCGGCCTTGGCGATCTTCTTGCCCAGCTTCTTGCGGGCCTTGCGGGCGTGCGGGTCGTTCCAGGCCTTGCGGACGGTCTCGCCCTTGGACGTCTTGATGACCGGGCGGTTCGCGCGAGAGCCGAACCAGAACCCGATCAGGACGATCAGGCCGATGACGATGATGCGGTTGCGCATGGAGGGACTCCTTGGTCGGTGGTGCAGGTGCCGGCGGATCAGCCGGTGAAGCGTTGCCAGAGCTCGGTGACGATCGGCCACACGTCCCCGGCGCGGTCGGCGGACCCGACGGCCACCAGGACCACGGGGACGATCGTGACGGCGATGCTCACCAGGACGGCGAGCACGACCGAGATCGTCGCCGTCGTGGTGTGCCGACGAGTGAGGGCCATGGCGAGGAGCGCCAGCACGACGATCAGCCCGAGGACCGCGACAACCGTGACCCGCACGAACGGGAACGGCACGAGGCCGGCGGTGGTGGCGGTGACGCCGCCGAGGAACCCGACCAGGGGCAGGAACGCCCCGAGCAGGACCCCGGCGACCAGGACCACGCCGATGCCACCGGCGATCCACACACCGCGCGGCCGGGGCCGACGGGTGCGGGGCCGACGACCGCCGGACCAGGCGGTGGTCACGGTCGGTCCGTGGTCGGGTCGGTCGGCTGGTCGGCGTCGCGGGCTGCTGCCCGCGCTGCCTCGCTGGCGTCGGCTGCGGCGTCGGCGGCGTCCCGCGCTGCGTCCTCGGCGGAGTCGGCGGCACGCACCGCTGCGTCGGCAGCCGTCTCGGAGGCGACAACGGGGGTGGCAGCGTCCTCGTCGACGACGGCCGCACGTGCGCGGCTGGCCGCGTCGCGCGCGGTGTCGGCGGCGTCCCGTGCGCCCTCGGACGCCCGGTCGAGCGCGTCGGACGCGGCTTCGTGCACGCGGCCGGCGGTGGCGGTCGTCGCGTCCACGGCCTGTTCGGCGGCGTCCGCGGTGACGTCGGCCGCACGCTTCGTGGCATCCGCGGTGGCGTCGGCTGCCTGCTTGGTGGCCTCAGCGGTGGCCGAGGCAGCACGCTTGGCGGTGTCGACCGTCGCGTCGGCGGCACGCTTGGTGGCGTCGGCGGTGACCTCGGCTGCCTGCTTCGTGACGTCGGCGGTGGCGTCGGCGGCACGCTTGGTCGCCTCGGCCGTCGCGTCGGCCGCCTGCTTCGTGGCGTCGACGGTCGCCGTCGCCACGCGCTTCGTGGTCTCGCTCGTCGCCTTGGCGGCGTCCTGCACGGCATCGCCGACGGCGGTGGCCGCGCGCTCGACGGGCGAGGGCTCGTCGTCGAACGGTCCGTGCACGTCGAGGACGCGCACGTCCACGGTCGTCGGCACGGATGCGACCTGGCCGGCTGCTGCGGCGACCTGTCGTTTCACCTCGTCGGCGACCTCGCGGACGTTCTGCGGATAGGTCACGATCACGGAGACCTGCACCGCGAAGGTGCCGTCCTCGTCGTCGACCTGCACGCCGGCGGTCCCTGCGGAGCGGCCGAGCCGCTTCCGGAGTTCGTCGGCGGCTCGGGACACGGTCCCGCCGAGGTGGTGCACGCCGGGCACGCCGAGCGCCGTCTCCGCCGCGGTTCGCGCGATGAGCATCGCGGGGGTCGCGTCGTCGGGCAGCGGCTCCGTCAGTTCTGCGGGCAGGGCCACCTCGGTGACCTGCGTGTGCGCATGGGGGTCGTGCTGCATGGTTCCTCCTCGTTCGGGTCCGCGGAACGCATCGGGGCACTCGACGTCGCGAGTGCCCCGACACGCATCGAGCGTCCTAGTTCTTGAAGACGTCCTTGACGTCCTCGCCGGTCTTCTTGACGCTCGCGGAGGCCTGTTCCTTCTGGCCCTCGGCGACCTTGGAGTCGTCGTTCGTGGCCTTGCCCACGGCTTCCTTCGCCTTGCCGGCGATGTCCTGAGCAGCGTTCTTGATCTTGTCGTCGAGTCCCATGACGGGTCCTTTCATCGGTGGGGCGTTCGCCCGGTGGTGGGTGTTGCGTGGGTCTTCGGTGGGCCGGGAGGCCCGGGGTCGCGTCCGGCTGACGGGTGTCAGTGGACGCGGGTCGACTTCGCGAGCGCCGAACGGGTCCCACCGGTGAGGTGGACCAGGACGGGCACCTGCTGGCCGAGCGTGCGGTCGAGGACCGCGACGGCGCGGTCGACGGCGTCGAGCACCGAGACGGCGTCCCCGCCGCGGCGGACCGCGACGCGGATGCGAGCAGCGCGCTGCTTGCGCACCAGGTAGGTGTCGACTCGGGAGCCGACGACGTCGCGGACCCCGGCGAGCTCGTGCTCGACGACGTCGCGGACGAGTGCGACGTTCACGGTGACGGCGTCCTCACCGGAGCGTTCGCGGACGGCGACGGACGTGCCGCCCCCGCCGCGGGTGAACACCCAGACCAGGGCGAGCACGATGACGACGGCGCAGGCGGCGGCGACGATCCAGAGCGAGGACGCGGGGACGTCCAGGCTGCTCGGCAGGTCGACGGTGGGCTTGATCGCGTCCTGCACGGCGGGCACGACGCCCGCGCCGATCGTGAGACCGACGACGACGGCGACGAGGCCGAGGACGAAGAGGATGATCCGGTTCATGGTCCGGTTGCTCTTGGTCATGCGAGGGTCCCCTTCTCGTCGATGCGGACGCGGATGTTGTGGCCGAACCGTTCGTCGAGACCACTGAGGCGGTCGCGGACGGCTGCCTGCACGGCCTGCTCGTCGACCGGGATGCCGGTGACGGGCACGATGCGGACGTCGGTGCGGCGACCGCGGGCGGTGGCCGAGGCGTTGCCCTCGGGGACGCCTGCTGCCGTGCCGGCGGCGTTGGCCGCGGTCGAGGCGACGATGCGGGTGTCGATGACGACGGCGCCACGGTCGTGCTGGACGACGGAGCGGTGCTGGCGACCCGGCTTCAGGGCCAGGACGATCAGCACGATGCCCAGGACCACGAGCACGACGGCGATGACCTCGGCGATCGTGACGAAGGCGGCGTCGGGCTGCAGTGCGGCGTCGACGGCGGTCTGCGGGTCGGCGAGGAGCGGAGGCCGCCCGATCGCCCGCAGGACCGACTCCGTGCCGATCCACGCGGCGACCAGTGCGAGGACCACCAGCGCCACCGCCACTGCGGTCGAGCGGGAGCGGTGCACGCTCCGACGACGGATGCGTCGTTCGACGGAACCGTTGCTCATGATGGTCTCCTACCGGGTTCGGGACTCGCGCTCGCGCACGATCCCGGTGAGTTCGATGTGGGCACTGCCGACGCGGCGGCCGGTGAGTTCACTCACGCGGCGCTTGACCTCGTCGGCGACCTGGGCCGAACGGGCGACGAGGTCGTCGCCCGCGGCGATGGGGCCGGTGACGTCGAGGGCCATCGCTCCGGCCGCGTCTCCGAGACCGACCCTGACCCGCTTGGCGGGGGCGCCGAGCCGTTCGGCTGCGACGGCCCGCGCCAGCGAGGTCAGTGCACGAGCGGTGATCTCGACGCGGCCCGGGACGACGTCCGGGCCGGCGTTCACCGGGAGCTCCGGCGCCCGGTGAGCACGTCGGTCAGGGCACCACGGTCGATCTTGCCGGTGGCGAGGGCGGCCACGAGGGCCCCGATCGCACCGAAGACGATGACCAGGACGAAGCCCCAGAACCCGAACTGCAGTGCGACGACTGCGAGGACGGCACCGATGAGGGCACCGATCAGTGTGTTGCTCATGCGACTCGCGCTTCCTTCTTCTCGTCGTTGTCGTTGTCGTCGTCGTCGCCCGGGATGAAGACGTCCTGGACGGTCACGTTGATCTCGGCGACCTCCATGCCGACGATCTGCTCGAGGGCACGGGCGACGCTGCTGCGGACGCCGTCGGCGACCTGCTGGAGCGACACCGGGTACTCGGCGACGATGACGATGTCCGCGGCGACCTGCTTCTCGCCGACCTCGACCTTGACGCCCTGACCGAAGTCGCGCTGGCCGATCGCGTCGCGGAGGGCGCCGATCGCACGGGCAGCGCCGCCGCCGAGCGAGTGCACGCCGTTGACCTCGCGGGCCGCGATGCCGGCGACCTTCGACACGACGGTGTCGTCGATGACGGTCTTGCCGGTGACGCCGCTGTTCGAGCCGGCGTGCGAGGTGGCACGGGCCGCAGCGGTGGTTGCCGGGGTGGTGGTGATGGAGTCAGCCATGGTTCGTTCCTTCCGAGTGACCCGCCGGGCGTTCCCAGCGGTTGCTGTTCACGGATGAGACGGGCTGCACCAGAGATTCGTCACACATGACTTTTCGCATTCGGCAGAAATCCAGGAATCCGCGGGAACACGGGGATGTGGCTGTACCCCCTGGCCGTCCGCTCAGGCGGTTTCGCGTGTTCCGTCCGCCGCGTTGCGTTCTGCAGCGGCGCGGATCGCCCGGGCACACGCCATCGGGGACTCGCCCCGCTCGGCCCGGAAGAGCTGCTGCAGGCGTCGCGGCAGGACCCCGGCGGCGTCGGCGATGTCCTGCAGGGAGAGGTCCTCGGCGGCGTGCTCCTCGATGAACGTGACCGCGCGGCGGACGCGCCACGACGCCCGGCCGCTGTCGGGGCGTGCGGACAGCGACGTGCGGAGCGTGGCGGCGGGGTCCTCGCCGAACCGCTCGCGGTAGGCGGTGGCGAACCGGCCCGGGTTGGTGAAGCCCCACCGACGCGCGACCACGGCGACCCCGTCGGCACCGGGGGCCCGGTCGTCGCCCGCGCGCAGGAGTTCGCTCCGGGCACGGTCGAGCCGGTGCTCCCGCAGGAACCGGTGCGGCGTGGAGTCGAGGGTGCGGGCGAACACGTCCTGCAGTCCCCGCTGGCTGAGCCCGCACGCCGCGGCGATGTCCGACACCGCCGGACGTTCGGCCGCGTGCTGTTCGACGTAGCGGATCGCGTCGCGCAGGCGGTTCGCGACGGGGACGTCGTCGCCGCGGTTGCGGATCGGGAAGGTGTCGAGCACGACGATCGCCAGTCGACGGTTCAGGGCCGTCCGCATCGGACCGACCACCCGGTCGTCCACGAGTGCCGGGCCGAGCTCCCCGATGAGGTGGCGCAGTGGTTCGCGGCGGGCGATGACCTCGTCCTGCTGCTCGAACAGCAGTGGGCCGTCCGGCAGCCGGTAGCCGAGGTCGCGCCCGACGGTCCGCAGGAACGAGTCCGCGATGTGCACCCCGTTGTAGACCGTGCCGTCGGACTCGAAGCGGTACGCCTCGGACGCACTCGCGATGTACGGGCTGCCCGGCTCGACCACTCGCGTGCGGTCGGCGAAGTGCATCTCGAGTCGGCCCCTGGTGAGCCAGAAGACCACGTGGTCCTCCCGCGCCCCGATCATCCCGCCGCGCCGACCACCCTCGGCGCGCATGGTCCGCAGCGTCAGGTCGTCGTCGCCCACCACGGTGTACTCGTAGCGGGCGTCGTCGGTCGCGTACGTCTCCGAGGCGAAGTCGGACCCGTGGTACTCCGCCTCGAAGATGTCGGAGTAGTCGGAGCCGTCGCCGTCGGCGAACCGCAGTCTGCGGAAGCCGTTCGTCGCCGGATCGGTCATGGTCGAAAGCATGACATCGACGGCACGGCGAGGTGAATACCCTCGTTCGTGTCCGCGCGTCCACCGGAGGGAATACCCTAGGGGGGTACCGTATTGAGGACCGTGGAGGCCACCATGCACGAACACGTCGGGTACATCGGCGACAAGGACGACCTGCTCAAGCGGCTCCGTCGCGCCGAGGGCCAGGTGCGCGGCATCGCCCGCATGGTCGAGGACGAGACGTACTGCATCGACGTCCTCACCCAGATCTCGGCGGCGAACCGGGCGCTCGAACGCGTGGCGCTGTCGCTGCTCGAGGACCACCTCAAGCACTGCGTCGCCGAGGCGGTCGCCGAGGGTGGCGACGCCGCGGACGAGAAGGTCCGCGAAGCCAGCCAGGCCATCGCCCGGCTCGTGCGCTCGTGACCGCCGCCCGCACCCGAACCACAGGAGGAGACACCGTGACCACCGAACTGCTGCTCGTCGAGGGCATGACCTGCGAGCACTGCGTGCTGAGCGTGACCGAGGAACTCACCGAACTCGAGGGGGTGTCCGACGTCGCCGTCGCGCTCGTCCCCGGCGGTGCCTCGTCGGTGACCGTCACCTCGGACGCACCCGTCGACGCCAGTGCACTCCGCGGTGCGGTCGCCGAGGCGGGGTACGAGGTCGTGCCGTCGTGACTGACGGCATCGTCGAGCTCGACATCACGGGCATGACCTGCGCCTCGTGCGCGAACCGCATCGAACGGAAGCTGGGCAAGCTCCCCGGGGTCACCGCCACCGTCAACTACGCCACCGAGAAGGCACAGGTGCAGGTCGCCGCGGACGGCCCCGCCGACCCCGCTGCCCTCATCGCCGCCGTCGAGTCCGCGGGCTACGGTGCGACCGTCCCCGCGCCGCCGGCCGACACGACGGCGCCGGACGACGACGCCGACGACCCGGCCGGTGCGCTGCGCCGACGACTCGTCGTGTCGACGGTCCTGGCCGTGCCGGTCGTCCTGCTCTCGATGGTGCCGGTCCTGCAGTTCCCGAACTGGCAGTGGCTCGCCCTGACGCTCGCCGCGCCCGTCGCGGTGTGGGGCGCTCTCCCGTTCCACCGTGCCGCGTGGGTGAACGCCCGACACGGTGCCGCGACCATGGACACCCTGGTCAGCGTGGGTGTGCTGGCGGCCTTCGGCTGGTCCCTCTACGCGCTCTTCTTCGGCGACGCCGGCACCACCGGCATGCACATGACGTTCTCGTGGATCGCGACCGACCCCGAGGCGACCGACCTGTACCTCGAGGTCGCCGCGGCCGTCACGGTGTTCATCCTGGCCGGCCGGTACATGGAGGCCCGCGCCAAGAAGCAGTCCGGGGCAGCACTCCGCGCCCTGCTCGAACTCGGCGCGAAGGAGGCCATGGTGCTGCGCGACGGCGTCGAGCAGCGTGTGCCCGCGTCGGCGCTCGTCGTCGGGGACGTCGTCGTCGTGCGGCCGGGGGAGCGGATCCCCAGCGACGGCCTCGTGCAGGACGGGTCCTCGGCCGTGGACCGCAGCATGGTCACCGGCGAATCCGTCCCCGTCGAGGTCGGACCGGGCGACCGGGTGACCGGCGCGACGATCAACGTCGGCGGCCGGCTCGTGGTCGCCGTCACCCGCGTCGGCGCCGACACCGAGCTCGCCCGGATGGGACGGCTCGTCGAGGACGCGCAGACCGGCAAGGCCGACGTCCAACGCCTGGCCGACCGGGTCTCCGGCGTCTTCGTGCCGATCGTCATCGGGCTCGCCGTGCTGGCGTTCGTCGGCTGGCTCGTGCTCGGCGGCTCGGTCACGGCGGCGTTCACCGCGGCCGTCGCCACGCTCATCATCGCCTGCCCGTGCGCCCTCGGACTCGCGACGCCGACCGCCCTGCTCGTCGGCACCGGCCGCGGGTCCCAGCTCGGCATCCTGATCGGTGGTCCGCAGGTGCTCGAACGGACCCGTGGCGTCGACACCATCGTGCTCGACAAGACCGGCACCGTCACCACCGGCGAGATGACCCTGCGCACCGTGACCTCGACGGACGCGACCCTCGACGCGGACGCCGTGCTGCGGCTCGCCGCCGCCGTCGAGCAGGGTTCCGAACACCCCGTGGCACGTGCGGTCGTGCGGGCCGCGACGGCCCGGCAACTCGACGTCCCGACCGCCGAGCAGTTCGACTCCACCCCCGGCGCCGGCGTACAGGCCGTCGTGGACGGCGACGTCGTGCTCGTCGGCGGGACCCGCTGGCTCGCAGCGTCCTGGGCGGTCGTCGTGCCCGACGCGGCCTCGGCCGCGGTCACCGCAGCCGAGGCCGAAGGGGGCACCGCGGTCGTCGTCGCGCGGAACGGCCGCGTGCTGGGCGTCGTGGTCGTCGGCGACACCGTGAAGCCCGAGGCAGCCGACGCGGTCGCGCGGTTCGTGGCGCTCGGCCTGCACCCCGTCCTGCTCACCGGCGACAACGACGGCGCCGCACGGGCCGTCGCCGCACGGGTCGGCATCGACGAGGTGCACGTCCGCGCCACCCCGGCCGGCAAACTCGACGCCGTCCGTGCCATGCAGGCGCAGGGACGGACCGTCGCCATGGTCGGTGACGGCGTGAACGACGCTGCGGCGCTCGCCGCGGCCGACCTCGGCATCGCGATGGGGGCCGGCACCGACGCCGCGATCGCGGCCAGTGACATCACGGTCGTGAGCGGTCGGCTCACCGTCGTCGCCGACGCCGTCCGGCTGTCGCGCGCCACGCTCGGCATCATCAAGGGCAACCTGTTCTGGGCGTTCGCTTACAACGTGGCGGCGATCCCGCTCGCGATGGCGGGGCTGCTCAACCCGGTGCTCGCCGGCGCCGCCATGGCGTTCTCGTCGGTGTTCGTCGTGACGAACAGCCTGCGGCTGCGGCGTTTCGCACCCCGGCCCTGAGGCCGACCACCCGCCGGACGTGACGCGCGCAGCGAACGTGCCCCGTGCCTCCCGTCCGGCGGTGCGCGCGACGGTGCCGACGGCACTACGCTCGAAGACGGTCCGCGACGCACTGGTGCGGTGACCTGCGGGCTGTACGTCTCGAACGTGATCCCAGGAGGACCGAAGTGACCGAATCCGCTCCCGTCGACCCCACATCGACCGAAGGCTGGAAGAAGCTCGACAGCATCGCTGCCGACTTCACCCCTGACCTGCGCGGGTGGTTCGACAGCGACCCCGGCCGTGCCGAGCAGTACACGTTCCAGGCAGCCGACCTGACCGTGGACCTGTCGAAGGGCCTCGTCACCGAGGACGTCCTCGCCGCCCTGCTGCAGGTCGCGAAGGACACCGGCGTCGCCGAGCGCTTCCAGGCGATGCTCTCCGGCGAGCACATCAACGTCACCGAGGACCGCGCTGTCCTGCACACCGCGCTCCGCCGTCCGAAGGCGACCGAGGGGCTCGTCCCGGCGGCGCCGCTGACCGTCGACGGCCAGGACGTCGACGCCGACGTGCACGCCACGCTCGACAAGGTCTACGCGTTCGCGTCGCAGGTGCGTGACGGCTCGTGGACCGGTGTCACCGGCAAGCGCATCGAGACCGTCGTCAACATCGGCATCGGCGGCTCGGACCTCGGCCCCGTCATGGTCTACGAAGCACTCAAGCCGTACGTCCAGCCCGGCCTCGAAGCCCGCTTCGTGTCGAACATCGACCCGGCGGACATCTACGAGAAGACCGTGGACCTCGACCCCGAGACCACGCTGTTCATCGTCGCGTCGAAGACCTTCGGCACCCTCGAGACCCTGACGAACGCGCGACTCGCACGCCAGTGGCTGTGGGAGCGGCTCGGCCTGACCGACGCCGCCGACGACGAGAAGAAGAACGCCGTCGCGAAGCACTTCGTCGCCGTGTCCACCGCACTCGACAAGGTCGAGGCCTTCGGCATCGACCCCGAGAACGCCTTCGGGTTCTGGGACTGGGTGGGCGGCCGCTACTCCGTCGACTCCGCGATCGGCACGAGCGTCATCGTCGCGATCGGCCAGGAGAACTGGGAGCAGTTCCTCGCCGGGTTCCACGCCATCGACGAGCACGTCCGCACCACGCCGCTCGAGCAGAACGTCCCCGTCCTGATGGGCCTGCTCAACGTCTGGTACACGAACTTCCTCGGTGCGCAGAGCCACGCGGTCCTGCCGTACACGCAGTACCTGCACCGCTTCGCCGCGTACCTGCAGCAGCTCACCATGGAGTCGAACGGCAAGCGCGTCCGCTGGGACGGCTCGCCCGTCACCACCGAGACCGGCGAGGTCTTCTGGGGCGAGCCCGGCACGAACGGCCAGCACGCGTTCTACCAGCTCATCCACCAGGGCACCCGCCTGATCCCGGCCGACTTCATCACGGTCGCGAACCCGGCCCGTCCGCTCAAGGACGAGACCGGTGACGGCAAGGGCGTCGCACCCGGCACGGACGTGCACACGCTGTTCCTGGCGAACTTCTTCGCGCAGACCAAGGCGCTGGCGTTCGGCAAGAGCGCCGACGAGGTCCGGGCCGAGGGCACCACCGACGAGGGGATCGTCGCGGCGCGCACCTTCCCGGGCAACAAGCCGACGACGTCGATCCTGGCGCCGGAGCTCACCCCGAGCGTGCTCGGCCAGCTCATCGCGCTCTACGAGCACATCGTGTTCACCGAGGGCACGATCTGGGGCATCGACTCGTTCGACCAGTGGGGCGTGGAGCTCGGCAAGCAGCTGGCGCTGCAGGTCACGCCCGCCGTCGAGGGTGACCAGGCCGCGCTCGACGCGCAGGACGCCTCGACGAAGGCGCTCATCGCGAAGTACCTGGAGCTGCGCAAGTAGCGACGCACCCACCTGACGGACGGGAGGCCCGTGGCGGATTCGCCACGGGCCTCCCGTCCGTCTGTCGGTCGCTGCCAAAGCGACAATTGCGCCCCACGGGGCGCCGTCAGGCCCGCGAAAGCGACAGATGTGCGCCGATGTTCCGCGGAAGAGTGTCGCTTTCGTGGAGGGGTCACCGCCGCGGTCAGCGGGCGAGCGGGTCGAGGTTGAGCGTCGTCCCCTCGTAGAGGTGCTGGTCCGTCCCGAACACCTGCACGCCCTCGTTGAGCCAGACGAGCGCTCGCACGCTGATGCCGAACCGCGCGGCGACGTCCCCGATGAGGTCGTCCGGCGCGACCGTGTACGACCGCGGCGCCCCGCCCGTCGTCGCGGTGACCGGACCGGTCGCGTTCGCCCGGGCACCGGCGTCCTCCGGGTGCACGTTCGTCTGCCGCGCCGGGACGGACCACCGTACGGTCGTCACCGCGAGCACCTTGCCGGCCCCGATCTCGACCGGGGCCTCCTGCCCCGGAGCCGCCGCGGAGTAGGTCACGAGCGTGGTGAGGTGCGACGGGTCGACGCCGGAGCCGCTCAGCGGGACGTCCACCGCGGTCGCCGTGCTGGTCGGCCCACCGAGCGTCCGGTCGCCGACGCCGGGGTAGGTCAGGCCGTCGCCGACCGCGCGCGGCAGGTCGAACAGGCCGACCCCGACCGGCACCGGCAGGGTCGAGGTGAAGCCGGAGTACTGCGCGGTGAACGTGTCGTCGCCGACCGCGACCACGCGGAACCGGAAGTGCACGCTGCCCTTCGGTGACGCGATGTCGCCCTGGGCGAGGACGGTCCCGGCGGGGATCGGCGTCAGCGTCGGAGCCGGAGCCGCCGACTCGGTCGGTTCCGGAGTCGGCGTGCGGGGGTGCGCCGACGACTCGAGGAGGTCACCCTCCGGGTCGTCGTCCGGCGTCGGTGTCGGGTCGGCCGACGAGGTCGGCGTCGTCGCCGGGGTGGACGGGGCGGGGAGGGCTCGGTCCGACCCGCGCAGCAGCGAGCACCCCGAGAGCGCCACGGTGGCCGCGACGACGACCCCGATGGCGAGCGTCCGGTTCATGATTCCCCCTCAGCTCGATGCTAACGGCGCGGTGTCCCCGGGGCGAACGCAGCGCCTCCGTCCTGTGTCTGCAGACGTACCGCGGATCCTCCGTCGTCCACGACGAGTGATACCGTCGGTATCAACGAGAGCAGGTGGTCATGGGCGTCAGGGTGGTCCCCGGGCAGCGCGGTGGGTCGGACCCGCGTCGACCCGACACGGAAGCCGTCGTGCGCGCGTTGGCCGGTCGGACCGACAGTGCGCCCGCGACCGTCCGTGCGGCGGTCGAGCACGTCCTGCACAGTCGTGAGCAGCAACACCACGCCGAGATGGAACTGCGGCGCGGGATCTTCAAGCTCGCCGACCTCGGCGTCCCGCAGCGCGAGATCGCGAAGCTCGCCGGGATCTCCCAACCCGAGGTCTCGCGGCGGCTCTCCCGCCGGACCCTGACCACGAAGCGGCCGTCTCCGCGTGAGGTCATCTCCCGGCGCGAAGGCGGCCAGATCGACTCGGAGACGATGCTGCGCGAGCTGTCCTCGATGGCGTTGACGCACCGCACCCCGAAGCGTGGTGCGGCGTTCGACGGTGCCGCCTCGGCCACCGGCACCACGAAGGAACTCGCGGCGGCGTTCCAGGACGGCCTCCTGTCCGAGGTCGAGTACGAGACCGTCCGCCGGGCGATCGCCGAACGGCAGACCCGCAAGCGCACCCGGTGACGGAGCTCCGCGACCGGGTGGCCGTCGAGCTGGGACGTGCGCTCCGGGCCGACTCGCTCGACAACCCCTGGTCGGACACGGCAGGCGCGAGCACCAGGACGATCTACGCACCGGACGGCTTCCTGTACCAGGCGAGCCGCCTGCGGTTCCACGAGTCCGTGCTCGAGGAGCACCGCGCGCTGACCCCGTCGCCGGTCACCGACGGCTCGCTCGCGGTGGTCGTGACGGCCGGACCGCCGGGGTCGGGGAAGTCGACCGCCCTGGAGCGGATGCCGGAGCTGTGCGGCTACCGGTCGATCGACGCCGACGACTTCAAGGACCCGCTGCTCCTGCGCGCACAGGCGGACGGTCTCGTGGACCGGTGGACGGCTCGTCGCCTGGCCGACGACCGGCCGGTGCAGCTGCGTGAGATCGCCGGGTTCGTGCACGCCGAGTCGACCACCGTTGCCGACACGTTGCGCCGCCGCGCCCTTCGCAACGGCGAGAACGTCGTCGTGCACGGCACCCTGTCGAGCGTGGACTACCTCGACGACCTCCTCGCCGAGCTCGACGACGCCGGGTACGAGAAGCTGCGCATCGTCACCGTGGAGGTCCCGCTCGAGACGGCGATCGCGCAGGCGACCGATCGGTGGTGGAGCGTGCGTGATGCCGCCACGGATCCGCTCGGTGGTCGGTTCGTTCCCGAAGCAGCCATCCGTCGCTACTACCCGACCGGGTCGACCGAGTCGGTGTGCGGCGCGAACGCCCGGGTCCTCGGTGACCGGGCCGCCGACCTCGGCTGGGACGTGTCGATCGTCTGAGCGGTCGCCGGTGTCGGTCGGAACGGCTACCGTCGAGGCCATGGAGCGTTCGGAGATCCTCGCCGCGGCTGCCGCCGCGCACGCCGCCCGCATCGCAGAAGAAGGCGGTGACGACGGTGCTGCTCGTGAACGGGCGGAGAGTGTCCGGCGCCGGGCCGACGGCCTCACCGACCGGTACGACACGGTCGAGGGCGCGAGCGAGTCCGCTGCACGCGACGCCGCGCGCCGTCGAGCGGGCGAGGCCGACCGCGCGGCGTCCCGGACCGAGGGCGTGCTGTCCGACTGGCACCGCATGGGCACCCGACGCGGTGTGACGCCGGACGCCCAGGTGCGCACAGCGTGGACGGTCACCGGGGTGCCCGAGCGCGGCGACGCCCGGGCGCTGGCGAACGTCCTGCTCTCGACGGCGGGGCACGCGGGCCGGGTGGCCGATGCCGCGCGACGCAACCCGGCGCTGTCCGGTGCCGCGAGCGCAGCTGCCCGACGGACCGTCCGGCGCTACACCGACCACGGCGCGGACATCGCGTCGCTCGGTGACGTGCTGGGGGACAGCCCGACGCCCGACGAGTCCTGACGGTCGAACGGGGGCCGTTGGACCGCTCCCGTCCTGATCAGGCGTTATGTGGACCGATCCAATCGTCCTGACGACAGAATGTCCAATTGACAGGACATGGAATCGGGTTACCATCGGTGCACGCACTGAAGCGCGATCACTGACGAAGGAGTCACCGAATGGTCGACATCAAGCCGACAGCCCTGACTGTCGCACTGCCCCCGATCGGGACCGGACCGCACCGCCGACGCCTCGGCGTCCTGGCCCTGGTCGCCACGTTCGGCGGGCTGCTCTTCGGGTACGACACCGGTGTCATCAACGGTGCCCTGAACCCGATGAAGGCCGAGCTCGGCCTCACGAACTTCACCGAGGGCGTCGTCACCAGCTCCCTGTTGTTCGGTGCCGCGATCGGTGCCATGCTCGGCGGCCGCATCGCCGACGGCTGGGGGCGTCGCAAGACGATCATCGCCCTCGCCGTGACGTTCTTCCTCGGCACCCTCATCTGCGTCTTCGCACCGACGTTCGGCGTCATCGTCGTCGGCCGTGTCCTCCTCGGCCTCGCGGTGGGTGGTGCATCGACCGTCGTCCCGGTGTTCCTCGCTGAACTCGCGCCGTACGAGATCCGGGGTTCGCTGTCCGGCCGCAACGAGCTCATGATCGTGATCGGGCAGCTCGCCGCGTTCGTGGTCAACGCCATCATCGGCAACCTGTGGGGTGAGGGCAACGGCGTCTGGCGCGTCATGCTGGCCGTCTGTGCACTCCCCGCGATCGCCCTGTTCGTCGGCATGCTCCGGGTGCCGGAGTCGCCGCGTTGGCTCGCGTCGAAGGGGCGCTACGACGAAGCGCTGTCCGTCCTGCAGCAGGTCCGCACCACGGAGCGTGCGACCGCCGAGCTCGACGACATCAAGCGGAGCAACGACCTCGAGGCGAAGGCCGATCGAGTCAGCGGGTGGCAGACGCTGCGCGGCAACAAGTGGCTCATCCGCATCGTGCTCATCGGTGCCGGGCTCGGCGTCGCCCAGCAGCTGACCGGCATCAACTCGATCATGTACTACGGGCAGACCGTCCTCATCGAGTCCGGGTTCCAGGCATCGGCGGCCCTCATCGCGAACATCGCCCCCGGCGTGATCGCCGTGGTCGGTGGCGTCATCGCGCTGTACAACATGGAGAAGATCAACCGCCGGACGACCCTGATCATCGGCTTCTCGTTGACGACGGTCTGCCACTTCCTGATCGGCATCGCCTCGGTCGCCCTGCCCGAGGGCAACCCGGCTCGCCCGTGGGTGATCCTGTTCCTCGTCGTCGCGTTCGTCGGCTCGATGCAGACCTTCCTCAACATCGCCGTGTGGGTGGTGCTGTCGGAGATCTTCCCGACCCAGATCCGCGCGCTCGGCATGGGCATCTCGGTGTTCTGCCTCTGGATCGCGAACGCGTTCCTCGGGCTCTACTTCCCGACGATCGTCGCCGCGACCGGCATCACCGGGACGTTCTTCGGCTTCGGCATCGTCGGTCTGCTCGCGCTGCTCTTCATCTGGAAGTTCGTGCCGGAGAGCCGCGGTCGCACCCTCGAAGAGGTGGAAGAGGGCGTCACCACCGGCAACATCTTCACGGTCCCGCAGAAGGCGTCGCGCGGCTAGGTCGCGCACGTGGCGCGGTGATCGCGCGCACGGACGGCGAGGGAGGACGGTGCCAACTGGCACCGTCCTCCCTCGCAGGCTCGGTCGGCGCGCCCCGCGCAACGCTTCGCGTTGCCGTTGAGCGGGGCGCGCCCGTCCGTCGTTCTGTCGCGCTACGGGCGCAGGAGCACCTTGCCGACGCGGCCGGCGGTGTCCGAGGCGCGCACGGCGTCGCGGACGTCCTCGAACGCGAAGGTCTCCGCGACGGGGAGCGTCAGCGAGCCGTCGAGCACGCGGGTGATGAGCTCGCCGAAGAGCTGGCCCTTCGTCTCGGCCGGCATCGTCTTGCTGACCACGCTGCCCCAGAAGCCCTTCACGGTGAGCTGGCCGAAGATGACCTTGCCGGAGGGGATCTCGAGCGTGGGCGAGGCCATCGCGCCGAAGACGACGAGGGTCGCGTTCTCGCCGAGCACGCTGGCGATGTCGCCGGCGGCCTTGCCGCCGACGGACTCGACACCGGCGACGATCGGGGCGCCTCCGGTGATCGCGGTGACCTGGTCCTTCCAGTCGTCCGCGTCGGTGGCGACGATGCGCTCGATGCCCTGCTCGCGCAGCTCCTCGACACCGGCGGCGCGACGCACCAGGCCGATGACGTTGATGCCGCGGGCCGCGCCGAGCTGGGCGACCATGCGCCCGACGGCACCGTTCGCGGCGTTCTGGATGAGCCAGTCGCCCTCGTGCAGGTCGAGCGAGTGCAGCAGGCTGATGGCGCTGAACGGCATCGAGACGAGCTGTGCTGCGGCCTCGTCGGTCATGGCGTCCGGCACCGGGACGAGCCCGGCGGCGTTCGCGGTGTAGTACTCGGCCCAGACGCCGAAGGCACCGCCGGCGACGCGCTGGCCGACCGTCAGGTTCGTGACGCCCTCGCCCAGGGCCTCGACGACGCCGAGCGCCTCGGTGCCGGAGGCTGCGGGCAGCTCGGGCTTGAAGCCGTAGGTGCCGCGGACGGTCCACAGGTCGTGGTTGTGGATGGGGGAGAGCACCGTGCGGACGAGGACCTCGCCGGCGCCGGGCGTGGGGACCGGGCGCTCCTGGACGCCGAGGACCTCGGCGGGCTCGGCGAAGGTCTCGTGGACGACGGCGCGCATGGTGGTGGGGGTGGTGTCGGTCATGCTCAGTCCTCCGAGACGGTGATGGTGACGTCGATGTTGCCGCGGGTCGCGTTCGAGTACGGGCAGACCTGGTGCGCAGCGTCGGCGAGTGCCTGGGCCTGGTCGTGCTCCAGGCCGGGGATGACGACCTCGAGCATGACGGCGAGCTGGTAGCCGCCGTCGCCGTTCGGGCCGATCTGCACGCGGCCGCCGACGGACGAGTCGGTGATCTTCACCTTCTGGCTGCGGGCGACGCCCTGCAGTGCGGAGTGGAAGCAGGCGGCGTACCCGGCGGCGAAGAGCTGCTCGGGGTTGGCGCCGTTGCCGGAGCCACCCATCTCCTTCGGGATGGCGAGGTCGAACTCGACCGTGCCGTCGCTCGTGGCGACGTGGCCGTTGCGGCCTTCGCCGGTGGCCAGGGCCTCGGCGGTGTAGAGGGCTTCCATGGTGTTCCTTCCTTCGTGGGGTCAGTGGTCCGCGGCGGCGCGGTCGGGCGTCGCGGCGGTGTCGTTCGTGGCCGCGGCGTGCATCGTCTCGGTCAGCCGGTGCAGGGTCGCGATGAGCTCCGTGGCGGCCTGCTCGTCGGGGAGCCCCATGCCGGCGGCGATCGTCGCCGGGATGTGCGCGAGGTCGGCACGGATGGTGCGGCCGCGGTCGCCGAGCGTGATCGTCACGACGCGCTCGTCGGCGCTGCGGCGCTCGCGGCGGACGAGCTCGGACTGCTCCATGCGGCGGAGCAGGGGCGACAGGGTGCCGGAGTCGAGCTGCAGGTGGTCGCCGAGGCTCGAGACGGTCTGGTCACCCTCGATCCACAGGGTCACGAGCACCAGGTACTGCGGGTAGGTCAGTCCCCAGGGTTCGAGCAGCGAGCGGTACGCCTGCGTGGTCGCGCGGCTCGCTGCGTAGAGGGAGAAGCACACCATCTCGTCGGTCACGGGCATGCCACCAGGATCGCACGCAACTCGGTTGTGCACAACCCAACACGTGCTCCGGCCCGGACGGTTAGGCTGACGTGACCCACGATGACCAGCAGCGACCTCGACTCCACCACGACCCCCGGCTCCGGGACCGCGTCGTCCCACGGCAAGACGATCCTGATCGGTGAGCACGCCGTGGTCTACGGCGCACCCGCACTCGTCCTGCCGGTGCTCGACGCCCGGGTCGTCGCGACCGTGAGCCCCGTCACCGCCGGCGTCGACGAGGCCACCGGCACGGTCGTCGGGCACACCCTCGAGTCCACGGTGCACACCGGCCCCCTCGACCTCGCACCTGCTGCCGTGATGCCGACCGTCACCGCCGTCACCGCGACCCTGCGGCACTTCGGGGTGACCGACCGGCACTTCCACGTCCGGGTCGACAGCGAGGTCCCGACCGCCCGGGGCATGGGGTCGAGCGCAGCGGTCGCCGCCGCCGTGACGGCAGCCGTCGCGGACGCCCTCGGCGAGACCCTCGACGCCGAGACCCACCACGACCTCATCCAGGAGTGCGAGCGGGTCGCCCACGGCCGTCCGTCGGGACTCGACGCCCGCGGTGTCGTCGCCGCGGTGCCGGTCTGGTTCGAGGGTGGCCGCATCGAGCCCGTCGCCCTCGGGGCCCGCTTCACCTTCGTCGTCGCCGACACCGGTGTCCCCGGCCACACCCGGCAGGCGGTCGCGGCCGTGCGGGAACGGCACGACCAGGACCCGGTCGCCGTCGACGCGGTCATCGACCGGATCGGCGCGCTCGCACGGCGGGCACGGGGGACACTCGAGGCTGGCGACGCACAGGGGCTCGGTGCCACGATGGACGCCGCGCACGACCTGCTCAGCGCACTCGACGTGTCGAGTGCCGACCTGGACCGGCTCGTCGACGCCGCACGTGCTGCGGACGCCCTCGGCGCGAAGCTGACCGGCGGCGGGCGGGGCGGGTGCGTGCTCGCACTCGCCGCGGACGACGACCACGCGGACCGCATCGCGGCCGCACTCCGCGGCGCAGGGGCCGCAGCCACCTGGACCACCACGATCGGAGCCCGCGCTTGATGACCGCCACCGCCGTCGCGCACCCCAACATCGCCCTCGTCAAGTACTGGGGCAAGGCGGACGCGCAGCTCGCGCTGCCCGCCACGGGCAGCGTCTCCATGGGCCTCGACGTGTTCCCGACGACGACGACCGTCACGCTGGACGGCGGGTCCGGCACCGGCCAGGAGGCCCGTGACCGGTTCACGCTGAACGGTCACGTCGTCGAGGACGGCGCCCTGGTGCGCGTGCAGCAGTTCCTCGACCTCGTGCGGGAGCTCGCCGGCAGCGACGCCCGCGCGTCCGTCGTGTCCGAGAACACCGTGCCGACCGGTGCTGGACTTGCCTCGAGCGCGTCGGGGTTCGCGGCGCTCGCCACCGCGGCCTCGGCGGCGTACGGCCTCGACCTGTCCCCGCGCGACCTGTCCCGCCTGGCCCGACGCGGCTCGGGGTCGGCCACGCGGTCGATCCCCGGCGGTGTCGCCGTGTGGCACGCCGGCGACGACCAGGGGTCCTTCGCCGAGCCGATCCCGGCACCGCCGATGGCCATGGTGGTCGTGACGATCGACGCCGGACCGAAGCCCATCGGTTCGCGCGAGGCGATGCGCCGCACCATCGCCACGTCGCCGTTCTACCCGGCCTGGGTCACGTCGACCACCGAGACCGTCGGCGACATGCTCGACGCCTGCGCAGCCGGCGACTTCACGCGCATCGGCGAGATCACCGAGAGCAACGCGCTGCGCATGCACGCCACGATCGAGGGCGCCTTCCCGCCCATCCGCTACCTCAACGCGCGCAGCGTCGCCGTGTTCGACGCCGTGGGCGAACTCCGCGCCGCCGGGCTCGAGGCCTACGCCACCGCCGACGCCGGCCCGAACGTGGTCGTGCTCTGCCGGCCCGAGGACCGCTCCGCCGTGGCCACCGCGCTGGCGTCCTTCGGCGACGTCATCGAGTCCGGCACCGGACCTGCCGCTCGGGTGCTCCGCTCCGAAGAGATCGGGGTCGCCGCAGCGAGCGACAGCCCCGACCAGAAGGAGTCCGTGCAGTGATCGAGTTCCGCGCCCACGGCAAGCTGTTCGTCGCCGGCGAGTACGCCGTCGTCGAGCCCGGCCAGCCGTCCGTCCTCATCGCCCTCGACCGCGCCATCACGGCACGCGTGTCCGAGGCGCACGGTGCGGGCAGCGTGCACTCGGAGGAGTACGGCCACCTGCCGCTGACGTGGACGCGCGACGAAGACGGCCTCGCCCTGGACCGCGAGCACCACCCCTACGACTACGTGATGGCGACGATCGACCTCGTCGAGAAGCTCCGCGCCGAGCGGGGGATCGCCCCGCGCTTCCACGACCTGCGGATCGAGAGCCAGCTCGACGACGCCAGCGGCCGGAAGTTCGGGCTCGGGTCCTCGGCGGCGGTGACCGTCGCGACCGTCGGTGCCCTCGACCGTTTCTACGGCATCGGCCTGACGCAGCGGCAGCGCTTCCAGGTCGCCCTGCTCGCCACCATCCGGGTGAACCCGCGGGCGTCCGGCGGGGACCTCGCCGCGAGCACCTTCGGTGGGTGGCTGCGCTACAGCGCCCCGGACCGCGACCACCTCGCGTCGTTCGTCGACGAGCGCCGCGTGTCCGACATCCTCACCGACGCCGCCGCGTGGGCGGGCTTCGACGTCCAGCGGCTGCCGGCCCCCGAGAACCTGCAGCTCCTGGTCGGCTGGACCGGCTCGCCGGCCTCGACCACGAAGCTCGTCGGTGTGGTGCGTCGGCACCGCAACGGCGGGTACCAGGCGTTCCTCGACGAGAGCCGCAGCTGCGTCGACGACCTGACCACGGGCCTCCAGACCGGCGACGCAGAGCAGACGCTCGACGCGCTCCGACGTGCCCGGGTGCTGATGCAGCGCCTCGGCGACTCGGTCGGGTCGAAGATCGAGACCGAACGCCTCGCGACCCTGTGCGACGTCGTCGAGGCGGCCGGCGGAGCGGCGAAGCCGTCCGGCGCCGGCGGCGGCGACTGCGGCATCGCACTCGTCCCCGCGGACATCGACCCCGCCGGCATCCACCGCGCCTGGGAGGCGCACGACATCAGACACCTCAGCGTCGCGGTGCGAGCACCAGAAGGAGCCCTCGATGAGTGACCTGCTCACGCCGATCCCGACCAAGTGGGTCGGACCGATCCGCATCAGCGGCAACGCGGTCCAGGGCGAGCACGAGGTCCCGCTCGCCACGTACGAGTCGCCGCTCTGGCCGTCCGTCGGCCGCGGCGCCCGCATCTCGCGCATGGTCGACGACGGCATCGTCGCGACCGTCGTCGACGAGCGCATGACCCGCTCGGTCGTCGTCCGCGCGGCCAGTGCCGCCGCGGCGCACGTCGCTGCGGGGCAGATCCTCGCGCGACAGGACGAGCTCGAGGCGCTGGTCGCCGGGCAGAGCCGGTTCGCGAAGCTCATCGAGGTGCACCCCGAGATCGTCGGTGACCTGCTGTTCCTGCGGTTCGCGTTCACGACCGGTGACGCCTCCGGTCACAACATGGTCACGCAGGCGGCGGACAAGCTCCTGCCCGCGATCCTGGCGTGGCAGCCGGGCCTGCGCTACGTGTCCGTCTCGGGCAACTTCTGCACCGACAAGAAGGCCAGCGCGGTGAACGGCATCCGTGGTCGTGGCCGCAACACCATCGCCGAGATCGTGATCCCCGGCGAGATCGTCGAGAAGCGCCTGCGGTCGAGCACCGAACGCATCGTCGAACTGAACATCGCGAAGAACCTCATCGGCTCGACCATCGCCGGGGCGCTCCGCTCCGCGAACGCGCACTACGCGAACATGCTGCTCGGCTTCTACCTGGCCACCGGGCAGGACGCCGCGAACATCGTCGAGGGCTCGCAGGGCATCACGAGTGCCGAGAACCGCGACGGGGACCTGTACTTCGCCACCTCGCTGCCGCACCTGATCGTCGGCACGGTCGGCAACGGCAAGGGCGGGGACCTGCCCGTCGTCGAGGATGCCCTCGTGCGCCTCGGCTGCCGCGAGGACCGCGAGCCCGGTGCGAACGCCCGTCGTCTCGCCGCCCTGTGCGCCGCCACGGTGCTGTGCGGGGAGCTCTCGCTCCTCGCCGCCCAGACGAACCCGGGTGAGCTGATGGCCGCCCACGTCGCCATGGAGCGACGGGGCACGAAGCCGGCCGGGGGCGCAGCATGACGCGCATCGGCATCCACGACATCGCCATCGCGACCGGGCACCACGTGCTCGAGCTCGACGACCTGGCCGAGCGCCTCGGCGTCGACCCGGCGAAGTACCACGTCGGCATCGGCCAGGACGCCTTCAGCGTGCCCGCCCCGGACGAGGACATCGTCACGATGGGGGCCGCCGCGGCCAAGGAGGTCATCGACCGCCACGGTGTCGAGGGCATCCGCACCGTCCTGTTCGCCACCGAGTCCGGCGTCGACCAGTCCAAGGCCGCCGGCGTCTTCGTGCACGGGCTGCTCGGCCTGCCGAAGAACGTCCGCGTCGTCGAGCTGAAGCAGGCCTGCTACGGCGGGATGGCCGCCGTGCAGCTCGCCCTCGGCATCATCGCCCGGGCACCGCACGAGCGTGTGCTCGTGATCGCCGCCGACGTCGCCCGCTACGACGTCGACACCGCCGCCGAGCCCACGCAGGGTGCCGGTGCGGCCGCGATCCTGGTGTCCGCCGACCCCGACCTCATCGAGATCGAGCCGGCCGCCGGCGTCTTCACCGCGGACGTCGACGACTTCTGGCGCCCGAACGACCGCTCCACCGCGCTGGTCGACGGCCGCCTGTCCGTCAGCGCCTACGTCGACGCCTTCGTGGGCGCGTGGGACGACCTCGCCGAGCAGGGCGGGCCGGCATACGAGGACATCGTGCGCTTCGTCCACCACCAGCCGTTCACGAAGATGGCGCTCAAGGCACACCGGAAGCTGACGCAGCACGTGGGCGTGCCGTTCGACGAGTCGGAGCTGTTCGTCGGATTCACGTACAACAAGCAGACCGGCAACACGTACACGGCGTCGCTCTGGATCGGGCTCGCCGCGCTCCTCGACCTCGACGAGGACCTGGCGGGTGAGCGCATCGCCCTGTTCAGCTACGGCTCGGGCAGCGTCGGCGAGCTCCTCACCGGCATCGTGCAGCCGTCCTACCGTGAGCACCGTCGCGTCGGCCGCGTCCGGCAGCTGCTCTCGGCCCGCGTTCCGCTGACGGTGGACGCGTACCGCGAGCTGCACGCGACCGGCGCCGCGACGAGCGACGACGTCGAGCGTCCGCGCGTCACGGCAGGGCCGTACCGCTTCGCCGGGGTGCGCGGCGGCGCGCGCCACTACGAGGCGACCGCGCAGGCCTGACCCCTCCGCGCAGGCCTGACCCCTCCGCGCAGGCCTGACCCCTCCGCGCAGGCTTCACCCCTCCGCGAAAGCGACAGATCTGTGCGGAACGTTCGCAGGGATCTGTCGCTTCCGCGTGACGGACGGGAGGCCCGTGGCGGGGCCGCCACGGGCCTCCCGTCCGTCCGCTGGTCACGTGGCGGACAGGACCTCGCGTTCCAGACGCTGGTAGCTGGTCTCCATGCCGTCGGTCATGCCGGTGGCCAGGATCATGTCCCGCTGCGTCCGGTCGGGGTAGGTGATGCGCAGCGTCAGCAGGGTGACGCCGTCGGCCTCGTCGAACTGCAGGTCGTTCGTGTTCGGCGGGAACGGCGCACCGGTCATCCGCTCGGTGGACACCATCCGCCGCTCCGGTTCCACGACGAGGTTCTCGCCCTCGAACCCGAACGGCTCGCCCTCGGTGTCACCCGTCGGCGCCCACGCCTGCCGGAACGTGCCACCCGGCGTCAGGTCGTTCTCGTACACCGTCATCTCCCACCCGTCCGGTCCGAGCAACCACTGCCGGACGAGTTCGGGCTCGGTGTGCGCCCGCCACAGCAGGTGGCGTGGTGCCGCGAAGGCCCGCGTGATGCGGACGTGGGTGTCGTCGACGAGCTCGGTGACGGTGCCGTTGCCCAGGGCGTACTCGCGCAGGTCGGCGAGGACGGCGTCGAGCTGTCCGAAGGCCTGCTCGTAGCCCTCGACCATGCCCATGTCCACCATGGTCTCGAGGTCGGCGGTGGACCCGAACGACGACCGGACGGTCACCCGCGACCCGGTTCCGACGGTCTCGAACGACAAGACGGTCTCGCTGGCCGGCAACCCGTCGTCGACCTCGCCGTCGGCGTCGGTGAAGAGGTCGCGGAACACGATGCGGTGTGGCTCGTCGACCGCGGTGACCTGCCAGACCGCGTGGAACCGCTCGCCCTGTGGTGACGTCATCCGGTAGTCGGCGCGGCCGCCGGGCCGCAGGTCGAACGAGGTGAAGGTGGCGGGGAAGCCGGGTGGGCCCCAGAAGCGTTCGAGCTGACGGGGATCGGCGAAGGCGCCCCAGAGGCGCTCGACCGGGACGGGGAACTCGGCGACGAGCGTCAGCGCGAGGGCCTCGGGATCGGTGTGGACGGACGTGGTGGGCATCATTGCTCCTTGTCGGTGTCGAGCAGGGTGTCGAGGCGGTCGAGCCGGCCCCGCCAGAGGTCGCCGTAGGCGTCGAGCAGGTCGCGGACCCGGGCGAGCTGCCCCGGTTCGGCGCGCACGATGCGGGTGCGGCCGCGTGCTTCCTTGCTCACGAGTCCGGCTCCTTCGAGGACGGCGACGTGCTTCTGGACGGCGGCGAACGACATCGAGTACGCGTCCGCGAGGTCACTGACGGACGAGGACCCGACGAGCGTGCGTCGGACGATGTCACGACGGGTCGCGTCGGCGAGTGCGTGGAACACCCGGTCGACCTCGGCGTCGGACAGTGCAATTCGTACAACCATTTGGTTGTACGTTACGACTGTCCACCCTCGTGCGCAAGGGGGACGTGCAGGTAGTCTGTCCGCGGAGATCGAAAGGGGCGATGCCAGTGGGCTCGAGCGCGTCGGACACCGTCAGTGCCCTCGTCGCGACCCTTCCTCCGTCGCCGAGGCTCCCGGACGTGGTCGCCGGGGTCGGTCGGTTCGTCGGCAAGCCGACCCGCGTGGTCGACGTCGACGGTCCGAGCTGGGGGCCGCTCACCGCGCTGGTGTCGCAGTTCGAGCACGAGAACCTCGTCCTGGTGCCGGCCGGCGCCCCCGAGCTGTACCGGATGCACTGCGTCCTGCACGAGCTCGGACACCTCGTGCACGGCGACGCCGGAGCCCCGACCACCACCTCGATCGCCGAGTTCGCCTCGGGCGGGCACGTGTGCCGCCGCGCCCTCGACGGCGACACCGGACTGGTGAGCATCTCGGACGACGACGAGCACTTCGCCGAGCGGTTCGCGTACGAGCTGGCGACCGTGCTGCTCGCCGGCAGCGCGAGCGCGGACGAGCGGGCCTACGGCTGATGGCCGTCCTGCACGCCGCCGCCTTCTGGTGCGCGGCGCTGATCTTCCTCGCCCGCACGCCCTACGTGTTGCGGAACCCACGTGGCCGCGCCGCCTGGGGCGCGACCGGCGTCGGTGCGCTCGGGCTGCTGACACTCGGCAGCGTCGTACCGCAGACCGTGCTCGACGGTGCCCTCGGGGGCACGAACCTCATCAACCTGGTGCAGAACGTGTGTGCCACGGCGGCCTTCTGGCTGATGCTCCGGGCGAGCACGTCCGACCTGCCGAAACGGCCGGGGTTGGCGAGCCCGCGCGCGCTCCTCGTGGTGGTCGTGGCCTTCGCCGTCCCGTTCTTCGCCGTGCGCGACCGGGGCGGCACCGACTTCCACTTCATCGTGCGGGAGATCCACCAGCCGGCGATGTGGCTCTACGGGTCGGTCTACATGGTCGGTGTCGGCGTGATCGCCGCCGCGACGCTCCGGTACGGCGTGCTGCGCAACCCGGTCGCGCTCGTGGTCTTCCGGGTGGGCCTGTCGCTCGTGGTCATCGCGAGCATCGACGAGCTCCTCTCCCTCACCGCCGACCACTTCGGGTGGTTCCCCGCTCCGCTGCGCGACGGACTCCGTCTGGGCTTCGACCCACCGTTCTACCTGGGCATCGTCCTCATCGTCGTCGCAATGGCGTCCCTGACGTTCCGCCGGTGGTGGCGGGACGTGACGTGCCGTCGGCACCACCGACGGCTCCGCCGCATCGCCCGGCGCCACGAACTGCGCGCCGTCGAACGGGACGGCGACGTGCAGGCACGGACCTACGACCTCGTCATCGCGATCCGCGACGCCGAGGTGCAGGGCCGTACCCTCGACGACGCCGAACTCGCCCAGGTGCGCTCGGCGGAACTGACCCTGACCCGCAGTCTCGGAGGCTGATGCGATGACGATCGTCTGGTGGGTGCTCGGCGTGCTCGTCGTGCTGGCGGCGGCGTTCCTGCTCGTGGTGCGGAAGGTCGTCGGCAAGATCGTGCTGCCCGGCGGCGACCGCTGGACCCCGGTGCTCGAGACGACCGACGACTCGATCCGGCTCCCGATCACCGACGACACCGTGCGCCCGGGGGAGTACGGCCTGTGGCACGACGGTACCGGGCACACCACGGTCGGACCGGTGCTCGACGTCGACGAGGCCGCCGGCACCGTGCGGCGTGCGGTGGTCCGGACGACGGGCGACGTGTCGACACGGGTGCGGTGGAGCGGGCACGTGCACCCGGACCCCGCCGCGATGGACGTCGACTGGGCGGAGGTCGACCTGGCGACGCCCGTGGGACCCGCGCCGGCCTGGGTCATCCGGCCCGGCGGCCCCGAGGCCGCGCCCGCCGCCACCTGGGCCGTCCACGTGCACGGCATCCGCACCACCCGCGTGACGGCGCTCCGGACCGTGCCGGCGGCGCTCGAGGCCGGCTGGACCTCGATCGTCCCGTCGTTCCGCGGCGACGGCGAAGCGCCCTGGCAGGGCCGTGCCTCGCACCTCGGCGCCCGGGAGTGGCCCGACGTCGAGGCCGCACTCGACCACGCCGTCGCGAACGGGGCCGAACGGCTCGTCATCGTGGGGTGGTCGATGGGCGCGACGATCACCCACGAACTGCTGGCGCGGTCGGCGCACCGCGACCGGTTCGTCGGACTGGTCCTCGTCTCGCCGGCGCTCGACTGGGCGACCACGGTGCGCTCCCAGGCCGGTCGTGCCGGGCTCCCCGGGTTCGTCGTCGGTGCCGCGCTCCGGGCGATGGCGCTGCCGCTCGTGTGCCGCCTCGTCGGGCTCCGCTCGCCCGTGGACGTCCGCGCGCTCTCCTGGTTGCACGCGCCGCGGAGCCTGCCGCCGACCCTGCTCATCCACTCGTCGGGGGACACCACCGTGCCGTTCGCCGTCAGTCGGGAGTTCGCCGACGCACACCCCGACTCCGTGACGTTGGCGGTCAGCGAGCCCGCCGAGCACGCCTGGGAGCGGAACGTCGACGCCGTCTGGTTCGACACCACGATCACGACCTGGGCGAGATCGCTCGACCACACCGGCACCATGGAGTAGAAGGGGCCATGGGTCAGCTCATCTACGACGGCCAGCCGCTCGACCTCCGCATCGACGACCGTGCCATGACACACCTGCAGATCGTGATCGTGAACATGCTCCGGCGTGATCACCGGTTCGCGTTCTCGTGGAAGGACGACGTCGTCCACGGCAACGGCCGCAGCACGATCTGGTTGAACCCCAACGTCGGCCTGCACTTCAAGTTCTCCGGCAGCCGGGTGCCGTCGATCAACCGCAGTTGGCTCGAGGACCTCTACGCCTCAGCCACGTCCGGGTCGGGGCTCGTCCTGACGCCGGAGCCGCCGGACACGAGCACGGCGGCCGACTCGGCGTGGTCGCGAGCGGTCGCACCGGGGGACGCCGACGACGCTTCGGGGACACCGAGCGGTAGCACGGCTGAGTGATTCCCGTCAACGGGTTCCGAAGATCCGCCGATCGTCGTAGCGTTTCTGTACCGCGGATCAGAGTCGTCCCTTCGGGCCGGCATCCAGGGAGCCGGTGACGGCAACGAACCGCGGCAGGAGGGGGACCCGAATGACCGTGACGCAGTGCGCGCCCGGCGCCGACCAACCATCGGCGATCGAGTGGCGAGCACGACGGGAGTCCCGGATCAGGAGACTCGTCGTCCAGGAAGCCGGGTCATCGCACCCGGGTCCTTGCGTCACGCCACTGGGCTCGTCGGTCAGGTCTCACTGACCGGCACCCTTCCACAGGACGCCCCGGCTGTCGGATTCGGGTTCCGCTGCCGGGGCGTTCTGCTGCCCGGGCGTTCTGCTGCTCGCATCGGGCGGGGGCTGCTGGCTCAGTAGACGTCGCGGACGTACCGCTTCGTGCGGCGCAGGTCGGCCAGGTACGACAGCGCGTCGTCCTCGTCCCGCCCGCGGCCGGTGCGGATGACGTCGAGCAGCGCGGCCTCGACGTCCTTCGCCATCCGCGAGGCGTCGCCGCACACGTACACGTGGCCGCCGTCCTCGAGCCAGGCGAACAGCTCGGCGGACTGCTCGCGCATCCGCGTCTGCACGTAGACCTTCTCGGCCTGGTCGCGTGAGAACGCCAGGTCGAGGCGGTTCAGCACGCCCTGCTCCTGCAGCTCGGTGAGCTCGTCCTGGTAGACGAAGTCGGTGTCGCGGTGCTGGTCGCCGAAGAACAGCCAGTTGCGCCCCGTCGCTCCGGCCGCGGCCCGCTCGTGCAGGAACCCGCGGAACGGGGCGATGCCGGTGCCCGGACCGATCATGATCATCGGTGCGGACGCGTCGGCCGGCACGCCGAACGACGCGTTCGGCTGCAGGTAGACGTCGACCGTACCGTCGGGGTCGACCCGGTCCGCCAGGAACGTCGACGCGACACCGGCGTACATCCGGTGCGGGTCGCCGTACCGGACGGACGCGATGGTCAGGTGGATGCGGTCCGGGTGCGCCAGCGGGCTCGACGAGATCGAGTACTGGCGTGCCTGCAGCGGGCGCAGGTTCGGCAGCAGCTCGTCGAGTCCGGGAGCGGCCGGTCCGGCGTCACGCAGCAGGTCGAGGACGTCACGGCCCCACAGCCAGCGGTCCAGTTCGTGCTTGTCGCCGTGCGAGACGACCGCGGCGAGTTCGCTCGCCGGGGCGCGCTGCACGAGGTCCGCGATGAGGTCCTTCGACGGCGTGCGGACCTCGCGGTCGCTCCGCAGGACCTCGGTGATCGGTCGGCCGTCGAACGACTCGCCGCCGTTCGCGCCGACCTGCTCGAGCAGCTCCGCGACGAAGACCTCGTCGTTGACCGGCACGACCGCCAGGGCGTCGCCGGCGGCGTACTCGATGCCGGAGTCGCCGAGGTCGAACTCGTAGTGCCGGATCTCCTTCGCGCTGCGCGGCGAGGAGAGCAGCCGGTTCTCGGCCAGCCGCGACGGGTAGGGGTTGCGCTTGTTCCACTGCGACCCCGGCCGGGAGGCACGACCCGCGCCCGCCCCGCCGGTCGCGGTGGCACCGCCGTCGGCACCACTGCCCGTGGTCGCGCCGGGTGCGCCCGTCGCGCCGGCCTCAGCAGCGAGCCGGTCGAGCACGGCGGCGCTCCAGAGTGCGGCGGCGTCCTCGAAGTCGACGTCGCAGTCCACGCGGTCGTGCACCCGGGTCGCGCCGAGCTGCTCGAAGCGGGTGTCGAGGAGCTTGCCGGCCTGGCAGAACTCGTCGTAGCTGGTGTCCCCGAGGCCGAGGACGGCGTACTGCAGCCCCTCGAGCCGCGGCACGGTGGACGCCTGGACCGCCTCCCAGAACAGACCGGCGTTGTCGGGCATCTCGCCCTCGCCGTACGTCGAGGTGACGACGAGCACGTGGGTCATCCCGGCGAGCTGCTCCGGGGTGACGGCGTCGAGTGCAGCGGCACGGCCACCGAGCCCGCGGGCCTTCGCCCCGGCGACGAGCTCGTCGGCCAGGAACTCCGCGTTGCCGGTCTGCGTGCCGAACAGCACGTCGATCGTCGTCGTGGGGGCGGCGCCGGACGCCTTCTTGCCGGCGGCGGCGATGCCCGCGATGAACCCGGCCAGCCAGGACTCCTGGGCAGCCGAGAACGGTGCGCCGACGGGGATCAGCGATCCGGTCGGGGGGAGCAGGCTCACGCGGACACCGCCTCGGTCGGCGCCTGGGGTGCACGGCGGGCGATGTCCTCGAGCGCCGCGGTGGCGAGCAGCTCGTCGAAGCGGGCCTCGCGGACGCGGCCGTCGTTCTTGGCGTTCTGGTGCATGATCCACCCCGTGGTGCCCGGTGCGTCCATGCTGCGGTTGTTCCGCTGCGTGAGCGCACGCTTGTAGTCGTCGAGCCGCTTGATCGCGATGAGCGTCGCGAGCTGGTCGTCCGCGAACCGGTCGAGCGTGCCGCGCAGGTACTTCACGACGCGCTGCTTCACCGAGAAGTCCTCGGTCAGGACGAGGTTCTTCACCGCTTCGGTGACGCGGGGGTCGTTCGGACCCGCACCGGGGACGCGCTCGAGGGCGACGTCCTGGGCGACACCGAGCACCGTGTACGACGACAGCAGCGAGAACATGTCGTCGCCCTGGTCGCCGAGGGCCGGGGCCCGGCCGTCGAGGACGGTGCGCTGGTCGCGGTAGTCGACCTTGAACGCACGGAGCTTGTCCGTGGCGATCGAGGACGCGAGCTCGTCGAGCAGCTCGGGGCGCGTGGCCGCCGCGAGGATCTCGCCGGCGTCCTGCGAGAGCAGCAGGGCGCGCGGCATGCCGACGAAGACGTGCTGCCGGGTGGTCTCCCAGTCGGCGAGCAGCCGCTCGGCCAGCGCCGACCCGGTCGCCTCGAGATGCCACTCGAGCAGCAGGCGCGCGCCGGCCTCGTGGAACGCGCCGCGCTCGGTGTCGGTGACGGGGAACACGAGGAGCGAGTCGGTGCTGGCGCGCTGGGCGACCTGACCGGACGGGTCGTACTGGTACAGGAACCCGCCGGACATGCCGTTGCCGAGCCCCTTGCCGAACGCGCCGAGGTTGAACACGGCGCCGCCCGTCATGTACTCGCACCCGAAGTCGCCGACGCCCTCGACCACGGCCGTGGCGCCGGAGTTGCGCACGGCGAAGCGGTCTCCGGCCTCGCCCTCGACGAACGTGCGGCCGCCGGTGGCCCCGAAGAGCGCGAAGTTGCCGATCAGGACGTTCCCGCCCTGGTCGGCACTGCCGCCGCCCGGAGCGCGGACGATGATCCGACCGCCGCTCTGGCTCTTGCCGACGCCGTCGTTCGCGGTGCCGGTGTGCTCGAGCACGATGCCGTCGTTGTTGAACACGCCGTACGACTGACCGGCCGAGCCCTGGGTACGGATCGTGACCGCACCGTCGACCAGCCGGCGGCGCCCGCGGTCGTCGGTCGCCACGGCGGGCAGCCCCTGGACGTCCTCGGCGCGGAGCTCGTGGTTGAGCAGGCGCTCGACGTCGATGCCGAGCTGGCCGCCGACGGACTTGTCGCTGTTGCCGAGCAGGACCCCGTGCACGAGCACGTGCTCCTGGGCGTGGTCGACCAGAGCAGTGCGGATGCGCTCGAGCAGCGCGTCGTCGGTGTGGAAGTCCTTCTCCAGGTACTCCGGGTCCGTCACGACCTTCTCCGGCACCTGCGCGAGCAGGGCGCGGGCGTCCAGACGCCCGACGCTCGCAGGGTGGTCGAGGAGCTGCAGCAGGTCGGTGCGACCCCGTGCCTCGCGCAGCGAGCGCAGACCGAGGCGAGCGAGGATCTGCCGGACGTCGTGGGCGATGTTGAGCAGGTACTGCGCGAGGGCACGCGGGTCGCCCTCGAACGCCTCGGCGTTCGTGGTGAGGCCGGCCGGGCACTTCACGTTGCAGTTCTTCGCCATGACGCAGCCGAGCATCATGAGCGCGGTCGTGCCGAACTCGAAGCTGTCGCCGCCGAGCAGGGCGCTCGTCACGACGTCGGACCCGGTCTGGTGCGCACCCGAGCACCGGAGCGTGACCTTGGAGCGCAGGCCGTTCGCGACGAGGGCCTGGTGGACCTCGGCGACGCCGATCTCCGCCGAACGTCCCGCGTACTTCAGGCTCGTGACGGCCGCGGCACCGGTGCCACCGGTGTTGCCCGCGACGTTGATGACGTCCGCACCGGCCTTGGCGACGCCGACCGCGATGGTGCCGATGCCCTCGGAGGACACGAGCTTCACGATCACCCGGACACGGGCGGCCTTGCAGTCGTGGATGAGCTGCGCCAGGTCCTCGATCGAGTACGTGTCGTGGTGCGGCGGCGGCGAGATGAGCTCGACGCCGGGGGTGCCACCACGGGCCGCGGCGATGTCCACCGTGACCTTCGGCGCGGGCAGCTGACCGCCCTCGCCGGGCTTCGCGCCCTGACCGATCTTGATCTCGAGTTCCTCGAGCATGGGGTCGGCGAGGTAGCCCGCCCAGATGCCGAAGCGACCCGAGGCGAACTGCTTGATCCGCGAGCCGCGGATGGTGCCGTAGCGGGAGTGGTGCTCGCCGCCCTCACCGCTGTTCGACATGCCGCCGACCATGTTCGTGCCGTGCGCCACCGCCTCGTGCGCGGTGGCGACGAGGGCGCCGTGGCTCATCGCGCCGGACGCCAGGGTCCGGGTGATCTCGTGCGCCGGCTGGACCTCGTCGAGCTCGACGCTGTCGGGCGCGCTCTCGAGCAGGGCGAGCAGCCCGACGGCCGCGCCGGTGGCGCGGAGCGTCACCTGGGTGGCGTCGACGGCGTCGACGTCGACCTGGCCCGGGTAGAGCAGCGCGAGGCCGTCTGCCAGGGCCTGGTGGCGCAGTGCACCCGTGGTCCCCGTGGACGCGAGGGCGAGGCGGAACCGCTCCGTGCCTCCCGGCAGGTCCTGGTCGTCCGCCGGACGCGAGCCGGACAGCCCGCGCACGGTGACGCTGGCGTTGCCGGTCGTCGAGGACCGACCCAGCTCGCGGGCGAAGTCCTCGGCCGTGTCGATGCCGGTGACGTCCGCGGGCAGCGCGAGCACGTCGCGGAGCGCAGCGGGACGGCGCGACCGCTCGTCGTGCGTGGTCTGCAGGAACGTGACGTAGCCCGGCGTGATCCGGTGCTGGTCGATCTCGGTGTCACTGAGGCGGTCGTAGCCGGTGTTGCGGTACGCCGCGTCGGTGATGCCGAAGGAGTCGTCGAGCTGGCCGAGCGTCAGCAGGCGCAGTGCGTCCGAGTCGCCGGAGCGCTCGAAGGCCGGACGCTCCTCGGTCATGCCGCCGAACCCGCGGACGCTCGCGACGCCGAACGAGTGGCCGGCACCGTCCGAGCGCTCCTTGAAGAGGCCGAGCAGGGGGACCTGGCCCTCGGCCGCGACCGAGCGGGCACGCTCGTGCCAGTCCGTCGCCGCCTGGGCGATGCGGGCGAAGCCGACGCCGCCCACGGGAGCCTGCATGTGCGGGAACACCCGCGCCAGGACGTCGTCGCCGGTGTCCAGGTAGTTCGGCTCGAAGAACGCGCCACCGATGTAGCTCTCGGCGGTGCACAGACCGACGCGGCCCATGGTCTTCGCCAGCGCCTTCTCGGCGGCCTTGCGGAACTGCTTCAGCGCGAGGTCCGTCGCGGTGAGCTCACCGGCGGGTGCCGGCGCGGCGGGGTACTTCTCCTCGGCACGCAGGCGCGCGCTCAAGCTGTACACAGCCGAGGCGCCGAAGCCGAGGGCCGTCGCCACGTGGTGTGACGATGGCAGCTGACCGCTCTCGGCGACGACGGACACCCGTAGGCGCAGCCCGGTCTCGATGAGCCGCTGGTTCACGGCGGCCACGGCCAGGATCACGGGCAGGGGCGCACGGGCCGACGAGACCTCGCGGTCGGTGAGCACGGCGATGCCGCCGGACGTCCCCGCGAACTGCTCCACGGCGTCGCACAGGGCGTCCACGGCGTCGCGCACGGCGTCGGCGTTCGCCTGCTCGTCGCCGAGCACCGGCACGTAGAGCATGTCGAAGCGCTCGAGCGGCACGATGTCCTGGTCGCGCAGGCGCACCATGTCCAGGTGGCCGAGGATCGGCGACTGCACGACGAGCTGTCGGCTCGTCGAACCCGTGCCGTCCGGCTTCGCGCCGAGCGCCACGCGCATGCTCATGCCGTCGGCTTCACGGATCGAGTCGAGCGGCGGGTTCGTCACCTGGGCGAAGCGCTGCGAGAAGTACTTCGCCATGCCGCCCTCGGTGTCGCTCAGGGCGTTGATGGCGTTGCCGTAGCCCATCGCCGAGATCCGCTCCGAGCCGTTCTGCAGCATCGGGTCGAGCATGAACCGGAAGCTCTCCTGGTTCAGCGAGTACGCCACGTACCGGCCGGCGAGCGACAGGTCGCCCTCGTAGCCCAGGGTGGTCGTCGTGCGCTCGTAGTCCGGAGCGGGCAGGTCGTCGAGGTTCACACGCGCAGCGTCGAGCAGCGTGCCGTAGTCGCGGCGGGCCGCGAGCATGCGCAGCACCTCGTCCGTGCGCATCCGGGTGCCGGTGCGGTGGTCGACGACGAGCATGCCGCCGGCCTCGATGCGGCCGCGGTGCACGACCTCGTCGGCGTCGAACGTGACCTGACCGGCCTCGGACGACACCATCAGGTACTCGGTCGTCTCGACGGTGCGCAGCGGACGCAGCCCCAGGCGGTCCAGGCGCGCGCCGACCACGTCGCCGTCGCTGAAGATCACGGCGGCGGGGCCGTCGTTCTTCTCCTCGTACAGCGAGAAGTACTCGAGCATGTCCCGCACGTCGGCGGTCAGCGTGCGGTCGTTCTCCCACGCCGGCGGCATGAGCGAGACCACGGCCTCGACGATCTCGAGTCCGTCGTCGAACACGCGGCTCTGCAGCGTCTGGTCGAGGCGGCTCGAGTCCGACTGCCCGGGCGGGCGGACGATGCTGCGGGTGCGGGCACGCGCCAGCGCCTCGTCCGACAGCCGGTTCTTCCGGTCGGTGTTCAGCTCGCCGTTGTGCGCCATCAGCCGGAACGGCTGCGCCATCGTCGGGTGCGGCTCGGTGTTCGTCGAGAACCGGGTGTGGAAGTACAGCGTCCGCACCGAGTGCCGCGGGTCACGCAGGTCCGTGAAGTACCCGATGACCTCACCCGAGTTCAGGCGGCCCTTCAGGATCTGGGTCCGGGCGCTGAGCGACAGCGGGTACAGGGCCGCGTGCTCGGCGCGCTGCTCGGCGGCCTCGCCGTAGGACACCGACTCGATCGCGAGCAGGGCGCGGTTCGCCGCCGCGTCGACCTCGGTGCGGTCCCACTGCTCGGGCGCGCGGAAGACCCACTGCACGATCGGCAGCTGGTACTGCTCGGCCTCGGGCCGGGCGACGGAGTGGTCCACCGGGACGTCGCGGACGACGAGCAGCTCGAAGCCCTGCTGCTCGATGGCGTCCGTGACGGTCTGCCGCGCACGGGCGCGCTCGGCGTCCGCCGCCGCACCTGCGCCGCTCGGCACGAAGCAGTTCGCGACACCGAAGTGACCGGCGCGGAGCTCCTGGCCGGTGATGGCGCTGAAGAACTCCACCGACAGGTCGATGCTCACACCGGCGCCGTCACCGACACCCTCGGCGGACTTGCCGCCGCGGTGGGGGATGGCGCAGAGCGCTTCGTCACCCTTGCGGATGACGTCGTGGTGGGGCGTGCCGTCGAGTCGGGTGATGAAACCGACGCCGCAGTCGCTCGATTCGCGGGCAGGGTCGTAGAGACCGAAAGATGTGGGGTTCACGTGTGCGGGTCCAGTGGGGCGTTGCCGGCAGCGGACGGCCAGGCTGCATCGATGGAGCGCTTGCCGCGGGCAGACCGGTGTTGGCAGTCGGGCCCTGTGGGATTGTGGTGCGGTACGGCGATGCTACGGCGCGGTATACCGCCCACGCAACACCGCGCGGTGCGGCGCACCGTGCGCGCCTGTTCGGCTGGTGCGAGGTTGCCCGCTCGGTGCGCTGTTGTTGCGCTGCACAGAGCGTGCAACCTCGCACGGGATGGGCCACACCGCACGGTGCGACGGGCCGCGCGGGCCGAACGACCCCGCACCGAGTGGCCAGCCTCGCACGGTGTCAGGCCGCGCGCTCGCCGGTCCGTTCGTCGACGGTGATCGGCTCCGTCACCGCCGTGCTGGCGTCGGCGGCGGGGGTCGTGCCGGGGCGGATGAGCTCCGGGCGACGGCGGCCGCTGCGGAACACCCACGCCTTGAACAGCACGAACCGAACGCAGGTCGCGACCAGGTTGGCGGCCGTCAGCACCAGGATCTCGGCACCGTGCGATGCTCCCGGCACGCTGCTGTGGAGCACGACCAGCGACCCCGAGGTGATCGCCCACGCGATGCCGAACACCACCAGTCCCTGCACGTGATGTCGCCCGGCTCCGGCACGCCCCCGCACACCGAACGTGAACCGCCGGTTGAGCGCGGTGTTGCCGATCGCCGTCAGCAGCAGGGCCAGGAAGTCCGCGGTCTGCGCCCCGATCGCCGGACGGAACAGCGCGTACAGCACCGCGAACGCGACGGTCGACAGCACCCCGATGGCGCCGAAGCGCAGCACCTGCCCGAGGAACCCGACGTGCGGTGGCGTGAACGGACGGCGGCCGATGGTCTCGTACACAGCACCCACCGGTACCCGCCCGCTGGCGATGCCCCGCGAGACGCGCCACATGCCCTTGAGGTCCTCGGTGGCCGTCGAGGCGATCTGCACGGACGAGTTCACGTCGTCGACCCAGTCCACCGGGACCTCGTGGATGCGCAGTCCCGCGTGCTCGGCGAGGACGAGCATCTCGGTGTCGAAGAACCACGCGTCGTCCTCGCACAGCGGCAGCAGCTGGTCGGCCGCTCGTTTCGTGACCGCCTTGAACCCGCACTGCGCGTCCGAGAACGACACCCCCATCGTCGTGCGGAGCAGCAGGTTGTACGAGCGGGAGATGAACTCGCGCTTGCTGCCCCGAACCACCCGCGACGAGTCCGCCAACCGCGTGCCGATCGCCAGGTCGGAGTGCCCGGAGAGCAGCGGCGCCACGAGCGGCTCGAGTGCCGCGAGATCCGTCGACAGGTCCTCGTCGACGTACACGAGCACCGTCGCCGGAGATGCACCCCACACGGCCTTGAGCGCCCGTCCACGACCCTTCTCGGGCAGGTGGACCGCGTGCACGCCGGGCAGCATGGCGGCCAGGTCGTCGGCAATCCGCGCGGTGTCGTCGGTCGAGGCGTTGTCCGCGATCGTGATCCGCCAAGAGTGGTGCAACGACGTCCGGCAGAACGTGTGCAGGCGTCGCACGTGGGCCGCGAGCGTGTCCTGCTCGTTGTAGCAGGGGACGACGATGTCGATGTCGAGGGTCTGGTTCGTCTCCGTCATGCCGCTCATGCTCGGCAGCGGGCACATGCGGACCGAGGCAGTGCGCTGTGCTCCCGGTAAGAACGGCGTTCGGCGACCGTTCACGTCACGGCCGAACACGACAGGTGTCGCGCGGATACGGTCGACGGACGATGACGACCGAGCGCGACGACGCACACCGATCGGCGGTGCTGCTCCCGGGGGAGCGGCTCGGCCTGGCGCTCGACGAGCGGTGTCCGGAGTTCGAGGAGCTCCTGCTCACGCCTCCGCTGCACGGCATCCGACCGGACGGCCACGACTGGCTGCGACGCCGGTACGCCGAGATCGTCCCGCTCGTGCTCCCCGCCGCGCTGCGTGCCGTCGAGCGCGGTGAACCCGTCGACCGCGAGTGCCTCGACCAGCTGCGCGCGGTGGCGGCCGCGAGCGCGGAGGACCCCCGCGTCGACGTGTCGGTCGTGCTCCGCGGGGCCCTGCCGGCGATCCGGGTCTTCGCCCTCGTCATGCACACGGCCACCCGCGACCACGCCGTCACGCTCGACCACGCCGGCCGGACGATGCTCGCGATGAGCCGCGCCTCGCTCGTCGCCCATGAACTCGGCTCGTGCTGGGCCGAGGCCTGGGCCGAGCAGCGACGGCGATCGGCGGGCGAGTCCGCGGCGGCGGTCACCACCGGGGAGATCGACCTCGTCGCCCGTGCGCCCGGCCTCGACGAGACCGAGGAACAGATGCTCGCGCTCGCCGCGCAGGGGCTCTCCAACGACGAGATCGCGAAGGAGACGGCCTACAGTCGCCAGGCCGTCGCGTGGCACCTCGGACGGCTGATGAAGTCGTGGAAGGCGCCGAACCGGACGGCGCTGGTGTCGGTCGCCTTCGTGAAGGGGTGGATCCGTGCACGGCGCGAGGTCCGCGGTGCAGCACGGACCTGGCCCCCGGCGATCGAGCCCGCCGCCGAGCGTCCCGCCACCCACGACGACGCCCCCTGAGACCGTGGTCCCCGGGGGCGTCGGTGCGGCGCCGACGGATCAGCGCGGGCGGATCAGCCGCCGTTCACGTGGATGACGTTGTCGATGCGTTCGATGTTGCCGAACGCACCCCAGTTCAGCCAGCCACCGTCACCGTTGTTCGTGATCGAGCCGGGGCCCTTGAACCAGTAGATGACGTAGTTGCCGCCCTTGATGTCGATCGACTGCGCGTCCGCGACGTCGCCGGACACCATGATGTCCTGGTTCTTGTTGACCACCGCGACGGTGAGGCGGTCGGGGTTGCCCGCGTTCCAGTAGCCGACGTCGAGCGCGGCCTGCACGGCGCCGCCGCGGTCGCTCTGGTCGTTCACGGCGTCCTTGATCGCGTTGACGATCGCGACCGGGTCGAGGTTCACGTTGACGTTGCCGCCGACGGAGGCCGAGGTGCTCGGTGCGGGCTCGGCGGCCTGTGCCGGTGCCGCGACGAACGCCCCGGCGATGACGGCGCCACCCAGTGCGGTGCCGGCGAGGAGCTTGACGGACTTGCGCTTGAACGAGTTCATGATCGTGTTCCCATCTCTGCGGTGGTGACCCGTGTGGGTCGTCCAGCTCGGACAGGACCCAGCCTGCGTCGCCGGGTGCCGGGTTGCACGCGTTCGGCCCGGACGTTGGACGATCGTCTGATGATGCGGACGGTTGCGCCGGGCGCGTGCCATCCTCTGGCGCGGGTCCCATCCGGACGGTTGGGCGCTCGGGTCTCGCGCTTTCCCGGCGAGTTCTGCGGATCAGACGTCGACGTCCGTGACGACTGACCAGCAACGAGCACGCGGGTACCGTCAGGGTTGCAGCAGGATCTGCACGACCGCGATGACCGCGAGGACCGCGATCGGCACGCCCGCGATCCACATCCCTGCGCGGACCTGGGTCCGGCGGATCGTCGGCGGCGCGTGGGAACTCCGGGCGAACTCGGTCGCTGCGACGAGCTCCGGTGCGGCCGCCGGCGGTGCAGGTTCGGGCTGCGGACGGTCGTCTTCGAACGCGGGCACTTCGACCACGAGTTCCGACGGGTCCGGGCGGCCCGGCAGCTCGCCGTACTCCTTCGTCATGCGACCAGTATGCGTCGCCGTCGGGGTCGGCGTCCTTGGTGAGCAGCAATGGTCGAGTCGCGCCAGAGGACTCGACCATTTCTGCTCACGAAGCGGGCGAGGCGGACGTCACGAAGCGGGCACAGGCACCACGTCCGGCAGGTCCACCGTGAACGCCGTCCGACCGGGGCCGGAGGCCACCCGCACGCTCCCGCCGTGCGCCGACACCACGGCCTGCACGATCGCCAGGCCGAGGCCGCTCGTCCCCTGTCCCTGCGCACGGGTCCGCGAGGCCTCACCCCGGGTGAACCGGTCGAACAGGGTCGGGAGGGCTTCCGAGGGGATCGGCGGCCCGTCGTTGGCCACGACGAGGCGAGCGGCCGCACCAGCACCGGACGGCCCCATCCGCTGCAACGACACCACCACCGCGGTCCCGGCCGGGGTGTGCGTCCGGGCGTTCGCGAGCAGGTTCGTCACGACGCGGCGCAGCTGCTCCGCGTCGCCCGTCACGGTCAGCGGGTGGTCGTCGACGATCTGCAGGGTCCACCGGTGCCCGGGCGCGGTGGCCCGGGCGTCCATCGTCGCCTCGACCACGATCGAGGTCAGGTCGACGGGTTCGCGCGCGAGCGGGGACACCGGAACCCCGGACGCCAGGGCCGTCGCGTCGAGCCGCGCGAGCAGCAGGAGTTCCTCGACGAGGTCGCCCATCCGCACGGCCTCCCGGCCGATCCGGTCGACGTTCCGGTGGATCGCGTCGAGGTCCGACGAGCGCGCGGTCAGCTCGGCGTAGGCCCGGACGGTCGCGATCGGCGTCCGCAGCTCGTGCGAGGCGTCGGCGACGAAGGTCCGCATGCCGGCCTCGGCGTCGCGGCGCACCGTCAGGGCTCGGGCGACGTGCCCGAGCAGCCGGTTCAGTGCGGTACCGACCTGCCCGACCTCGCGGTTCGCGGCGAGGTCGGCGTCGGCGACCCGCACCGGGATGTCGGTGTCGCCGCGTTCGAGGTCGAGGTCGGTCACCCCGGAGGCGACCGCGGCGACGCGTTCGAGCGGTCGGAGGGACCGCCGCACGAGCAGCGCGAGGGCCCACGCTGCGACGACGAGGCCCAGCACCGTGACGATCCCGATGACGAGCAACAGGCGGGCGATGGCGGCGTTCAGGTCACCGAGGGGGAGTGCGGTGACGAACTCGTCGCCGTCGTCCCCGACCGCCTGCACCCGGTAGGTGCCGAGCGAGCCGAGGTCGATCGTCGCCGGGTCGGCGCCGCTGTCGACCGCGGTGAGCGTCCGCCGTTGCGCCGACGACAGCCCGTGCTGGTCGCCGTCGCTGTCGGTGTACCCGCCGAGCACCACGGTGCCGTCGCGGACGATCGCGACGACGGTGCCGGCGGACTGCCCCGGCGCCCCGATGAAGGCGTTATCCGGATCCGGACGGTCCGACGACGATCCCGACGACGACCCGGGCGGCGGGCCGGTGGGTGCGTCCGCGCCGTTCCGGCCACCGACGGTCCGGTTCGCCGCCGTCGACAGCTCCGCGTCGAGGCGGTCGACCAGGTACCCCCGGAACGCGACGACGGTCACCGCTCCGACGACGACGTTCGTCGCGACGAGCAGGAGCGCGACGGCAGCCACGACCCGCCACCGCAACGACGGCACCCGTCCGGCGCGGGTCGGACGGGCCCGGATCGCCTTCGTCGATCGGCTCACGTCGTCGGCCGCAAGACGTACCCTGCCCCGCGCACGGTCTGCAGCATCGGCTCGCGTCCGGCGTCGAGCTTCTTCCGCAGGTACGACACGTACATGTCGACCAGGTTCGACGACGACCCGAAGTCCATGCCCCAGACGCCCGCGAGCAGCTGTTCCCGCGAGAGCACCCGGTTGGCGTTCCGCGCCAGGTGCCGCAGCAGCTCGTACTCGGTCGGTGTGAGCTCGATCGGTTCGCCGGCACGGCTGACGGCGCGGGCGTCCTCGTCGAGGCGGAGGTCACCGACCACCACCTCGGCGCTCCCGCCCACCGCTGCGACCCGAGCGGAGGTCCGTGCGAGGATCCGCGCCCGGACGAGCAGCTCGTCGATGCCGAAGGGCTTCGTCAGGTAGTCGTCCCCGCCGCCGGTGAGTCCGGCGAGCCGGTCCTCGGGGGCGTCGCGCGCGGTGAGGAAGAGCACACGGACGGCGTCGCGGGAGTCGCGGAGCCGCTCGAGCACCTCGAACCCGTCGATGTCCGGCAGCATCACGTCGAGGACGATGACGTCGGGTTGGAACTCCCGCGCGGCGAACAGGACGTCGCGTCCTCGGTGCACCGCCCGCACGGCCCAGCCGTCCCCCTCGAACGCGAGGGCGACGGCGTCGGCCAGGGCGTGCTCGTCGTCGACGACGAGGGCGCGGACGGGTGAGCCGTCGGTGCGCTGCAGCGGTTGGCCGGTCACGTCCGCGAGCCTATCCACCGCGCCCTCGTCGTCGATCACTTCGTGCTGCTCAGGTCGTAGACGGTCTGCCCGCCGACCGTCGTCGACTCGTAGTTCGCCGCGACCCACTCCTGGATCGCCGATGCGGTGGACGACCCGCCGCCCATGCCGCCGCCACCGGAGCCGGAGCCGGAGGAGACGTAGTACCCGATGTCCCCGTCGGCGACGTACGCCTTGAACTGCGCGAGCGTGGGTGCCGGGTCGCTCGACCAGCCACCGATCGCCATGACGGCGGTGTCGGTGTCGAGTTCGAGCTGCGCGGCCGACTGCGATCCGTTGACGGCGGCCGCCCACTTCGCGTCGGACGCCTCGAGCAGCTTCTGCAGTGCCGACGAGGTCGACGCACCTTCGCCACCGCCCCCGGTCTGGAGGCCCGTCCCCGACCCACCCTCGGAGGTCGCGTCGTCCGTGCCGTCCTGGCCACTGCCCGGTGCCGTGCCGGACGTGCCGTCCGGCATCTCCGGCGCCTCGCCGGACGCGCCCTCCGGCGGGGTCCCGCCGGGACCCTGCTGGGAGTCGGACGTGCTGTCGGAGCCGCCGTCGTCGGAGCCGGAGGTCGACCCACCCGGTCCGCCCGTGCCTCCCGGGAAGCCGCCGGTGCCGCCGCCCATCCCACCGGAGCTGCTGCCCGCCGGACCGACGCTCGGGATCGAACCGGAGTGCGCGACGGTCGTCGTGGCGAGGGCGTAGGCCGTGGTGCCGATGAGCCCGAACAGGGTGCCCGCGAGGACGCCGACCGTGACCAGCTTGCGGAGCGACGGGACACTGCCCATCACCACGAGCGCTGCGGACAGCAGCCCGCCGGCCAGCATCACCCAGCGGAGCCACGGCAGCCACGTCGGGTTCTCATTGAGGAGGCACCAGCCCCAGAAGGCGGTGATGCCGATCATCGCGGCCAGGCCGAGCCGGCCGACGAACCGCGCTCGTGCGTGCCAGAGCAGCGCGCCACCGGTGCCGACGAGCCCGGCGATCGCCGGTGCCAACGCGACCGTGTAGTACGGGTGGATCGTGCCGGACATGTACGAGAACACCAGGCCGGTGACCAGGAGCCAGCCGCCCCACAGGACGAGTCCGGCGCGGGCCGGGTCGGCCAGGTGACGGCGTCCGACGACGACCAGACCGACCACCAGTGCGATGAGCGCTGCGGGCAGGAGCCACGAGATCTCGAGCCCCATCTCGGACGAGAACAGCCGGTTCAGGCCCGTCGAGCCACCGAAGGAGCCACCCGCTGTGCCGCCGGTCATGCCACCGCCTCCGCCACCGTTGCCCGAGCCGCCGAAGATCCGACCGAGGCCGTTGTAGCCGAACACCAGGTCGAGGACGGTGTTGTTCGTCGAACCGCCGATGTACGGGCGGGACTCGGCCGGCCACAGCCACACGGCGACGATCCACCAACCGGCCGACACCACGAGGGACCCAGCGGCGATGAGCAGCCCGATGACGCGCTTGCCCCAGGTGGTGCGGGCGGCGAACAGGTAGACGAGGCCGAAGGCCGGCAGGACGAGCAGCCCCTGCAGCATCTTCGTCAGGAACGCGAAGCCGAGGGCGACCCCGGCGAGGGCGATCCACTTCCAGCTGCCCCGCGGCAGTGCCCGGACCGTGCAGTACGCGCCGACGGTCATCAGGAACACGAGCATCGCGTCCGGGTTGTCGAAGCGGAACATCAGGGCCGCCGCCGGCGTGGCCGCGACGACGAAGCCGGCGAGCAGGGCGCCCACGTTCGCGGTGGTGGTGCCGACGCGGGCGAGGGTGCGACGGACCGTGCCCCACACCAGCGCGACCGAGCCCACGGCCATGAGTGCCTGGGGGAGCAGCAGACTGAAGCTCGAGAAGCCGAACAGCCGGGCCGACAACACCATCACCCAGAGCGACGCCGGGGGTTTGTCGACCGTGATGAAGTTCGACGAGTCGAGGGAGCCGAAGAAGAACGCCTCCCACGACTTCGTGCCGGCCTGCACGGCGGCGGCGTAGAAGCTGTTGGCGTACCCCGAGACGCTCAGGTCCCAGAGGTACACCACGGCGGTCACGGCGAGGAGCGCCCAGAACGCCGGCCGGAGCCAGCGGGCGTCCTCGCGCTCGCCGAGGAACAGGCGGGCGAGCGGCTTGCGACGCCGATCCTGCGCGTCGGTCAGCGCGGGGCCCCTTCGATCGGTCACGGGTATCGGGTACGTGGTCATGTCGATGAGCATCCGGGGCGTTCCCCGAGCGCGGCACTGCGCCGGCTGTGCGCGGCCTAAGGATGCACGGTGCGAGGTTGGCTGACTCGGCGCCGGCCGGGCTGGCGGGGCTGGGGCGGCGCACGGTGCGGCGCCGGTCCCCGGTCGAGCAACCTCGCACGGGCCGAGCGAGCCCGCACCGTGCGCGGGTCAGGCGTACCGCTGCGCCGCGTGCAGGGCCGCCCCCGTGTACGACCCACCGAACAGGAACACGTGCAGCAGCAGCGGCGCGAGCTGGTGGAGCTCGACGCGCTCCTGCCAGCCGTCGGCGAGCCGCGACTCCCGGTCGTAGGCGGCGAGCACCGTCTCCAACCGAGGCAGCCCGAACAGTCCGAGCAGCGCCAGGTCGGTCTCGGCGTGCCCGCCGTGCGCGATCGGGTCGATGAGCACCGCGCCGGTCGGTTCGGACGCGTCCGTCGGCCAGAGCACGTTGCCGGCCCACAGGTCGCCGTGCAGCCGCGCGGGCCGGTCCCCGACGAGTGCGGGCTGCGGCGACCCGAGCGTGCCGTCCTGCACCCGGTCGGCGACCCGCTCGAACACGGCCGCCTGGGCGTGGTCGAACCCGCCGGCGTCGACGATTCGGCGGACGAAGTCGCGGATCCGGTACTCGGCGAAGAACGCGCCCCAGGTACTCGGTGCATGCGCTGCGTCGACGAACGGGGTGCGGGAGCGTCCCATCCGGAGCGCGGAACCCGTCGTCCAGCCGGCGGGCGGTGCGCCCCAGTGGTCGGCGCCGGCGGCGTGGGTGTGCGCGAGGGAGCGTCCGAAGCGCTCGGCCTGTGCGGCGGTGGGGGAGCCGTCAGTGATCAGCTCGAGGTCGAGCACGGTCGTGGCCGGCCGGTCCAGCACCCGCGCGATCCTGGTGCCGCCAGCGTCTTCGGCCTCGGCGAGCCAGCCGAGGCCGGCGGCTTCGGCTGCCGCTTCGTCCGGGGTGGTGAAGGTCTTCACGTGCGTCTCGGCCATCGGTCCATCCTGCCGAGGGGTCCCCGTCGTCCGTTCAGCGCACGGTCATCCGGCGAGGAACCGCAGATGTCGTTCCACCCGCCCGGCGAACGTCGGACAATCGGCGTCACGGAGCGCCCCGGGCAGGCTCTTCCGTGCGCCGCGGGGACGGCTGGACCAGTACCGCGCCTGCTCGCGCACGACGTCGCGCACGATCCACGGCGCCGAGTCGTCGACCAGGCTGAAGAACTCGTCACAGCGGTACACCTCGTACATCGCTGCATCCGTCGCGCGGAGACCACGGTCCTGCGTGAGGAGGACGTGCGCCCCGCAGGCGATCGCGGCGGCGTGCACGTGCCGGTCGTCGGGATCGGTTCCGTGGTACTCGACCGTGGCGTCGAAGTCGTCGACGAGCTCGTCGATCGAGTCGAGGATCGCTGCTCGCAGCCGGGAGACGGCCGACCCCGGCCTGTCGGGGTGCAGTCGGCGGAGGGTGTGCGTGGTCTCGGCCAGTACGTCCTCGGTCGTGTGGAGCTGGAACATGCCGTCCGTGTGGAGTCGGAGCAGGCACGTCCAGTCTCGCAACGTCCGGCTGCAGAAGACGTTCGCGTCGACGAAGACCCGCTGAAGCATCACATATCAAGCCTACCTTGACCGGGTGTCAGTCGAAGGCCTCACCGGACTCGAGCAGTTCGTGAGCTGCCGCAGCGCGGGTGACCCGTCGTGCGTCTCGGGCTGCGAGGACGTCCGCGCGCCGGAGCCGGTGGTGGGTCCCGACAGTGTGTGCAGCGATCTCACCTCGGCCGATGGCCTTCATCAAGGTGGGTCGGGAGATCCCGATGACGTCGGCGGCGACGGTCGTCGTCATCTCGTCGGGGAGGATGCTCGTCGACACGCCAGCCCCGTCGGCCATGCTGCGGACGAGGTTCGCGACGAAGCCTCCGAGTCGCTCCGGGAGCACGAGTTCCGTGCCGTCGTCGAGGTGGAGCTCGACGGTCGCGACCTGTCGATCGCCAGCGCGCTCGACGAGGTCGACGGCCTCGGCGCGAGCGACCTCGTCGACGCGGAGGGGCCGTGGCGTCGTGGTCTGGCGCATCGGGTCTCCGTCTCGCGTCCGTTGGTGGGCAACTGGCTCAACGGTACCGGGGTTGCACTTGCAAGTGCAACCCGTCAGACCGCGTCGACCAGCGCCCTCGCCAGCGGGTGCCACTCGCGCGACGACGGGCCGCTCAGCACCAGGGTCCGCTCGAGTCGCCGGGCCATCGGCACCATCACGAGGTCCGGCGGCAGCATCACCCGGCCGAGCGTCGGCACGATCGAGACGCCCTCGCCCCGTTCGATCATCCCGAACATGGTGCTCATCTCCCGCACGCGGTGGGCGTACCGGAAGGGGCGTCCGTCGAGCTCGTGCAGCTTCTGGATCTGGTACTCGCACCCGCCGCCGCCCGCGACCAGGCCGTCCTCGTGCAGGTCGTCGAGCGTGAGCGCGGGCAGTTCGGCGAGCGGGTGGTCGCGTCGGACGACGGCGGCCATCTCGTCCCGGGCGACGACGACGCCCCCGGCCGGCACCGGCGCGGGGTCGACGAGCACGGCAGCGTCCACCGTGCCGCTCTCGAGCCACTCGGGCATCTCGTCGTCGTCGCCCTCGTAGACCTGCACGTCGACGTCGGGCAACGTCACCGCCCACAGCTCGCGGAGCCGCGGCAGCAGGCCCTGGCAGACGGTGGGGACGGCCGCGAGTCGCACGGTGCCGCGCGCCGTGGCGGGCCGGACCACTGCCTCCAGGGCGTCGACCGAGGCGAGCACGCTGCGGGCGTGGGCGAGCAGGCGGTCGCCCAGGGGTGTCGGGACGGCGACCGCACCGCGCCGGACGACCGGCCCGCCGACCTCGCGCTCGAGCCCGGCGACGGCGTGCGAGACGGCCGACTGGCCGACGCCGAGCACGGAGGCCGCGGACGTGAACGACCCGGCGTCGAGCGTGGCGACGAACGCACGGAGCTGGGGGACCGAGACGGTCATGCGTGCTCCTCATGTCGGCATGAACCCCATGCGTTTGCCGCATGGGCGTTGGTGGTTCGACACTAGGCCACATGAACGCCCTCCTCTACGGTCTCGTCGCCCTCACCTGGGGCTCGAGCTTCCTCTTCGCGAAGATCGGCCTCGACGGACTCGCACCGCAGCAGGTCGCCACCGTGCGGACCGTCCTGGGCGGCGTGACGCTCGTCGTGCTGCTGCTCGCGACCCGTCGACGCTGGCCGCGGGAGCCCCGCGTGTGGGCGCACCTGGCAGTCGTCGCGTTCTTCCTGAACGCCCTGCCGTCGTCGCTGATGGCGTGGGCCGAGCAGACCGTGCCGTCCGGGCTCGCGAGCATCTACAACGCGACGACCCCGATCATGACGCTGGCGGCGCTCGCGGTGCTCGTGCCCTCCGAGCGGCTGCGGGGCCGGCAGGTGGCCGGGATCGTGGTCGGCATCGTCGGCGTGCTGGTGCTCGTCGGTCCGTGGGACCTGCTCGGCGACCCGGCCGTCCTGGCGAGCGTCCCGGGGCAGGTGGCGTTGCTCGGCATGACCGCGTCCTACGGCATCGGCCTCGCTTACCTGCGCCGCGTGGCGGTGGGCAGCGCGTACGACCCGGTCACGATCGCGACGGTGCAGCTCACGCTGGCGTCGGGCATGCTCCTGCTGGTCGCGCCCGCCATCGCCACCGGCCCGGTACAGCTGGACGGGAGGATCGTGGCCGCGATGGTCGCGCTCGGTTGCGTCGGCACGGGGCTGGCCTACGCGTGGAACACGCGCCTGGTCCAGGCGTGGGGCGCCGGTCGGGCGTCGACGGTCACCTACCTGACGCCGGTGGTCGGCGTGGCGCTCGGCGTGCTCGTGCTCGGTGAGCGCGTGCGGTGGAACGAGCCGGTGGGCGGACTGGTCGTGCTGCTCGGCATCGCGCTGGCCTCGGGGGTGCTCGGCCGTCGGAGTCTGCGTCGCCCGGCACGCCCCGCCCGTACGCTGGCCGGGTGACTTCCGGCCAGGACCCCCACGTGGTGCGACTGCTGTTCGCCTCGTCCCACCCCGGCCCGACCGTCACGGTCACGGTGCTCGCCGCCGTCATCGCCGCGGCGGTCGGACACCCGGTGTGGCTCGTGGTCCTGGTCGCGCTGACGGTGGTCGCCGGCCAGCTGTCGATCGGCCTGGCGAACGACTGGATCGACGCCGACCGCGACCGTGCCGTCGGCCGGAGCGACAAGCCCGTCGCCCGCGGGCTCATCGCGGTCGAGACGGTCCGCACGGCGGCGTTCGTGACCGCCGGGGTCGCCGTGGTCCTCTCGCTGTTCCTCGGGCCCGTCGCCGCCGTCGCGCACCTGGTGCTCGTCGCCGCGGGGTGGGCCTACGACGCCGGGCTCAAGCGCACCGTGTGGTCGGTCGTGCCGTTCGTCGTCGCGTTCGGGCTGCTGCCCGTGGTCGCGGTGTCCGCCGGTCCCGAGCAGCTGTGGCCGGCGTGGTGGGCGATCGCCACCGGCGCGGTGTTCGGCGTCGCGATCCACTGCACGAACGTCCTGCCCGACCTGGTCGACGACGCCGCCACCGGGGTCCGCGGGTTCCCGCACCGCCTCGGGCTCCGGGGAGCCGGGATCGTCGCGTTCGGGTCGCTCGTCGTCGCGGCCGGCCTGGTGCTCGGCGGACAGGTGCTCGGTGACGACCCGGTCCGCGGCGGCGGGGTCGTACTGGCCGTGGTCGGAGCGGTCGTCGTGCTGGCGCTCGCCGTGGTGGGGGTCCGGCTGGTGCTGGCGGGACGGGCGTCGCGGACCCTGTTCCGGCTCGTCATCGCGTCGTCCCTGGTGCTCGTCGTCGAGCTCGGTGTCGCCGGGGCGCGACTCGTCGCCTGACGCGAGCCGGCCGCGCGCCGACGCGAGCCGTCAGGCCCAGCGCATGGCGTAGAGCCGAGCCAGGCCGTGCGCGGTCGGCAGCGACAGGACCGTCCGGAGCAGCGCCTCCCGTCCGATGGTGGAGGCGGCACCGAGCGGACGACCGAGCCCCATGTTCGCCTCGGCCTGCCGGGCCGCACGGCGGGCGGCTGCCTGGCGGCGGGCGGCGTAGCCGGGCCACGGTCCGGCCACGCCGGTCCGGACCGCACCGGCGAGCAACGGCGCGAGCTCGGCCGCGTCGAGCCAGCCGAGGTTCATGCCCTGCCCGCCGATCGGGCTGATCTCGTGGGCGGCATCGCCGACGAGCACGACCCGGCCGACCCCGACGCGGTCGGCGACGCGGCGCCGCGCCCGGAAGCCGCTGAGCATCGTGCAGGAGGACGGATCCGGGACGACGCCGGTGCGTGCGGCGACGATCGCGGCCAGTCGTGCGGCCGTCTCCGGGTCGGGGGTCGCGCCGCTCGGGGCGAACGCCAGCGAGTCCGGCACCAGGGCGACGTACCGGCGCCGACTGTGCGGCAGGGGGAAGGACTCGACGACGCCTCCGGGGCCGACGTCCACCAGGGCCGCGGTCCGGGCGTCGGCGCCTTCGGGGTCGGCGAAGTCGCCCATCACGTAGCGGTCGGGGTAGTCGCGTCCGGTGGTGCCGATGCCGAGCAGGTCACGGACGATGCTCCGTGCGCCGTCGGCCCCGACGACGAACGCCGCTCGGACGGTGACCGGTGCGCCGTCTGGGCCGGAGCCGACCGCGTCGACGTGGTCACAGTGCCGGGACAGGGCGGTCACCGTCGTCCCGGTGCGCAGCGCTGCCCCATCGGCAGTGGCCAGCCGATCCCGCAGCAGGGACTCGGTGCGGTGCTGGTCGAGCGTCGCGACGTACGGGTGGGTGTCCGAGGCGCGGTCGAAGGTCAGCGTGCCGAGCGTCCGCCCGCGGCTCCGCGCGACGCCGGTGCGCACGAGAGTGGCCTCGGCGAGCACCGGGACGTCGAGCCCGATCGCGGCGAAGGCGTCGAGGGACGGCGGGTGGATGCCGATGGCGCGCGACCCCTCGGGTGGACCGGGGCGACGCTCCCACACCTGCACGGCGATGCCCTGCGCAGCCAGCAGCGCGGCGAGGAAGAGGCCGACGGGACCACCGCCGACGACGAGGACGTCGGTGCGCTCCGTGGTCACGGGCCGAGCCTACGGTCGGGCGTGCTCCGGGGCACTCAGCGAGCGGGGTGCACCAGCGTCGCCAGCGCGTCCAGCCGTTCGTGCACGATCGCAGCGAACGGACGCTCCTCACCCGGAGCGATCCACTGGGCGAAGGACAGGTGGAACACCGTCACGGCGGTCTCGGCGGCCATCGTCGCCGCTGGTTCGGGGACGCCGCGCTCGCGCATGACCTCGCCCAGGCGCGCCTTCAGGGTGGCGAGCTTGCCGAGCTCCCGTTCGCCGAGCGCTGCGTTCGCGTCGATGATCGTCTGCCGGGCCCGCGACCACGACCGGCGGTCCTCGGGGAAGAACCCGGCGGCGGCGTCGAGGGCGCGTCCGACCAGGTCGAAGGGCGCCGCGTCGGCCGGGGCGGCCGTGATCGGGTCGACGAACATCGCGAGGAAGTCGTCCTGGCCGGCGAACAGGACCTCGCGCTTGTCCGCGAAGTGCCGGAAGAAGGTGCGCTCGGTGACCTGGGCCTCGGCGGCGATCCGCGCGACCGTGGTGCCGTCGTAGCCCTCGGACGCGAAGAGCTGCAGCGCGACCGCCTGCAGTCGTTCACGCGTTCCGGGTTGCCAGCGAGCCATGTGGAGAGTCTACTGATCAGAACAACTTGATGACAGCGGCTGACATCGAGTGCTACGGTGATGTCAGTTCATGACATCACCGCCGTGGACGCCTGCGAAAGGACCACTCATGCACGTGTTCGTCACCGGGGCCTCCGGCTGGATCGGCTCCCACACCGTCGACGACCTGCTCGCCGCCGGACACACCGTCACCGGACTCGCCCGGTCCGACGCCTCGGCCGCAGCGCTCGACGCGAAGGGCGTCGACGTCGTCCGGGGCGACCTCGACGACCTGGACGCCATCCGCCGCGGCGCTTCCGAGGCCGAGGGCGTGCTGCACCTCGCCAACAAGCACGACTGGGCGAACGCCGCCGCCACCAATGCCAGCGAGCGGGCCGCCGTCGAGACCATCGGTGCAGCGCTCGTCGGCACCGACCGCCCGTTCGTCCTCGCATCGGGCGTCGCCGGGCTCGCCCAGGGCCGCCCCTCGACCGAAGGGGACGCCAACCCGTTCGTCGGCCCGGACAGCATGCGCGGCGGCAGCGAGAACCGCGGCTTCGACTTCGTCGGCCAGGGGGTACGCACGATCGCTGCCCGGTTCAGCCCCACCACGCACGGCACCGGTGACCACGGCTTCATCGCCGCGATCGTCGGCGCCGCCCGGCAGCGCGGCGTCTCCGGCTACGTCGGCGACGGCACCAACAGCTGGTCCGCCGTGCACGTCACCGACGCCGCCCGGCTCGTCCGCCTCGGTCTGGAGCAGGCGCCGGCCGGCACTCGGATGCACGCCGTCGCCGAGACCGCGATCCCGACCCGGGCGATCGCCGAGGCCATCGGCGAGGTCCTCGGGCTGCCGGTGACCTCGATCGACCCGGCGGACGCGGACGCGCACTTCGGGTTCATCGGCCGGTTCTTCGGCATGGAGATGTCCGCCACGTCCGACGCCACCCGCGAGCTCCTCGGGTGGGAGCCCACCGGCCCCGGACTGCTCGAGGACATCGCCGCCGGCGCCTACTCCGGCGTGCGGGTCGCGTAGGCGACCGGTCCCTGCGAGACTCCGAACGACGAGTTCGATGTCGCACGACGTCGACATGGTCGTTCCGAGTCGGCGCCAGCCCCACGCGCCCCGGCAACGGACGGGAGGCCCGTGGCGGCCCCGCCCCGCGCCTCCCGGCCGTCGCCGGTCCGAACCACGGCGCATGGTGAGCAGAAATGGTCGGGTTCAGTCACCGGACCCGACCATTTCTACTCACGAAGCGAACCGCGAAGCGACGCGCGACGCGCGAGCGCGTCGGCGCCGACTACTCGGACTTCTGCATCTGCCACGGCTCCGGCTCGCGGTCGCCGTTCGGGCGCACGGGCCGGACGTCGCCGACGATCGGGATCGCACGCTTCCGCATGAACCACAGGTAGCGGACGAAGAAGTGCGACAGCGTCGACAGCCGGTTGCCGTTGCCGAGCAGCGACGCGATGTGCACGGCCACCCACGCCAGCCACGCGACGGGCCCGACGAGCGTGATGCCACCCCGCAGCTGCGCGACCGCGGCGTTCGTGCCGATGGTCGCCATCGTGCCCTTGTCGAAGTACTTGAAGTGCTCGGTGGGCTTGCCCTCGAGCAGACGCTTGATCTGCTTCGCGACGTGCCGTCCACCCTGCAGCGCCGGCTGGGCCAGCTGCGCGAGGGCCTCGGACTGCGCCGCGATGTCGCCGGCCGAGAAGATCCGCTCGGCGCCGTTGACGCGCAGGTCGTCGCCGACCTGGATGCGTCCGCCGCTGGTCTGCGGCAGGCCCCAGCCCGAGACCTCCTTGTGGGCGGCGACGCCGGTGGCCCAGATGACCTGCGAGGCGGGGATGAACTCGCCGTCGGCCGTCATCACGCCGTCGGTCTTGACCTCGGAGACGCCGGTGTTCAGCCGGAGGACGACGCCGCGCTTCCGCAGGACCTTGGCCGCGTACCGGCGCAGGCGCGGAGCGAACGGCTTGAGCAGTTCGCCACTGCGGTGCACGAGGGTGATCGTGATGGCACCCTTGTCCAGCTCGGGGTACGCCCCCTCGAGTGCCTGGTCGCGGAGCTCCGCGAGTGCGCCGGCCATCTCGACGCCGGTCGCGCCGCCGCCCACGATGACGATCTTGATCTCGTCGGGGCCCTGGTTCGCGGCAGCCTCTTCCAACCGGGTGAACAGCTCGTCGCGGATCCGCAGGGCCTGCGAGCGGGAGTACATCGAGTACGCGTACTCGTAGGCGCCCGGGGTGCCGAAGTAGCTCGTGTTCACGCCGTTCGCGAGCACCAGGTAGTCGTAGTGCAGGTGCTCCCCGTCGGACATCTCGGCGATGCGTTCGTCGGTCCGGATGCCGGTGAGCAAGCCGTGCCGGAACTCGGCGTTGTCCTGCTTGGCGCGCAGGCTGCGCAGGAAGTACGTCACGTCGCCGGCGTTCAGCCCGCCCGTCGCCACCTGGTACATGAGGGGCTGGAACATGTTGTAGACGTGCCGGTCGACGAGCGTCACCCGGACGGGAGCGTCCGCCAGCTCGCGCATGGCAGCGACACCGGCGAATCCACCGCCGACGATGACGACGTGCGGGCGGGTGTCCTGGGGCATGCTGATCCGGCTTTCTTCGGTTCGTGAGGTGGTCACCCACGAGGGTACGCGCGCTGTGGACCGCTCCCGTCCACTGCCGACCGGGAGGCCCGGGTCGGCTCCGTCAGGCGTCGAGCCGTGCGTAGGTGCTCACGACGTTCCCCTTGCTCGTCACGGTGCTGCCGACCAGCCGCAGGCGCGTGGCCGGGTCGGTCGGCTCGAAGAGCTTCCGGCCGGCGCCGGCGATCGCCGGGTGCACCATCAGCTGGAGCTCGTCCAGGAGCCCCGCGAACAGCAGGTGCCGGACGACGCTCACGCTGCCGCACACCGCGATGTCGGCGCCGTCGCGTTCCTTGAGCTCGCGGACGAAGGTGTCGAGGTCGCCCGGGATCCTGGTGGTGTTCTGCCACGTCAGGTCGTCGCCGAGCGTCGTGGAGGCCACGTACTTCTCGATCGGGTTGATCCACTGCCCGAAGCCGTCGTCGGGGTGCGCCGGCCACCACTCGGACCACTCGAGGTAGCTGTTCCTGCCGAGCAGGACGGTGTCGGTGCGGGCCATGAACGCGCCCATCCCGGCCCCGAGCTCGTCGTCGAAGCTGTCGTACTGGAACTCGTACGGGTCCTGCACCACGCCGTCGACCGACGTGAACAGCCCTGCGGTGACCTTGCGCATGGCCGGAGCGTACTGCGGATCAGCTGCCGGTGCCGCTGTCGCTGCTGCTGCCGTCCGTGCCGCTGCCGGATCCGTACCCGGGGAGCTGCCCGGTGCCGTTGCCCGGGAACTGGTTCGTGCCGCCGTTCGTGCCGGGCACCTGCGTCGTCGACTGGGACTGGTCCCCACCGATCGCATGCCCGATGGCGAAGCCGATGCCACCGCCGACGAGCAGCGCCGCCAGCCCGACGATCGCAGCCAGGACGGGCCAGAACCACGGCGGCTTCGGTGCGCTCTTCCGGCTCGTCGGGGCCGAGGCGCCGTACCACGGGGTGGCGCCGTTCGGGTCGCCCGCGTTCCAGGATCCGGCGTCGGGGCTGTAGGGCTGCTGGGCGTACTGGTTCGGTGCGGGTGCGTCGAGGGTCGCCGTGGAGGTCGGCGTGGGTGCCGAACCCCAGCCGGCCGGTGCCGCTGCCGAGGGAGTGCGGGCGGCGTTGCCCGGCTCGTGGCCGTTCGTGGGAGTGGTGTCGCTCATGGAAGGCAGTGCACACCGCGCCCCTATGTGCAGCCGATGACGAGCCTGACGCAGTGCTGCGAACCGCCGCGTACCCTCGGGGCGTGCGCGATGAGCTGGAGACGGACCCGACCACGTTCCGCACGGAGCCGGCGCGCACGGGCCGACCCGTGCCTCCCGGCATCCCGCTGGTGCGACGCGCGAGGTGGGCCGCACTCGACTGGTGGTACGCGATCTCGTGGCAGGTGCGGAGCCTCGGGCCCACCACCGCTGACGACTACCGGACCGGCGACGGCCAGCCCGTCGTCGTGATCCCCGGCGTCTACGAGACGTGGCACTTCATGCGGCCGCTCATGGACGCCCTGCACGACCGCGGGCACCCGGTGCACGTGCTGCCGGTGCTGCGGCACAACCTGCGGCCGGTGCCGGACTCGGCGCGCGACGTGTTCGCGTACCTCGAGGAGCACGACCTGCGGAACGTGCTCGTGCTCGCGCACAGCAAGGGCGGGCTCATCGGGAAGTACGCGATGACCCAGCTCGACGACCACGGCCGCATCGACCGCATGGTCGCCGTTTCGACGCCGTTCGCCGGGTCGGGCTACGCGCGACTGGCTCCGGTACGGCACCTGCGGGTGTTCCGGGCGGCCGACCCCGTGCTGGCCGGACTGGCGCGGGAGCTCGACGCGAACGCCCGCATCACCTCGGTCTACGGGGTGTTCGACACGCTCATCCCCGAGGGCAGTGAACTGTCCGGGGCGACGAACGTGCGGCTGCCGGTGGGCGGGCACTTCCGGATCCTCGGTGACGCCCGCACGCGCGCCGCGGTGCTGGCAGCCGCCGCCCCGGCCTGAGCCGCGCCCGTCCCGTCTCGTCCCGTCCGTCCCGTCTCGTCTCGTCCCGTCTCGTCTCGTCCCCGAGGTTCCGAAATCTCGGCATGTCGGCGCTCGGATCGCCGCAGTTCGGAACCTCGGCGGAGATCATCCGGCATGTTGTGGAACCTCGGGGCGCGGCCAACCTGCCTCAGGCCCCGGGCAGGAACAGGCAGAACGGGTGCCCGTCGGGGTCGAGCAGCACCCGGACGTCGTCCTGCGGTTGGAACGCGGCCTGTGTGGCACCGAGCTCCTCGGCGCGGGCGACGGCTGCCGGCAGGTCCTCCACCTGGAAGTCGAGGTGCAGCTGCATGCCGGGGGGATCGGCGGTGCCGGGCCAGGTCGGCGCGACGTACTCGGGCTCGTACTGCACGGACAGACCCGCGCCCTCGGCGGGGCGGATGCGGGCCCAGGTCGGGTCGTCCTCGTACACGGTCCACCCGGTCAGGGCGCCGTAGAACCGGGCGAGGGCGATTGGCTCCGGGGACTGCAGGACGGTCGCGGCGAGCGTCGGCATCGAGGCGTCTTCGCTGGTCATGCCGCGGAGCGTACGCCGATCAGCGATCAGCGATCAGCGATCGCCGATCGGCGATCGGCGATCGGCGATCGGCGATCAGCGATCAGCGATCAGCGACCACCGATCAGCGACCACCGATCAGCGGTCGGCGACGCTCGCGCGCTCGACGATGCGGTGCGGCACCACCACGGTCTCGGGTGGCAGGCTCCGGTCCTCGATCCGTCGGGTCAGCAGGTCGAGTGCTGCCGTCGCGAACGCCCGCCGGTCGAACGACACCGTGCTGAGCGCGGGGATCGCGTACGCCGCACCGTCGATGTCGTCGAACCCGATGACGCTGACGTCCTCGGGGACGCGGACGCCTCGGGCGGCCAGGACGTGCAGCACGCCGAAGGCGATCGAGTCCGTGAACGCGAACACGGCGTCGGGCAGGGGGTGCTCGTCGAGCCAAGCCGCGAACGCCGTCGCCGCCGAACTCGTCGTCCAGGACGGCAGCGGCACCCGCAGCGCCGCGTCCGGTTCGATCCCGGCGGTGGCGAGCGCGGCGAGGTACCCGCGCTCCCGTAGCTCGCTGGTGGCGGTGGGCTCGGACGCCCGGGCGGCACCGGCGACCGCGATCCGACGGTGCCCCCGGGACACCAGGTAGGCGGTGACCTGCTCGGCGGCGGCCCGGCTGTCGACGTGCACCTGGTCGACGTGCTCGGGTTCGACCTCGCCGATCACGACGGTCGGCGGCAGCCCCTCGGTCGAGGCCAGGACGCTCGCGCTGAGCGACACCGGGTTGAGCACGAGGCCGTCGACGAGGTGGGCGCGGGCTCGTGAGACGAGTTCGCGCTCGCGGGCCGGGTCGTTGCCGGTCTGGTCGAGCTGGACGACCCATCCGCGCTCGCGGGCGAGTTCGACGAACCACTGCGCGAGTTCGGCGGAGTAGGCGCTGCCCATCTCGGGCAGGGTCAGGGCGATCGCACCGGAGCGGCCGTTCCGCAGCCCGCGGGCGGACAGGTTCGGCACGTAGTCGAGTTCGGCGACGGCCCGCTCGACGCGCTCGCGGGTCTCCGGGCGCACCACCACGCCGCCGTTGATGACGTTGGAGACGGTCTTCGGCGACACCCCGGCGAGGGTGGCCACGTCCCGCACGGTTGCGCGCATCGGGACGAGCGTAGCGCGGCCGGTCTCCGGTGGAGTCGTCGTGCGGGGCTGCGGGTGTGCGCTCACTGGAGCGTTACAACGATGGAAACGTTTGGCAACGGATTGCCACGTTGTAACTCAGCACGCCAGGGTCGCTGCAGGAATCCAACGGAGGAGGCCACCGAGTGACGAAGCTCGACGTCCGCGCGATGACCACCGCGCACACCGCACCACCACCCGACCCCGGGCTCCGCCGACGGAGCACGTGGCAGCGGATCCGCCGCGACCGGGTGCTGCTGCTGATGGGCCTGCCGGGAGTCGCCCTGCTGCTCGGGTTCCACTACCTGCCGCTGCTCGGCAACCTCATCGCATTCCAGGAGTACCTGCCGTTCGTCCCGCTCGGCCGCAGCCCCTGGGTCGGGTTCGAGAACTTCTCGGTGGTGTTCGACGGCAACGGCGAGTTCCTCGGCGCGCTCCGGAACACCCTCGTGATCACCCTCGTGCAGGTCGTGTTCGTGTTCCCCGCGCCGATCATCCTGGCGCTCATGCTCAACTCGCTGCTGTCCGAGCGGATCAAGGGCGTCGTGCAGTCGATCCTGTACCTGCCGCACTTCCTGTCGTGGGTGATCGTCGTCGCGGTGTTCCAGCAGATCCTCGGCGGCTCCGGGCTCGTGAACAACGCGATCCGTGCCGCCGGCGGTGACGCGATCGACTTCCTCGGCAACCCCGACGGGTTCATCGCCCTGCTCACCAGCCAGGTGATCTGGAAGGACACCGGCTGGGCGACGATCCTGTTCCTCGCCGTCCTCAGCTCGATCGACGCCAGCCTGTACGAGGCGGCGAAGATGGACGGCGCCTCGCGCTGGCGCCAGCTGTGGCACGTCACCCTGCCCGGCATGCGCGGCATCATCATCCTGCTGCTCATCCTGCGGCTCGGCGACTCGCTCACCGTCGGCTTCGAGCAGATCATCCTGCAGCAGCAGGCCGTCGGTCGTGCCGCCAGCGAGGTCCTCGACACCTACGTCTACAACAACGGCGTGCTCGGTGGGCAGTGGGGTGTCGCCGCGGCCGTCGGACTCGTCAAGGGCGTCGTGGGCGTGCTGCTCGTGCTCGGCGCCAACAAGCTCGCGCACGTCTTCGGTGAAGCGGGCGTCTACCAGAAGGAGTCGCGATGACCGCCACGCACACCGTGACCGTCCCACGGGCGAAGAAGCGCAAGCGCGGTGGCCCGGACGCGGCTCCGCTGCCCGGACGGCTGCTCACCGGAGCGGTCCTGCTCGTGATCTGCCTCGTGGTGATCCTGCCGTTCGTCGGCATCGTGTCGACGAGCCTCGCACCCACCAGCCAGGTGAACGACGCCGGCGGGTTCGTGATGTGGCCGAAGGGCTTCGACCTCAGCGCCTACGAGAGCATCTTCGCCGGCGGTGTCGTCACCCGGGCCCTGGTCGTGAGCATCGGCATCACCACCGTCGGCACGCTCATCAGCCTGTTCGTGAGCGCGATGCTCGCCTACGCCCTCAGCCGTCCGGGCTCCTACGGGTCGGGCGCCGTGCTCGGCCTCGTGCTCGTCAGCCTGCTGTTCGCGCCCGGCCTCATCCCGAACTACCTCGTCGTCAAGCAGTTCGGGCTGCTCGACTCGTACTGGGCGCTCATCCTGCCCACCGCCCTGAGCGCCTTCAACGTCATCGTGATGCGGTCGTTCTTCATGGCGATCCCGCAGGAGCTCCTCGAGTCGGCACGCATCGACGGTGCCGGGGACTTCGCGGTGTTCTGGCGGATCGTGCTGCCGCTGTCGAAGGCCGTCCTCGCCGTCATCGGCCTGTTCTACGCCGTCGGGTACTGGAACGCGTTCTTCAACGCGCTGCTCTACATCAACGACGCCGCGAAGTGGCCCCTGCAGCTGGTGCTCCGCACCTACGTGATCAACAACGCGCAGCTCGGCGGCGCCGACCTCGGGGCGTCCGCCGATGCCCTCCCACCCCAGGCCTCGATCCAGATGGCGATCCTCGTCGTCTCGATCGTGCCGATCCTCATCGTCTACCCGTTCCTGCAGCGGCACTTCGCCAAGGGTGTCCTGACCGGTGCGGTGAAGGGCTGACCAGCGTGACGAACAACGGAATCACCCGCCGCGCGCTCATCGCGGGCGGTCTCGGGGTCGCAGCCACGGGCCTCCTGGCCAGCTGCTCCACCGTGACCCGCTCGACCGACGTCAAGGCGATCAACCAGGCGGTCACGCTGCCGGACTACGTGCCGTGGGCCGGCGGGCCGGAGCCGGCGTTCCCGAAGACGAGCGCCCTCATGCCGAGCGCCTTCCGGAAGATCCCGGCGTCGCTCGTGCCCACCGACGGCAAGCCCGGCGACGGCTCGACCGTGCACGGCAGCGTGCCGACGAACTCGCCCGTGCCGCCCTCGAAGGGCAGCAACCCGTACTGGCAGGGGCTCGACCAGCGGATGGGGATCGACCTCGACCTCACCATCACGCCGAACGCCGACTTCGGCAACAAGTTCGCCACGCAGGTCGCGGGCGACACCCTCGGCGACGTGTTCACGGTGTTCGGGTCGTTCCCGTACCTGCCGCAGTTCCTCGAGGCCAAGGCCGCCGACCTCAGTCCGCACCTGTCCGGCAGTGGCGTCCGCGACTACCCCTACCTCGCCAACCTGCCGACCGCGTCGTGGCGCGGCACCGTCTTCTCCGGCGGCATCTACGGCGTCCCCGTCCCGCGCGGACCGTTGACGTCGCAGGCCCTGTACCGCCGGCAGGACCGGTTCGAAGCCCTCGGCGTCGACCCCGCGTTCTCGAGCGTCGACGAGTTCGTGCAGGTCTGCCGCGACGTCTCGGACCCGCACAGCAACCGGTGGGCGCTCGCCTCGGTGCCGACGAACATCCTCGGTCCGATGCTCGGGCTGCCGAACCAGTGGCAGGTCGAGGGTGGCCGGTTCACCCACATGTACGAGCTGGACGAGTACCAGGACCTGCTCGAGGTGTCGCGGAAGCTCATCGCCGAGGACCTCGTCCACCCGGACAGCATCACCGCCTACAACGGCAAGGTCTGGTTCGTGCAGGGCTCCGCCCTCATGCTCTCCGACACGTACAGCGCCATCCCCGGACTGCTGCAGCAGGCCACCCCGGGCAGCGGTTTCGAGCTGACGATCGCCCCCTTCGTCGGACCGTCCGGAGCGGAGTCGAAGCCGTGGCTCGGCGACCCGAACAACGCGATCGCGGCCGTCGCCGCCGGTGGTGAGGACCGCGTGAAGATGCTCCTCGAGGTCCTGAACTGGTGCGCGTCGCCCTTCGGCACCGAGGCCTGGATGTACCGCAAGTTCGGCATCGAGGGCCGCGACTTCGAGTACCGCGACGGATCGCCGGTCCTCACCAAGACGGGCAACAGCGAGACCGCGCTCGGCGAGTTCCCGTTGCAGTACTTCACCGAGTGCCCGTTGCCGCTGTACTACTCGGGCAACCCGACGATGACGGACACCGTCTACGAGTCGCTGTCGTCGTGGGTCGACCGCGGGCTTCCGAACCCCGCCTACGGCCTGTACTCGCCGACGAACTCGACGACCGGGCCGGCCCTCGGCACCTTCGCGACGAACGCGATCAACGACGTGCTGCTCGGGCGGGCGAAGGTGTCGTCGTGGAAGGGGACCGTGCGAGAGTGGCGTCGCCGGGGCGGTGACGCGATCCGCCGCGAGAACCAGCAGGCGTCGGCAGCGCGGTCGTCCTGACGCGCTCGTCGTCGCGTGGTGTGGCGCCCAGACGCCGCGCCGTTTGCCGGCGTCTCGCGCACACGACGGCGTCCTGCGCGGCCCTGGACTCGGGGCGAGCGGACGGGAGGCCCGTGGCGGGGTCCGCCACGGGCCTCCCGTCCGTCAGCGCGGCGCGCTCACACCAGCCACGACGGATCGGCGAACAGGTCCTCGAGCTCCTGGACCAACCGCGAGGTGTGGAAGCCGTCGGCCGCCGCGTGGTTGATCTGCAGCGCCAGCGGCATCACGGTGCGGTCACCCTCCGTCCGGTACCTGCCGAGCGTGATGATCGGCAACAGGTGGTCGTACCCGTCGCGGACGTGCAGCGCGAACCCGGTGAACGACGTGCGGGGGAAGGTGGAGACGTCGAACACGTTCCGGGGCCGGTCGTCCTGCGGGAACATCCGGACGTCGTCCCGGTACCGCTCCATCGTGTCGACCGCGGCGGCGTGGAACCGGCCGGGGTCCTCGTCGTAGGGCACGACCAACGCCGAGAAGGTCTCCGTGTCCGGGTGGAACACCGTGAACATCGGGTGCACGACGTCCCAGACGCCGGGGGAGCCGTCGTCGAGCAGCTGCATCCGGAACTCGGCGTGGCGGTTGACGACGGTCGCGATCGCCCAGATCTGGGACGCGTAGGTCTTCGCCGCGCTCGTGCGGACCGCTGCGACGAAGGCCGTGACGTCGACGTCGACGGTCACCTCGTAGGTGCACTGCACACGCTGCCGGTAGTGCTCGAAGTGCTCGCGGCGGGGCCAGGTGTCCAGGTCGATCGGTCGGATCTCCGTCATGGCACCAGTCTGGTCGCGAGTGCGGCGTCGAGTGCTGCCCGCTCACCGTCGATCGTCAACGCGACCTCGACGAGCGCCCGTCGCTTCCACAGGAGGAGCAGCACGTCCTCCGCCCGACCAGTGACGATGACGGCGGCGTCGCCACCGTCCGCGCCGTCGAGCGAGGCCTCGCCGGGTGCGTCGGAGAACGCGAACACGACGGTCCGCGCCAGCGCCGCGATGCGGCCGAGCCGCACCTGACGCGGGTACAGGTCACCGACGACCTCACGAACGCCGTCGGTCGCCAGCTCGACCGGGAGGCCCGGCTCGACTCCCAGCGCCCGCTGCGCATCCCACAGGTGGATCGCGGTCTCGTGCGCCTGGCGACGTGCCCAGGTCGCGGCCGTGTCCGGCGGGTAGATCGCCGAGCACGGGGTGTCCGAGGAGCGTGCCCGGAGCGCCGCGACGAGTTCGTCGGCTCCCGTGCGGAAGCGGTCCGCGAGGTCGTCGTGCGCGAGCGGTGCGGGCTCCGCACCGGTCAGCTGCCCGAGCGCCCACCGGTGCACGTCGGTCAGATGGACCCCGAGGTCCTCGACGGACCAACCAGGGCACGACGGCACCGGTGCCGCGCGGTCGCCGGACCGCAGGACGTCGTCGAACCGTTGCGCTGCTCCGGCGAGGGCGGTGAGGTGGGTGTCGTACGTCGACATGGAGCCAGCATGGTCACGAGGTGCTCCCTAGGGTGGAGCCATGCCGACGCTCGAACGGGTTCCTGCCCTGACCGCCCCGGAACTGCTGGCCGCACCGGTGGCCGCAGCGCTCGCCGCGTTGCCCGCCGATGTCGCCGCACGGATCGAGGCAGCTCCGATCGACCCCGACCTGGCCGACACCGCCGCGTTCTCGGAGGCCTACGGCTTCCCGCTCGACGGCGGGGCGAACTGCATCGTCGTCGCGGGCAAGCGCGGCGAGGACGTCCGGTTCGCCGCGTGCGTCGTGCTCGCCCACACCCGCCTCGACGTGAACCGTGTCGTCCGGAAGCTGCTCGACGTGCGGAAGGCGAGCTTCGCGCCGATGGACCAGGCCGTGGAGCTGACGGGCATGGAGTACGGCGGGATCACCCCGATCGGGCTCCCCTCCGACTGGCCGGTGTACGTCGATTCCCGCGTGCTCGATGCACCGGACGCGGTGATCGGAGCCGGACGACGCGGCGCGAAGGTGTTCCTGCCCGGCACCGTCCTCGGAGCGCTGCCGGGTGTGCAGGTCGTCGAGGGCCTGGCGACCGAGGGGCTCGCGACCGAAGCCTGATCAGTCGTTCGGGCGGATGAGGCAGAACGGGTGGCCCGCCGGGTCGAGGTACACGCGGAACGTCGGGGTCGCCGAGCCCGTCGCGGTCGCACCGATCGCCAGGACCGCTGCCTCGCCGTCGTCGAGGTCCTCGACCTTCACGTCGAGGTGGCTCTGCTGCGGGACGAGCTGGCCGGGCCACTCGGGTGCGCGGTAGTCCTCGACCTGCTGGAACGCCAGGAGCGGCCGCTGGTCGGTGAAGGGGAGCGCGACCTCCGCCCAGTCCTCGTCGAAGCCGACGATCTCGCCGCCGAGCAGCTCCGCGTAGAAGCGCGCGAGGCCGCGAGGGTCTGCGCAGTCCAGGACCACCATGTCGAGTGTGCCGATCATGGCCGTCACGGTAGACCGATCAGCGCGCTGCGGTCAGGGCCTTCGTGATCCGCTGCAGCGACACCGTCTCAGCGGTGCCGAGTTCCTGCGCGAACAGGCTGAGGCGGAACTCCTCGAGCATCCACCGCGCGTGCACGAGCTCGGGGTGCGAACCGACCGACGGCGGGAAGGCCCCGCCAGCGTCGACGTAGCGGTCGGTCGCGACGGTGACCTCGCGCATCCACGTGGCATCGCGCCCGGGGTTCTGCAGCAGCTTCTGCACGCGCGCCTCGATGCCCTGCAGGTAGACCCGGATGCGCCGGAGCCGGTCGGTCCCGGCGACGGAGACGAACCCCGGGGAGACGAGACGCTCCATCTGCTGGCGCATGTCCGTCAGCGCACCGAGCAGGGACATCGAGTTCGCCTGCTTGAGTGCTCGTTCGGCGGACCGTTGGGCGAGGAGCACGGCAGCGAGCTCGGACACTGCCGTGAACATCGTGTCGACGACCGTCGCCGACACGGCGTCACGAACCGCTTCGAACGCGGCCTTCGTGAACACGAGCCCGTCCGGGTGAGCGCGACGGATCACCGCGTCGACGACGGCCGCGAGCACGTCGTCGAAGAGTGCGTTCGTGGAGACGTACGGGCTCGCCGCGAGTGCGAGCTTCTCCTGCGCGGTCAGGTGCGACTGGATGTACGACACCGGCGACGGCACCGCGAGCATCACCAGGCGACGGACCCCGGCGGGCATGCGCACCTGCCGGTCGGACGGCGTCGCGAGCAACTGCACGCCGACGGTCGCCTTCGGGCCGGAGCCCTCCTCCACCAGGGACGGGTAGGCGCGGATGACACCACCGGCCTGCTTGGTGTCGAGGGTCTGCGGCAGGTCCTGGGCCGGCCACGTGGTGAGGCCGGACTGTTCCACCCCGGCACCGCCACCGGCGGCGGCGACGCGAGCCGCGCCTCCTGGCTGTCCCGCAGCCCGCACCGTGGCGGAGGCGACACTCTGCTGCGTGCGGTCCTTGAGCTTCGTCTGCAGGACCGACAGGTCCTTGCCGGCCTCGACCCGCCGACCACGTTCGTCGACGACCGCCCAGGTCGGCAGCAGGTGCGACGGCACGCGGGCCAGGTCGAAGTCGGACTCCGACACCGGGACGTAGGTCATACGCTGGATCGCCTTGGCCAGGGTCGCGCGGAACGACTCGGTCGGCTCGGTCGGGGCGTCGTCCGGCAGCTCGGCGACGATCTTCTCGGCCCAGTCGGCGGCGGGTACGACGTTCTTGCGGATCTGCTTCGGCAGCGACTTGATGAGAGCGGTCACGAGCTCCTTGCGGAGGCCGCGGACCTGCCAGTCGAAGCCCTCTTCGCGCATGCGGGGGAGCAGCGCGAGCGGCACCTGCACGCTGACGCCGTCGTCCTGCGCGCCCGGCTCGAAGCGGTACTGGATCGCGAGTCGCTGGTCGCCGCTCCGCCACTGGGTCGGGTACTCGACGTCGTCCTCCGCTGCCTCGGCAGCGGATTCGTCCAGGAGGTCCGCCCTGCGCATCGTGAGCAGGTCCGGCTGGTCGCGGCGCGTCGTCCGCCACCACCCCTCGAAGTCGCGGGTCGTCGCGATGTCGGCGGGGATGCGGGCGTCGTAGAACTCGTAGACGTTCTCGTCGTCGAGCAGGATGTCGCGCCGGCGCGTGCGCTCCTCGAGCTGCTCGAGTTCCTTGCGGAGCTTCCGGTTGGCACGGTCGAACGCCTGCTGCGACTCCCACTCGCCCTCGACCAGGGCGTGGCGGATGAAGAGCTCGCGCGAGTGCTCCGGGTCTATCCGGGCGTACTGCACGCGGCGCCGCTGCACGATCGGGACGCCGAACAGGGTCACCCGCTCGTAGGCGACGACCGCGCCCTGCTTCTTCTCCCAGTGCGGTTCGCCGTAGGTGCGCTTCAGCAGGTCACCGGCGAGGGGCTCGACCCAGGCGGGGTCGATCCGGCCGACGGTCCGTGCGAACAGTCGACTGGTCTCGACGAGTTCGGCCGCCATCACCGCGTCGGGCTGCTTCTTCGCGAGCACACTGCCCGGGAACACCACGAACCGGGTGTTCCGCGAGCCGAGGTAGTCGCGCTTCTCGCGGTCGCGCAGCCCGATCTGGCTGAGCAGACCGGCGAGCAGGGACCGGTGCACCGCGTCGCCGTCCTCGGAGCGGGACTGCCCCACGCGGACGTCGACCTGCTTCGCGGCGCGGGAGAGCTGGCGGTAGAGGTCCTGCCACTCGCGGATGCGCAGGTAGTTGAGGAACTCGGCCTTGCAGAGCCGGCGGAACGCGCTCGACGACAGCTCGTCCTGCTTGTCCTCGATGTAGTTCCACAGCGCGAGCAGGGTGAGGAAGTCGCTCGTCGGGTCGGCGAAGCGGGCGTGCATCTGGTCGGCGTGGGCGCGCTTCTCGAGCGGGCGTTCGCGGGGGTCCTGGATGCTCAGGGCACTGACGACGGCGACGACCTCGCGACCGACGCCCTGGCGCCCGGCCTCGAGCACCATCCGGCCGAGCCGCGGGTCGATCGGCAGCCGGGTGAGCTGTCGTCCGGACTTGGTGATCCGGCCGTCCTTGTCGACGGCACGGAGTTCGCGCAGCAGGTCCAGGCCGTCCTTCACGCCGCGGGAGTCCGGTGGCTGCAGGAACGGGAACGACTCGATGTCGCCGAACCCGAGCGAGATCATCTGCAGGATCACCGCGGCGAGGTTCGTCCGCAGGATCTCGGGGTCGGTGAACTCGTCGCGACGCTCGAAGTCGTCTTCGGAGTAGAGCCGGATCGCGATGCCGGCGCTCGTGCGGCCCGCTCGACCCGAACGCTGGTTGGCGCTGGCCTGCGAGATCGCCTCGATCGGCAGCCGCTGCACCTTGGCGCGCGGGGAGTACCGCGAGATGCGCGCGGTGCCGGTGTCGATGACGTACTTGATGCCGGGCACCGTCAGCGAGGTCTCGGCGACGTTGGTGGCGAGCACCACGCGTCGGCGGATCCCCGGCGTGGTGCGTCGGTCGAAGACGCGGTGCTGGTCGGCGGCGGAGAGCCGGCCGTACAGGGGCAGGACCTCGGTGCCCTGGTAGCGCTTGCCCTCGATCGCGTCCTGCGCGTCGCGGATCTCGTTCTCGCCGGACAGGAACACGAGCACGTCGCCGGGTTCTTCCCGCGCGAGTTCGTCCAACGCGTCGGTGATCCCCTGCAGGGTGTCGCGGTCGTCGGCGCCGTTCGCCCCGCCGCGGTCGGCCGTGCGCGAATCGGTCTCGTCGTCCTCATCGGTGTCGTCGGCGTCCTCGGACACGAGCGGGCGGTACCGGATCTCGACGGGGTAGGTCCGCCCGGAGACCTCGATGATCGGGGCGTCGCCGAAGTGCTTCGAGAAGGACTCGGGGTCGATCGTCGCGCTCGTGATGATCAGCTTGAGGTCGGGTCGCCGGACCAGGAGCCGCTTGAGGTAGCCGAGCAGGAAGTCGATCGTGAGCGACCGCTCGTGCGCCTCGTCGATGATGATCGTGTCGTACCGCTTCAGGTCGCGGTCGAAGTGGATCTCGTTCAGCAGGATGCCGTCGGTCATCAGCTTGATGCGGGTGTTCGACGACACCTTGTCGGTGAACCGGACCTGGTAGCCGACGAGGTCGCCGAGCTCGCTGCCGAGCTCTTCTGACACGCGCTCGGCGATGGTGCGAGCGGCGATCCGGCGGGGCTGGGTGTGCCCGATGTGCTCACGCCCCAGCTCGAGGCAGATCTTCGGCAGCTGGGTGGTCTTGCCCGAGCCGGTGGCACCCGCGACGATGACGACCTGGTTGTCACGGATGGCAGCCGCGATGTCGTCCCGCCGCTGCGAGACCGGCAGCTCGGGCGGGTACGTGATGACTGGCGGCGTGGGAGACATGAGCATTCCAGGATACCGTCACGCCGCCGGTGCTGCGAGCCCGGCGGCCAGGTCTCCTGCGGACCGAGCGGGCAGGGCGCACACGCGGTCGTGGCAGACGTACGCAGCCGGGTCGAGTGCGTCCCGTGCCTCGAACAGTTCGAACCCCGCAGCTGACCACTCCGCAGCCTGCGTCGGGGTCACACGAGCGATGACCGTGCCGGGTCGGCGCGCGGCGCGGACGGCATCGCGGAGTGGGTCGTGCGGGTCCGACGTCACGACCACGACCTCGCGCGAGGGCCGTTGCAAGCCGAGTGCGACACCGAGGGCGTCGGCGTGCCCGAGCGGTCGCTCGGTACCCGTCGTCGCGCGGTCGGCCACCAACCGCGCCGCCGCTGTCCGGTACGCGGAGTCCCCGGTCAACGCCGCGAGGCCGGCTGCCGCTGCGGCCAGCGCCACCGTGCCGGAGCGCATCGCGGTCTGCGGCTGTTCCCCGGTCGCCGTGCCCGCTCCGGCGAGCACGGCGTCGACGTCGAACCGGTTCGCCAGGCCGTCGTCGACCAGGGAACGAGCCGTCACGGCGTAGGTGACCTCGCCGGTCACCAGGGCGAGCTCGAGCAGACCCTCGGCCAGCAGTCCGACGTCCTCGATGGTCGCCGGTGCTGCTGACGCGCCGCGAGGCGTGCTCGAGCGGACCACGACGTGCCCGTCACGCACGTGCGACCGCAGCAGCGCATCGGCCGCATCCCGGGCGAGGCAGATCATCTCGGGGTCGTCATGGCGGTCACCGGCGATCGCGAGTCCGCGGATCGCCAGGCCGTTCCAACCGGTCAGGACCTGGTCGTCGAGTGGTGGCGGCTCGAGGAGCGCGCGCTCCGACAGCGGCCGCCGGTACCACTCGCCCTCCACCCGCTGGCCGTCGATCGTGGACTCGCTGTCCTGCGCGGCGACGAACGCCCCGTCGTCCTGGCGCAGGGTGTCGCGCAGGAAGTCCGCGATGCCGCGCGCCTGTTCGGCGCCGGCGACCGCGAGGAGTCCGGCGTTGTCGTAGAGCATCCGCTCGTAGTGCGGCACACTCCAGTCGCGCTTGGTGGCGTACCGGAAGACACCGCCGTCGGCATCGGTCAACTCGGAGGCCCGGATCGCGTGGAGCGACCGGTCCAGCAGGCCGTCGGCCTCGGCATCGCCGTCGCGTGCTGCGTCGGCGAGGAACTCCAGCAGCGGCGTGCTCGGGAACTTCGGAGCACCGCCGAAACCACCGTAGGTGGTGTCCTCTGCCTGCGACAGCTGACCGGTGACGGCCCGGATGCTGTCGGCGGACGGGAGGCCCGTGGCTGCTCCGCCAGCACCCTCGCCAGCGCGGGCGGTCGCGTCCGCCTCGGCCCCCTGCCGGATCGCCGTCGCGATGGCCGCGGCGTTCGCGTCGACCTCGTGCCGCCGCTCGGTCCACGCATCGAGCACCGCCGCCAGGATCTGCCGGAACGCGGGCACCTGACCGACGGGGGTCGGCGGGAAGTAGGTGCCGGCGAAGAACACGTGGCCTTCGGGCGTCAGGAACGTCGTCAGGGGCCACCCGAGCTGCTGCGTGAACGCGCTCGCGGCGGCCATCAGGCTGGCGTCGACGTCGGGACGTTCTTCGCGGTCGACCTTGACGGCGACGAAGTCCTGGCGGAGCAGTGAACCGATCTCCGGATCGGCGAAGCTCTCACGCGCCATGACGTGGCACCAGTGGCACGTGGCGTAGCCGACCGACGCCAGGACCGGGACGCCGCGCTCACGTGCCTCGGCGAAGGCTTCGGGGCCCCACTCGCGCCAGTCCACGGGGTTGTCGGCGTGCAGCCGGAGGTACGGGCTGACCGAGGTGCCGAGTCGGTTGTCGTTCATGGCTCCAGCGTGCCCCGTGGCGACTGAGCGGGCCAGCGACGGAGGCGATCTGTGGACGGATCGCGGAGTCCACAGGCCGCAGCGGGACGGTCAGCGGGGGAGCCACCCCGTCAACGCGGCGAGACGCTGTGCGACCTGGGTGGGGGTGAGACCGTCCGTGTCCACCCGGGTGACCGTGTCCCCGGAAGCCGAGTCGAGCCTCCCGGCCGTCCGCGTGCTGTGCGCGAGCTGCGCCTGCGGGACCTCGCCACCCGACCGTCGGGCCAGCCGCTCGGCGGTGGGACCGTCCGCCGCGCGCAGCAGGACCGTCGTGACCACGGGGTCGTCGCCCATGGCGGCCGCCAGACGCTCGTGTTCGAGCACGGAAACGGTGTTCGTGTAGACCAGCCGGTGGTGGCCGAGCTCGCGGTAGGACGTCCACAGGGCGGCGAGGTTCCGTTCCGCGAGCCGCGCCTCGGGGTGCTCGACGTGCGGTGCCGGGTGCGCCAGGTCGAGCAGGTCGCCCTCGATCACCGCGTGGCGCACGTCCGCGGCGACGAGCAGGTCGTGCAGCGCCTCGGCAGCGGTGGACTTGCCGACACCGGACCGCCCGCCGATGAACAGGACCTCGGAGCGGGGCGTGCTCGGCACCGTCACCCGAGGCCCAGCGACAGGAGCGCGAGGGCAGCGTCCTCGGGGCCGTAGTCGAACATGCGCTCCCAGAACGGGTCGTCGGCCCACGGCACGTCACCGTCAGCCGGTGTGGACTGCGCCGTCTCCACCAACCAGTCGAGTTCGGGCAGGACCGCGGCCGCGAAGGTCGGCGGCTGCCACCCGAGCGCGCGTGCCGCCGTCGTGTCGAGGACGAACGGTGACGGCGACGACCAGGGGGTGGTGCCGACGAAGGCAGGGGCGTCGGCGTCGAGCAGGACCTCGTCGAACCGGTGGTCGAGGTGTCCAGCGATGGTCCGCACGATCTCGAGCGCCGTCGGAGCGGTGTCGTCGGCGACGTTGAGGATGCGCCGGTCCGGAGCGTCCGCGACCAGTCGGACGAGCGAGCCGATGCCGCTCGCCGCCGTCGTGTGGTCCACACCGCGGCCGTGGTCGGCGAGCAGGATGCGTTCCCGGCCGTCGAGGACCCGGCGGACCACGAACCACTCTCGCGGTCGACCGATGCCGACGCCGTAGACCTTCGACGGGCGCAGCACCGTGACCGGGGCGCCGTGGTCGAGCAGCACTTGCTCGGACGCCACCTTCGCCGCGCCGTAGCCGTCACGGCTGGTCGGGTCGCCGTCGCCCGCCGTGACGGTCGGCTGGATCTCGGTGACCGCGGCGCCGAAGACCGGCTTGTCCGTCGAGTTCGCGTGCCGGCCCTGGTCGTCGACGTAGACCGCACGCGAGGAGACGAAGACGCTGGAACCGACGTCGTCGAGGAACGGCAGGAGCTGCGTCGCGTCGTCGCGGGTCAGCCCCACGGTGTCGACGAGCAGGTCCGCGCCGGGGCGGAGGAGGTCGCGCAGGGTGCTCGTGTCGCGGCGGTCACCCGCGGTGAAGGTCGCGCCGCGGGCGGTGAGGGAATCGGCTGCCGGGCCACCGCGGCGCGCGATGACGTCGACCTGCCAGTCGTCGCCGCCCCGCCCGGAGGCGTCGAGGAGTTCACGCGCGACGGCCGAACCGATCCCGCCGGTACCGCCGAGGATGACCGCGCGTCTGGAGCTCATGCGCCAACGCTAGCCGGGGCGCGCGTCGTCGTCAGGACGCCATGGCCTCGGGCTCGTGCCGCCACCAGTCCAGCAGCGAGCCGTCGTACACGGTGACCTTGTCGTGGCCGAGCACGGTCAGCGCCAGGGCATCGACGCACGCGGCGCTGCCGACCCCGCAGTACGTCACGATCTCGTCCTCGCCGACGACCGCGGCGAACGCCTCGGCGAGCTTCGGCCCGCGCAGGTACGCGTTGGTGTCCGGGTCGACCAGGGTGTCCACGGTGATCGGGGTGCTCCCCGGGATGATCGGCGGGTGGTCGTCGCCGAGGGCCGCTGCGGGCGCCGCGAACACCAGTGCCGCGGGCTGTTCACCCGTCACTGCTCGGCGGACACGGGCGTGGTCGGCCCAGAGCGGGCGTTCTTCACCGGCGAGGAAGGCGCTGTCGTCGTCGGGCGCCTTCGCCGGCGATGGTGAATGGCGCAGTGCACCGACGCGGACCGGCCGGCCCTCGTCGCGCCACTTCGTGAACCCGCCGTCGAGGACCGCGACGGAGTCGAAGCCGAACGACCGGAAGATCCACCACAGCCGCGCCGACCACTCGCCGATGCTGTCGTCGTAGACCACGACCGTCGAGGTGTTCGTGACGCCGAGGTCGCCAGCAGCTGCCTCGAACCGCTCGGCACTCGGGCGGGTGAAGGGCACCTCGGCGCCCGGCGTGGAGAACGCGTCGACGAGGTCGGCGAAGCGGGCGCCGGGGACGTGCCCGCGCTGCTCGTAGGAGGCGACCGCGGAGTGCCACATCGTCTCGAGGCCGGTCCCCACCGTGTGCACGGAGGCGTCGAGGACGACGAGCTCGTCACCACCGAGGTGGTCGGCGAGCCACTGCGTCGACACGAGCGGCGAGGTCAGGACGGGGGCCATGCCGCACACGATAATGCGGACCACTGACGGGTGACAGGGAAACCGACACACTGCGCAACCGGGGCGCGTGTGGTGGCTGGTGCGTGCGCATGTTCCGCCGATCCACGAGTTGTTCGACCGGTGGTTCGTCGCAACATGCACACGCAATGACTGCGGGTGCATGTTCCGACGATCCACGCGTTGAACGACTCGTGGAACGTCGCAAAACCCGTGCGACCCGGCACCCGCCCCCGCCCGCAACCGCCCCCGCCCGCACCCCAGCCCCACCCTGCCCCGCCACACACACACGCACGAACGGCCCGCCCCGGCAGAACCAGGACGGGCCGTTCGGACGAGCTGAGGCGTCAGTGTGCGGCGGCGGGGATGCTCCCGGTCGTCGTGGACGCGGCGTGGGCGAGCCGGTCGAGCCGCACCGACTGCCGGTTGATGAGCAGGCCACCCGCCAGGGCGACGAGCACGAGCACACCGGCCGAGATGCCGAACGCCACGTGGTAGCCGTCGAGCGTGGCCTGCGCCTGCTGCAGCTTCGTGGGTGCCGCCGACAGCCCGGTCAGGCTGTTCTTCACGACGTCGGCGAAGATCGTCGACAGCAGCGCCGTGCCGATCGAGCCACCGATCTGCTGCATGGTGTTCACCGTCGCCGAGGCCACACCGGCGTCGGCTCGGGCCACCCCGGTGGTCGCGGTGTTCATCGCGGACGAGAAGATCGTGCCCATGCCGAGCCCGATGACGATCAGCGCCGGCAGGACGGTGCCCGCGTAGGAGCTGTCCAGGTCGGTGCGCAGCAGCAGGAGCAGGCCGATCGCGGCGACGAGGCCACCGGCGAAGATCAGGATCTTCGGGCCGATGCGCGGCAGCAGTCGCCCACCGATCTGCGTCGCCGAGATCATGATCGACAGCGGCATCGGCAGGAAGGCCAGACCGGTCTGCAGCGAGCTGAACCCGAGGGTCTGCTCGAGGTAGTAGGTCAGGAACAGGAAGATGCCGAACATGCCGATCGCCACCAGGCCGATCGCGATGAACGACCCGCCGCGGTCACGGTCGAGCACGACCCGCAGGGGCAGCAGCGGGTGCGCCACACGGGTCTCGATGAACACGAACGCGGCGATCAGGACGACGCCACCGGCGAGCATCGCGATGGTGACGGGGGAGTCCCAGCCGTTGGTCTCGGCGTTCGAGAACCCGTAGACGACACCGACCAGACCGGCGGTGATGGTGATGACGCCGGCGACGTCGATGCGCGGCCGGTCGACCTTCGGCGGCTTCTCCATGAACACGAGCGCGCCGATCACGCCGAGCACGGCGAAGACGACGTTGACGTAGAGGCACCAGCGCCACGACGCGTACTCGGTGAGCACGCCGCCCAGGAGCAGGCCGATGGCCGCACCGGAACCGGCGATCGAGCCGAAGATGCCGAACGCACGACCGCGCTCCTTCGGGTCGCGGAACGTGGTGGTCAGCATGCCGAGCGCGGACGGTGCGAGCAGGGCGCCGAAGACACCCTGCAGGGCGCGGGCCGCGACGAGCAGGCCGAACGAGTCGGCGAGGCCGCCGAGCACGGACGCGACCGCGAAGCCGACCAGGCCGATGATGAACGTGTTCTTGCGGCCGAACAGGTCGCCGAGGCGCCCGCCGAGCAACAGGAGCGAGCCGAACGCCAGCGAGTACGCGGTGACGATCCACTGGCGCTGGTCGGTGCCGAACCCCAGGTCGGCCTGGGCCGAGGGGAGCGCGATGTTCACGATGGTGGCGTCGAGCACGACCATCAGCTGGGCGAGGGCGATGACCGCCAGGGCGATCCAGCGGTGGTTGCTCTTGGCGGGGGTAGTGCCAGAAGTCGTGGGTGCTGCCCCGGTGGGGGTCGGCACGGTGTGTTCTGCCGTCACGGCAGCCTCCTTCGAGAAGGTTGGAGGGGGAGCACGAAGCGCGCACCGTCGGGCGTTTCGAAGAGGAGAGGTGTCAAACGGATGCACGGCATCCGTTTGTCGACAGTGTAGACCGAAACGGAAGGTCCGCATCCACTTATTCCCAGAAAGTTCAACTAGGTTCGGCATCGTGAGCACCACCGAGTCCGCGCCCGACCTCGAGCGCCCGCTGCGCGCCGATGCGGCACGCAACCGCGAGCTGATCCTGCAGACCGCTCGCAAGTGCTTCGCGGAGCGCGGGCTGTCGGTCACCCTGAACGACATCGCGCACGAAGCGGGGGTCGGTGTCGGCACCGTGTACCGACGCTTCGCCGACAAGGACTCCTTGATCGAGGCGCTGCTCGCCACCAAGTTCGAGGCGATGAACGACGCAGCGGCCCGCGCCGCCGACGTCGTCGACCCGCGCGAGGCCCTGCGGGTCTACCTGACCGGGGTGTTCGAGTTCCGCGCCCGCGACCGTGCGCTCGCCGACGCCATCGTGCGTGCGGGCAAGGCGCGTCCGTCGATCGTGCAGGAGCGTGACCGGTTGGAACGCCAGGTCTCCGCGATCATCGGGCGGGCCGAGACTGCCGGGGTGGTCCGCCCCGGCTTCGACTACCGCGACCTCCCGATGCTCACCGCCATGGTGGGTGCCGTCGCGGACGCCACCCGCGAGCACGACCCGAACGCCTGGCGCCGGTACGCCGAACTCCTCATCGAGGGCGTCCTGCCGCAGACCCGGACCGCGCCGAGCATGGTCGGCGACCCGCTCGACCGCGAGTCGATCGAGCGCGCGCTGCACGCGCAGTCCTGACGCGTCCCCGCGGACCGCGCGCGGCTCGGGTGCCAACCGACCCCGGACGGGAGGCCCGTGGCGGGCCCGACCCGTGCCTCCTGTCCGGCGGTCTGGTCGCGACCAGTGCGCCGGGCCGGTCGCGACCAGCGCGCCGGGCCGACACCCGACGCGCGCTACAGCCAGCTCGGCAGCCAGTAGTGCGACCGGATGAAGTCCCACGGCACCTGGATCGCGGTCCACATCGGGTACCAGTACGCCGACGCGAGCACGACCACGACCAGGTACACGCCGACCCAGACGATCGCCCGGGTCCGTCGGGGCCGCGGATCGGTCCGTGAGCCGAGCACCAACCCGATCGCCGCCGCCAGTGCCATCACCATGAAGGGCTCGAAGGCGATCGTGTAGAACTGGAAGACCGTCCGGTTGACGTACATCAGCCACGGCAGGTAGCCCGCGGCGACGCCGAGCAGGACGAAGCCGTACTGCCACTGTCGGCGCAGGATCCAGAGCACGAGCAGCGCCACGGTCGCGATGACCGCCGCGTACCAGATGAACGGGTTCGCGACGCCGGTGATCGCCTCGCCGCAGCGGCTCGCCGAGCAGCCGTCCTGGCCGGCATCGGTCCCGACGTAGAACATCGACGTGGGCCGCTGCATCACGAGCCAGAGCAGCGGGTTCGCCTGGTACGAGTGCGGCGTGTGCAGCCCGATGTTGAAGTTGTAGATCTCCGACTGGTAGTGCCACCAGTTCTGCAGACTGTCCGGCACCCACCGGAGCAATCCGGTCCAGCGTTCGCCGCCGGAGGCCAGCCAGTTCCGGTCCCAGCCGTCCTTCGACACGAACCAGCCGGTCCACGACGCGACGTAGGTGACGGCGGCGATCGGCACGGTGAGCAGGAACGACACGGGGGCCTGCTGCAGCAGCGCGCTGGACGACCAGAACTCGACCCCCGCACGGCGGCGCATCATCATGTCGCTCAGCACGGAGTACACGGCGAAGAACGCCAGGAAGTACATCCCCGACCACTTCGTCGCGGTGGCCAACCCCATCGTCAGCCCCATCGCGAACAGCCACGGACGCCACCAGAGCACGGGCCCCCACAGGGTGTCCCGGCCGGCGGCGACGCGCTCGGCGACCCAGTCGTCGAGCCGCCGCTGACTCCGGCGCCGGTCGAGCAGGAGCGCCCCGAACCCGAGCACGACGAAGAACGTCAGGATCCCGTCGAGCAGCGTGACGCGGGACATCACGATGGCCTGGCCGTCGATCGCGAGCAGGCCGCCGGCGAGCGTGCCGACCAGGGTGGAGCGGAACAGCGACCGGGCGATCACCGCGGTGAGGAACACCGTCGCGATGCCGAGCACGGCGACGGCGAACCGCCAGCCGAACGAGTTGTCCGCCCCGAACAGGAGCATGCCGAGCCCGATCAGGTACTTGCCGAGCGGCGGGTGCGCGATGAACTCCGCGGCGCTGGTGAAGATGTCCGTCTCACCACTCGAGAACCGGTCGTCGGTCGTCGGGGCGGAGTCGCTGCTCGGGTTCGCCGGCCAGGTGCCCTCGTAGCCGAGGTGGACGATCGACCAGCCGTCCTTGACGTAGTAGGTCTCGTCGAAGACCAGGGAGTGCGGGTTCCCCAGGTTCGCCAGGCGCAGCACGGCGGCGAGCAGCGTCACCGCGATCGGTCCGGCCCAGCGCCACACCGCGACGCGCTGGGCGGTGGAGAGCACCCGCCCCCACCAGTCGTCGAGGCGCGAGCCGACCGGCCCGTCGGACACGGCCGTGCGGTCGTCGGTCAGCTCGCTGGTCATCGTTGAGCATCCTACGGATCGACCGCATGTCCGCGCTGCGACCCCGCTGCGACGACAATGGGTGGCGTGATCGTCCTCGCAGCAACCCCCATCGGCAACCTCGGGGACGCCTCGCGCCGTCTCGTCGAGACCCTCTCCAACGCCACCGTGGTCGCGGCGGAGGACACCAGGACCGCCATCCACCTCATGCGTGCCCTCGGCATCGAGAACCGTCCGCGGCTCATCGCCCTGCACGAGCACAACGAACGGGCGAAGGCGTCCGAGGTCGTCGAGCTCGCTCGTGACGAGGACGTCGTGGTCCTCACCGACGCCGGCATGCCCGCGATCAGCGACCCCGGCTTCCCGCTCGTCGAGGCAGCGGCAGCCGCTGGCGTCACGGTCACGGCACTGCCCGGCCCGTCGGCGGTGCTCATGGCGCTCGCCGTCTCCGGACTGCCGACGGACCGCTTCACGTTCGAGGGGTTCCCGACGCGCAAGGGCGGGGAGCGTCGCCGCGCGTTCCAGGCGCTCGCGGGGGAGCAGCGCACGATGGTCTTCTTCGAGTCGCCGCACCGGTTGGCCGAGACGCTCGCCGACATGGCCGTCGGGTTCGGGGGCGACCGTCGTGCCGCGGTCTGCCGTGAGCTCACGAAGCTGTACGAAGAGGTCAGGCGCGGTCCGCTCGACGAGCTCGTCACGTGGGCATCAGAGGGGGTCCGGGGCGAGATCTGCATCGTCGTCGCCGGTGCCGCCGAGGCCACCGAGGAGGCGACGCTCGACGACGGGGTCCGCCTCGTGCTCGAGCGGGTGGCCGCCGGCATGCGCATGAAGGAGGCCGCAGCGGCGGTCGCGGACGCGACCGGGCTGTCGAAGCGGGACCTGTACGAAGGGGCGCTCGCGGCGCGCTGAGCGGGGCTCGTCACGTTCGCGTCGGCCGGTCTGGAGGCGCGGGGCGGGCCCGCCACGGGCCTCCCGGATCCGGTTTTCCACAGTCCACCGCCGCGCGCGTCATCCGGGTTCCGCGCGCCCGTAGGATGGTCCGCATGTCCGCCGGGTCCTCGTTCAGCATCACCACGCCGATCTTCTACGTGAACGACGTGCCCCACATCGGGCACGCCTACACCGAGGTCGCCGCGGACGTCCTCGCGCGCTGGCACCGGCAGCGGGGTGACGACACCTGGCTGCTCACCGGCACCGACGAGCACGGACAGAAGATCCTGCGCACCGCCTCGGCGAACGAGGTCACGCCCCAGGAGTGGGCCGACCGACTCGTGACCGAGGCGTGGAAGCCGCTGCTCGACACCGTCGACGTGGCCAACGACGACTTCATCCGCACCACCGACGAGCGCCACGAGCGCGGTGTGACGGCGTTCCTGCAGAAGCTCTACGACGACGGCTTCATCTACGCCGGCGAGTTCGAGGGCTTCTACTGCGTGGGCTGCGAGGAGTACAAGCAGCCGAGCGACCTGGTCCCCGGCACCGGTGCGTACGAGGGGCAGCAGGTCTGTGCCATCCACTCGATCCCGGTCGAGGTGCTGTCCGAGCGCAACTACTTCTTCCGCATGTCGGACTTCGAGCAGCGCCTGCTCGACCTGTACGAGTCGAACCCGCTGTTCATCCAGCCGGAGAGCGTCCGCAACGAGATCATCTCGTTCGTGAAGCAGGGCCTCCGCGACCTGTCGATCTCGCGGTCCAGCTTCGACTGGGGCATCAAGATCCCGTGGGACAGCGACCACGTCCTGTACGTGTGGTTCGACGCCCTGCTCAACTACGTCACGGCGCTGGGCTACGGCACCGAGGACGACGAGGCCTTCAAGCGCCTGTGGCCGAGCGTGCACATCGTCGGCAAGGACATCGCCCGCTTCCACGCGGTCATCTGGCCGGCGATGCTCATGGCTGCCGGCCTGCCTGTACCCGAGCGCGTCTTCGGTCACGGCTGGCTGCTCGTCGGGGGCGAGAAGATGTCCAAGTCGAAGCTGACCGGCATCGCGCCGTCGGAGATCACCGACACCTTCGGCTCCGACGCCTTCCGCTACTACTTCCTCCGCGCCATCACCTTCGGGCAGGACGGCAACTTCAGCTGGGAGGACATCTCGGCGCGGTACCAGGCCGAGCTCGCGAACGGCTTCGGCAACCTGGCCTCGCGCCTGGTCGCGATGCTGCAGAAGTACTTCGACGGCGCAGTGCCGGCGCGCGGCTCGCTGACCGAGTCGGACCAGGCGATCGATGCCCTGGCGGTCTCGGTCACCGAGCGTGCCGACGCAGCCATCGCCGCGTTCGCCCCGCACGAGGCGATCGCCGCCGTCTGGGAGCTCGTCGATGCCCTGAACGGGTACATCACCGAGCAGCAGCCGTGGGCCCTGGCGAAGGACGACGCGAACCGCGAGCGGCTCGGCACCGTCCTGACCACCGCGCTCCGTGGGCTCGGCACCGTCGCGGTCCTGCTCTCCCCGGTGATGCCGAAGGCCACCGAGAAGCTGTGGGCGTCGATCGGTGCCGGCGGCTCGATCGCCGAGCAGCGAGTCGATCGTGCCTTCGAGTGGCAGGGTGCTTCGCACGTCGTGGCGCTCGAGAGCGGGCTGTTCCCGCGCATCGAGCAGGCGGAGCAGGGCGCCGCGTGACCGACGCCCACCTCCGCTCCCGTGGCGACGGGGACGGCTCCAAGCGCGACCTGACCTACCCGCCCCTGCCCGAGGCGCTCGTGGTCCCGGTCTACGACAACCACACGCACATGGAGATCGCCGACGGTGGCGACGGGGCGCTCGACTACCGCGAGCACCTCGGCCGTGCCTCGAGCGTCGGCGTCCGCGGTGTCGTGCAGGTCGGCACCGACCTCGCCACTTCGCAGTGGTCCGCGTCGATCGCCGCCCGTGAACCCCGCGTGCTCGCAGCGGTCGCACTGCACCCGAACGAGGCGCCGTCGCTGCAGGAGCAGGGGCTGCTCGACGAGCACCTCGCCGGGATCGAGGCGCTGGCAGCGTTGCCCCGCGTCCGGGCGATCGGTGAGACCGGGCTCGACTTCTTCCGCACCGGTGAGGACGGGCGCGACGCCCAGATCCGTTCGTTCGAAGAGCACATCCGCATCGCGAAGGAGCACGGCCTCGCGCTGACCATCCACGACCGCGACGCGCACGACGCCGTGGTCGAGGTGCTCGACCGCGTCGGGGCTCCGGAGCGCACCGTGTTCCACTGCTTCTCCGGCGGACCCGACCTGGCTCGGCTCTGTGCCGAGCGCGGTTGGTACATGTCGTTCGCCGGCACCGTGACGTTCAAGAACGCGGCACCGCTCCGCGAGGCCCTCGTCGTCGCGCCGCGGCACCTGATCATGGTCGAGACGGACGCGCCGTTCCTGACCCCGACGCCGTACCGCGGCCGGCCGAACGCCCCGTACCTGATCCCGATCACCCTGCGGTCGATGGCGGAGACCCTCGGCACCGATGCCTCGATGCTCGCCGCGCAGATCGCGTCGAACACCGAGCTCGTCTACGGTGCGTGGGACGCCGAGCCCGTGACGGTGGACGAGTAGTGGGCGCGCTGCTCGGCCCGGCCGAGATCCGGGAGCTCGCCGCCGAACTCGACGTGACCCCGACGAAGAAGCTCGGGCAGAACTTCGTGCACGACGCCAACACCGTCCGGCGCATCGTGTCGGTCGCCGGCGTGACGCCCTCGTCCCGGGTGCTCGAGATCGGACCCGGCCTCGGCTCCCTGACGCTCGGGCTCACCGAGACCGGTGCCCCCGTCACCGCCGTCGAGATCGACAAGCGGCTCGCGGCGCGGTTGCCGTCGACGGTGAGCGCGATGCAGCCGGAGGCCTCGTTGACGGTCGTGCAGCAGGACGCGATGACCGTCGCCGCTTCGGACCTCGACACCGAACCGACGCACCTGGTCGCGAACCTGCCGTACAACATCTCGGTGCCTGTGCTGCTGCACCTGCTCGCGACCTTCCCGTCGATCGAGCGGTCGCTCGTGATGGTGCAGGCCGAAGTCGGGTACCGCCTCGCGGCGGGCCCGGGCAGCAAGGTCTACGGGTCGCCGAGCGTCAAGGCCGCCTGGTACGGCTCGTGGAGCACGGCCGGGCTCGTCAGCCGACAGGTGTTCTGGCCCGTCCCGAACGTCGACAGTGTGCTCGTGGCGTTCGACCGGCACGAGCCCCCGGGGGACGAGCGGCTGCGGTCGCGGGTGTTCACCCTGGTCGATGCGGCGTTCCAGCAGCGTCGGAAGATGCTGCGGCAGAGCCTGTCCGGTGTGCTCGGCGGCAGTGCCCACGCCTCCGAGGTCCTGACGGCGGCGGGCATCGACCCGACGGCGCGGGGCGAGGCGATCGGGGTCGACGACTTCGTGCGGCTCGGTCGGACGGTCCTGGCCGCTGCGGAGTAGCTCGTCTCCCGTCTCGGATCGGCGAAATACGGAATGTTTGTTACCGTCCGTTCGGTGCTCCTACGGTTGATCACATCGACCAAGGAGACACCATGCAGCCGACCGAACCACGCCGACCGAACCGCCGCGGCCTGACCGAGGAACAGCTCACAGCGGGACGTCGTCGCGCATTGCTCAGCGCGGATCCCGGTCGGCAGCGGGGGCCGAAGATCTTCACCGAAGCCGAACGGCAAGCGCTGTTCGCTCGGACGCCGCGACCTGAAGGCACGTTCGAAGAACGTCGCGAGCGCCGACGGCGCGCGATTGAGTCGATCGATCCGGACTTCTGGGTCGAGCCGACCGTCTCGTTCCACACGCATCCCTGACCGTGTTCGAGCGACTCACGCCCGAGCATTTCGACCAGCACCGGGTCCTCGAGTTCAACGACTGCGCCGCCCGCCCGGACGCCGTCCTCGTCGAGTCGAGCTTCATCCGGAGCGCGCTGCGCCGGACCGATCGTCACAAGGTGGAGGCGGTCGCGTTCCTCGACCACCTCGACCTCGCAGGTACAGAGATGATGTACAGCGCCTACACGGAGTTCGAGGTTCTGCGAGCTGCTCACGGCATGGCCACGGAAGCCGCTCGTCGCCATGTCGCCGCATGGCGAGAACTGTTGCGGTCGACGCAACTGCACTGGGTCGGGATCGATGCCGTCAGCGATGAGGTCCCAGATCTCATGGAAGAATTCGGCCTGACCGTCTCGGGTGCATTGCACGTCGCAACAGCTCGGCATTGGGAAGTCGACGGCTTCGTGACGGTCGATCCTGCGTTCGGGGTCGTCGACAAGGAGCGCCTCCCGCTGATCATCGACGCCGAGGGTGCTCAGCTCGCGCGTCGCCTGCGGACCGGTTCCCAGCGCTGATCCGCGAGGGCGCTGTCCTCCGGCCTACGATGACGGCATGACCGACGGAACGGTTCGCTCGCACGCGCAGGGGATGGCGCCGGACCGTGTCCTCGCGGCGACGGGCAAGTCACCGGACGAGTGGCACGCGCTGATCGACACGGCGGGCGGAGCCACCATCGGGCACGCTGCGATCGCTTCGTGGATCGTGGATCAGGGCGTCGAGCCGTGGTGGGCGCAGGGCATCACCATCGGGTACGAGCAGGCTCGTGGGCTCCGCATCCCCGGTCAGCGCTCGGACGGCACCTTCGCGGTGTCGGCCTCGCGGCAGGTCCACGGTGAGCGCGAGGCGGTGCTCGATCGGATCGTGCCGGTGTTCGCGGCCGCACTCGGGTCCACGCCGACGTCCGAGCGCCGCGGCGGCAAGCGCCCGTCGGCGCGGTGGACCTTCCCCGACCGCGAATCCGTGCTGCTGAACACCGAGGACGGTCCCAAGCCCGACACGGTCCGCATCTCGGTGCAGCGGGAACGGCTCACCGGCCCCGAGCGGATGCCCGACGCCAAGGCCGAACTGCAGCAACTGCTCGCCGGACTCTGAGCCCGCGAACGGGGGAGCGCGCGCAGGACCCGCGGACCCCTACGATCGGCGGGTGCGTCGCATCACTCTTTCCCAGTGGCTCGCGATCGTCGCCGTGCTCGGCGGGCTCGTCATCGAGTTCTTCGCCGTACCCGCTGTCGTGCGGGACCCGGCGAACGACGCGGCGTGGGCGGGTGCGGTCCTCGGGGTCGCATTTCCGGTGTTCGGTGTCGCGGTCTCGGCGTTCCGAGACGATCCGAGCGACGTCGATGACGACTTCCGGCCGCCGATGCGCCTCGACCGGCTGGGCCGGGTGGCCGAGGGGGCACTGGCCGTGACGGCGTTCACCGCCGCCTGGGCGGTGACACGGCTGCACCACAAGCCCCTCGACTCGGCGTTGTACAGCGCGGTGATCGCCTCGGCGCTTCCGCTCGCGAGCCGTGCCCTCGATCGGCTCGCCCGTCGCCGTGGTGAGCAGGCCGACGGCGCTGACGACTGACGCGCTCCTCGCACCGTGCGAGGCACACCACGCGTGGTGCGAGGTTCCGTGGTCGGTGCGAGCCGAAGTGCCTCGCACGGAACGCGGAACCTCGCACCGTTCGAGGCGTCGCCCGGGTCAGTGCGCGCGCGACGCCATCGCCTCGAAGATCTGCTGGTGCGTGCCGTCGCGCTCGGCGAACCGGAGCGGCAGCACGTTCTGCACCAGGATCTCGGGCGAATCGCCGGCGGACAGCAGCCCGATGACCTCGTCGGCGAAGGCGTTCAGCGGCATGCCACCGAAGTCCGCTCCGCCCATCAGGTCGGTCGACACTGCCGGGGGAGCGAGTTCGAGCACCGACACCGGGGTGCCGAGCAGCTGCTGACGGAGCGACTGCGTGTACGAGTGGATGCCGGCCTTGGTGGCGTTGTACGTCGGCGTCGCGGTGAGCGGGACGAACGCGAGGCCGGACGAGACCGTGACGATGGTCGAGGTGGGCTGCGCCAGCAGGTGCGGCAGGAACGCGTCGATGAGGCGGATCGTGCCGACCAGGTTGGTCTGGATGATCTCGAGCGCGTCGTGGATGTGGTCGGGGGAGCGCAGGTCCTCGTTGCGCATGATCCCCGACATGGTGACGAGGGCGTCGAGCGACGGGTACGCCTCGAGGACGGAGGCGGCGGCCTTCTCGATGGATGCGGCGTCGCTCACGTCGATCTGCACGGTGCCGAAGCCGTGCTCGGCGGCGAGCGAGTCGAGGAGCGACTGGCGACGCCCGCCGATGACGACGGTGCTGCCCGCGGCCTGCAGGCGCTGGGCCAGGGCGAGGCCGATGCCCGAGGTCGCGCCGGGGATGAAGACGGTGGAGTTCGTGATGTCCATGTCCACCACCATGCGCCTCCGTCGGCAACCCATCCAGACCTCGGTCATCGGGGGATCGGCGATCCCTGGCACGGCGGCGCGAACCGGACGACAATCGGGACCATGGACCGCGCTGCACTCGCCGACTTCCTCCGCCGTCGCCGCGAACTGCTGCGCCCCGAGGACGTCGGCCTCGGTCAGGGACCACGACGCCGGACGCCTGGTCTCCGGCGCGAAGAAGTCGCTGCGCTCGCGGGCATGTCGGTCGACTACTACACACGCCTCGAACAGCAGCGCGGACCGCAGCCGTCGGAGCAGATGATCGCCGCGATCGCCCGGGCGCTCCGCTGCAGCCTCGACGAACGCGACCACCTGTTCCACCTCGCCGGACAGAACGCCCCGACCCGGTTGCACCGCGCCGACCACGTCGACCCCGCGATCCTGCGGGTGCTCGACCGGCTCGAGGACACCCCCGCGATCGTGGTCAGCCACCTGGGCGAGACGCTGGTCGAGAACCGGCTCGCGGCGGCGCTGCTCGGGTCGTCCGTCAGCCTGCCCGGCAACGAGCGCTACCAGGCGTGGCGGTGGTTCGTGACCGGCGACGAGCTCGCGAAGTACGCGCCGGAGCAACACGAGCGACTGGCCCGGGTCGTGGTGGCGTCGCTGCGGGCGGCAGTGGGGCTGGCCGGACCGGGGGACCGTCGGGCCACCGAGCTGATCGCCGAGCTCGAGACCCGCAGCCCCGAGTTCCGCGAGCTCTGGGCACTGCACGAGGTGACGAGTCGCTGGTCCGACAACAAGACGATCGTGCAGCCGCAGCTCGGCCGGATCACCGTCGACTGCCAGGTCCTGCACACCGACGACCAAGCCCAGGCGCTGTTGCTGTTCACCGCGCCCCCAGGGTCCGAGGACGCGCAGAAGCTCGAGCTCCTCGGCGTCGTCGGTCAGCAGGCCTTCGCGGGCTGACGCCCCGCACGGTGCGCGTCCGTCCGGCTCGTGCGAGGTTGACCACTCGGTGCCGCCCTACAGGCCGGCACCGAGTGACCAACCTCGCACCACGCGAAGACGCACCCGGACGCACCACACGGAGCAACCGCGCGTCACACACTTGGCCGCGTGCGGTATACCGTGCCTAGGGTGGGCGGGTGAGCACTCCCCGCGTGTACGTCATCCACGAGAACCCCGAGTGGTTCCCGCCGCTCGCCGCAGCCTTCGAGGCCGAGGGCGTCCCGGTGCAGGAGATCCTGCTGACCGAGGGACAGATCGACCTCGGTGCCGAGCCGGAGCCCGGTGTGTACTGGTCCCGCATGTCGGCGTCGAGCCACACCCGCGGCCACGAGCACAGCAAGGAGTACACCCGCGCGGTCCTCGGCTGGCTCGAACGAGCGGGTCGCCAGGTTGTCGGCGGCAGCCACGTGCTCGAGCTCGAGGTCTCCAAGGTGGCCCAGCACGGGCTGCTGCAGCACGCCGGGTTCGACGTGCCCCGCACCACCGCCGTGTTCGGCACGACGACGCTCAAGCAGGCGGCACGGGACTTCACGAACGGCCAGGACGTCCCGTTCATCACGAAGCACAACCAGGGCGGCAAGGGCCTGGGCGTCCGCCGGTTCGACTCGCTCGCCGAGTTCGACGCCTACGTCGACTCGCCGGAGTTCGAGGCGCCGGTCGACGGCATCACGCTGCTGCAGGAGTTCCTGACGGCCCGTGAGCCCTTCATCACCCGCGTCGAGTTCGTCGGCGGCGAGTTCGTGTACGCCGTCCGCGTCGACACGAGCGCCGGCAGCTTCGAGCTGTGCCCGGCCGACGCGTGCGAGGTCCCCCAGGTCATCGCCGGAGCGGTCTGCGACGTGCCCGGAACCGAGACCGCCGGAGCACCGCCGGCGTTCAGCGTCCGGACCGAGGTCACGGCCGAGCACCCGCTCGTCCAGCAGCTCCGCACGTTCCTCGCCGACCAGCGCGTCACGATCGCGGGCGTCGAGTTCATGGAGACCACGGACGGCCGCACGGTCGTCTACGACATCAACACGAACACGAACTACAACCCCGCCGTCGAGGAGTCCGCGCCGGCCTCCGGCCCGCGCTCCATCGCGCGCTACCTCGGTGGCCTGCTGGAGACGCAGTACGCGGCGCAACTCACGGCCTGAGCACGCAAGAACCACCGGACTGGAGGCCCGTGGCGGGCCCCGCCACGGGCCTCCCGTCCGTTCCGCGCCCCTTCCCGGGCACTCCCCACCTCCCCAAGGAACTCACCCCGTGCGATTCGGATACTGGACCCCGCTCTTCGGCGGCTGGCTGCGCAACGTCGACAACGAGAACATGCCGGTCACCTTCGACTACGTGAAGCGGCTGGCGCAGCGCGCCGAGCGGATCGGCTTCGACCTGACGCTCGTGCCGGAGCTCAACCTCAACGACATCAAGGGCACGGCCGCGCCGTCGCTCGAAGCCTGGTCGCTCGCCGCGGCCATCGCGGCGACGACCGAGCGCCTCGAGATCATGGCGGCCATGCGCCCCGGCTACCACCTGCCCGCGGTGACGGCGAAACAGGCGGCGACGATCGACGACATCTCGTGCGGTCGCTTCACCTTCAACGTGGTGAGCGCGTGGTGGGCGGAGGAGGCCAAGCAGTACGGCGGCATCTTCTCGGAGCACGACGACCGCTACAAGCGGACGGCGGAGTTCGTCGAGGTCATGAAAGGGATGTGGCGGGAGACGCCGTACTCGTTCTCGGGCGAGTACTACGACATCGAGAACGCGCACCTCGAGCCGAAGCCCCGCGTGACCCCGCGCATCTACGCCGGCGGCGAGAGCGAGGCGGGCAAGGCCGCGATCACGGGGTACGCCGACGCCTACGTGACCCACGGCGGCACGGTCGAGGAACTCCGCACGAAGATCGCCGAGATGAAGCAGCGCCGCATCGACGCCGGACTGCCGCCGTTCGAGGCGTTCGGCATGGCCGCGTACGTCATCGTCCGCGAGACCGAGGAAGAGGCGCAGGCCGAGCTCGCACGGATCACCGACGTGCAGCACGGCAACGCGTACGAGTCGTACCAGGACTTCATCTCGAAGTCGCAGCTCGAGCACGTCCCCTCGCTCGAGGACTACTCGGTGTCGAACCGCGGCCTGCGCCCCGGGTTCGTCGGAACGCCGGCGCAGGTCGCTGCCCGGATCAAGGAGTTCGAGGACGCCGGGGTGGACACGCTGTTGCTGCAGTTCTCGCCGCAGCTCGAGGAGATGGACCGCTTCGGCGAACAGGTCATCCCGCTCGTCCGCCCGTCGGTGGTCGCGGCGTCCGAGGCGGTCGTCTGATGGGCACGACCGAGGAGGAGTGGGCGTTCGAGACCCGGCAGATCCGCGCGGGCTTCAAGGCCGACCCGGGGTTCGGTGGCAACGTCCCGCCGATCGCCCAGACCGCGGCCTTCGTCTACCCGTCCGGTGAGGACGCGGCGGACCGCTTCATGCTCAACGCCCCGGGGCACACGTACTCGCGCGTGAACAACCCGTCGGCGGCGGCGCTCGAGCGGCGCATCGCGGACCTCGAGGGCGGCGTCGGCGCGCTCGCGCTGGCGTCCGGCCAGGCGGCCACGTCGTTGGCCGTCCTCGGCGTCGCGCGGGCCGGTGACCACGTCGTGTCGAGTGCCTCGCTGTACGGCGCGACGTACACGCTGTTCGCGTCGACGCTGCACGACCTCGGCATCGCGTTCACCTTCGTGCAGGACCCCACGGACCTGGACGAGTGGGCTGCCGCGGTGCGTCCGGAGACGAAGGCGTTCTTCGGGGAGTCGATCCCGAACCCGCGCGGTGACGTCCTGGACTTCGCCGGGGTGGCCGGGGTCGCGCACGACGCCGGCGTCCCGCTCATCGTCGACAACACGATCGCGACGCCGTACCTGGTCCGGCCGATCGAGCACGGCGCGGACATCGTCGTACACTCGGCGACGAAGTACCTGGCCGGCCACGGCAGCGCCATCGCCGGACTCATCGTGGACAGCGGCAACTTCGACTGGGCGGCTCTTCCGGAGCGGTTCCCGCAGCTCGCGACCGCCGAACAGTCCGGGTTCGCGAACACGGACTTCGCCGAGAAGTTCGGGCGGCGCGCGTTCATCCAGCGCACCCGGTCGAAGCTCTCCGCCGACCTCGGTCCGGCGATCGCCCCCTTCAACGCCTTCCTGGTGCTGCAGGGCATCCAGACGCTCTCCCTGCGGATGGAGCGGCACGTGTCGAACGCGGCCGCCGTCGCGTCGTGGCTGGACGCGCACGACCAGGTGCTCGGCGTGCACTACGCGGGACTGCCGTCGTCGCCGTGGCACCACCTGCAGCAGCGGTACGTGCCGAAGGGGCCGTCGGCGGTCCTGGCGTTCGACCTGGACGGCGGGGTCGAGGCCGGACGGCGGTTCGTGGCCGCCCTCGAGCTGTTCGACCACGTGTCGAACATCGGTGACGTCCGGTCGCTCGTCGTGCACCCGGCGTCGACGACCCACGTGCAGATGACGTCGTCGGAGCGGGCTGCGGCCGGTGTGGGCGACGGGCTCATCCGGCTGTCGATCGGCCTCGAGCACATCGACGACGTCCTCGCCGACCTGGCGCGGGGCTTCGCGGCAGCCGCAGCGGGATAGGTTGGGGGCATGACCACGTTGGCCGCCCCGACCCGCGTGCGGACGCGCGCCCCCGGCAAGATCAACGTGTTCCTGTCCGTCGGTGCGCTGCAGGACGACGGCTACCACGACGTGGCGACCGCGTACCAGGCCGTGTCGCTGTACGAGGACGTCACGGCCGAGCACGCCGACGACTTCTCGGTGACCTTCACCGGCCCGATCGACACGTCGAACGTGCCGGTCGACGAGTCGAACCTGGCGATCCGTGCGGCCCGGCTGGTGGCCGACGCCGCTGGGCACCGGGGCGGAGTCCGGTTGACGATCGACAAGCAGGTGCCGGTGGCCGGCGGCATGGGTGGTGGCTCGGCGGACGCCGCGGCCACGCTGCTCGCCGTGGACACGCTCTGGGGCACCGCCCTCGGGCGTGAGGAACTGCTCCGTCTCGCCGCGCAGCTCGGCGCGGACGTGCCGTTCGCCTTCGCTGGTGGCACGGCCGTGGGCACCGGCCGCGGCGACGAACTCAGCCCCGCACTGGCGAAGGGCGAGTTCCACTGGGTCCTCGCGCTGAGTGACGACGGCCTGTCGACCCCGGCGGTGTACCGTGCGCTCGACGAGCACCGGGAGCGCTACCGCGCCGACATCGCACCGGCGCCGTCCCACCCGGTGGTGGAGTCGAACGTGCTGCAGGCGCTGCGTGCCGGCGACCCCGACCTGCTCGCCGACTGCGTCCACAACGACCTGCAGGCCCCGGCCATGCGGCTGCAGCCCGGACTCGCGTCGACCCTCGAACTCGGCGAGAAGGCCGGAGCGCTCGCGGGTCTGGTGTCGGGCAGTGGCCCGACGGTGGCGTTCCTGGTCGGTGACCGTGACGCCGCGCTCGAACTGCAGGTCGAGCTCAGCGCTGCCGGCCTGGTCGCGCTCCGTGCCACCGGACCGGTGCACGGCGCCCGCCTCGTGCACTGACCGTACGACAGACGCTGACCGTCCGACGAACGCTGATCGGCCGTCAGCTCAGCGGCTGTACTTCCACAGGATGACCGTGTCCGTGTGCCAGTACCGCACCACGTGGAAGCCCTGGTCCTTGAGCGTCTCGGAGACCTCTGGGCGGATGTTCCGCGACTTGGCGCCGACGAACCAGACGGTGTCGATGTCGGCCAGGCGTGCCGGCACGGTCGTGGCGATGTCGCCGTTCACGTTCCACAGCTGACCGCGCTGCGCACCCGTGCTCGCCACCGCCAGGTCCCGCATGCCGCTGAAGGCCTCGGGGTAGGCGTCGGCGATGACCTGCGCCGTCGCGGTCGGGTGCTCCCACACGCTGCCGTAGATCACTCCTTCGTCGGCGTCGGTGGTCACGTTCCGCTCGCGTTCGATGATCGCCGCCGCGTTCGCCCAGTGCGAGGACTGCTTGGCGTGCGGCAGCCGCACGATCGTCGACGTCGGCACGGACACCAGGACCATGGCCACGACGGCCATCGCGATCCAGCGCCGCGGACGGATGGCCGTGATCGCGAGTCCGATCAGGAGCGCCACGAACGGCAGGCTGATGCTCGCGTACTTGGGGGAGTACAGGTGCTCGCCGGCGGCGGTCGCGGCGACCAGCAGCGCGGTGGGCACGATCGTCAGGGGCACGGCGACCCGGACGGCCTGCATGCGGAGCACGTCGCTGGCGGCCGGCGACGGGCGTCGGGCCGCGCGCACCGCCAGCACGACGGCGACGATCATGAGCAGCCACCCGAGGGCGGCGTACGGGTAGACGACCCCGAACCACGCGGTCGCGAACACCTGGCGCAGGGTGGCCCACCCGATGCCGGTGATCCAGCCGACCTGCTTGGCCTGACCGGCGGCGAGTCCGATGAACGGCAGGACCACGACGGCTGCGGCGGAGGCGGCGACGGCCCAGCGGACGACGACGGCGCGGTCCACCATCGCCGAGGGCACCGTGCCACTGCGATCCGTCACCGTGGCCTGCCGTCGGGCCGCCCGGTCGGCGACGCCGGTCCACGCGAGCACGACGCCGTGCGCCACGACGGCGAGGGACAGGTACACGTTGAACAGGACGGCCACGGCCGCCAGCACGCCGTAGACGACCCACCACCGCGTCGCGTGGTGCCGCACCCGGGTGCGACGGACCGCGGTCAGGCCGACGAGTGTGAGCAGCGCGGCGAAGGTGGTGACGGTCGCGTACGGGCGGCCCTCGGTGCCGGCCCAGGCGACGCGGGGCAGCAGCAGGAAGACCAGACCGGAGACGACCCCGAGCCGGACACCGCCGAGCCGCCGGCCGAGCGCCACCACGAGGGCGGCGGCGATCCCGATCGCCAGGGCACTCGGGAAGCGGAGCGTGAACGGGGAGTAGCCGACCAGCGCGAGCCAGACGTGCATGAGCGCGTAGTACAGGCCGTGCACGGCGTCGACGTTCTGCAGCTCCGCCCAGAGCGCCGGCCAGTTGCGCTGCGCACTCGTCAGAGTGGCGGCTTCGTCGTACCAGACCGACGGCACCCACGTGAAGGCGGCGGCGACGACCACTCCGACCACACCGACGGTGATCTCCGGCGCACGCACCAGGGCCCGCACGGTCGACAGGGCGAGTGCCCGGAGCCGTGCGCGCGTCGACGCGTCCGACGTCGTGCGTCGGACCGTGACGGTGCCGGTGCGGGGAGAACTCACGCCCGCGACCGTACCGAGCGGCACTGAGCATCCGCCGCGTCCACCCGCTGAGCATTCACATGCAGGGATTCGGCGCGACCGGCCAGAATGACGGGATGGACCCCCTCGTCGCCCCCGTCGCAGCGCTCTCCCCGTGGCGGACACGGCTCGGCTCGCGGACCGCTGCCTTGTCCGACGTCGGCGCCGTCGGGCTCCGGCGGCTGGCCGCTTCACGCGTCCTGGTGGTCGGCGCCGGCGGGCTCGGGGCTCCCGTCGTCGCGTACCTCGCGGGCGTCGGACGGCTCACGGTGGTCGACCCCGACGTCGTCGACGCCTCGAACCTCGCGCGCCAGACGCTCTTCACCGCTGCCGACGTCGGATCGTCGAAGGCCGGGGTCGCCGTCGCCCGGGCCCGCGCCGTCGACCCGGAACTCGACGCCGTCGCCGTGGTCGGGTCCTTCACCCCGGAGCTCGTCGCCGGGCACGACGTGGTCGTCGACGCGGCGGACTCCGTCCTGGTCACCCGAGCGGTCTCGGACGCCTGCGCCGACGCCGGCGTGCCGTTCGTCTGGGGCACGGTGCTCGGTCACGACGGCCAGGTCAGCGTGTTCCGCGACGCCGGACCCGACGGCGTCGACTTCCACGACCTGCACCCCGAGGCCCTGCCCGACGAGGGCTCCTGCGCCCTGGACGGCGTCGTGCCGGCACTGTGCGGCGCCGTCGGAGCGGTGATGGCCGGACAGGTGCTGGCCCTGGTCACCGGCACCGGCGAACCGCTGCTCGGGCGCGTCCTGACCGTCGACGCACGCCGCTGGCGGTGGAGCGAGAGCCTCGTCCGGCGCGGACCGGCATCACACCGACCCGTCGTGGTCGCTCCCGCTCGGACCGACCGCATCGCCCCGTCAGCGCTCGCCGCGCGCCTGGTCGACCCCGCGGACCCGGTGGTCGTCGTCGACGTGCGCACCGACGCCGAACGGGCGGACGGTGTGGTCGCCGGAGCCGTCACGGGCGACGCGGTCACTGGCGACGCCGATGCGGCGGACGTGGTCGTCTACTGCGCCCGTGGCCCGCGTGCGGACGCGTGGGCTGCCGCACAACCGGCCTGGAGGCACGTGGCGGTCCTCGACGGCGGGTTCGAGGCCTGGCGCCGCGAAGGGTTGCCCGTGGCGAACGGGCTGATGTCCTGATCCGACACTGATCGGCTCCAGAGCGCCGCTTCCGCGGCTAGGATCGTCGTATCATGACGCAACTGCGGATCCGCGATGCTGCTGCCTTCCTCGGGGTGAGTGACGACACCGTGCGCCGACTCGTCGACGGGGGCACCTTCGACCGGGCCACAGACGACGCCGGTCGCGCCGTCGTCGACGGTCGACAGGTGGCCGAGTACGCCCGGGCGCGGAGCACCGAGCTGACCGCCCCGGACACCGGCGTGAAGAGCTCGGCACGGAACCGCTTCGTCGGCATCGTCACCGACCTGGTCGTCGACACCGTCATGGCGCAGGTCGAACTGCAGTGCGGCCCGCACCGCGTGGTCTCGCTCATGAGCGCCGAGGCGGTGCGCGACCTCGGGCTCGAGGTCGGGTCCGTCGCCGTCGCATCCGTCAAGGCCACGATGGTCACCGTCGAGGCGCCCACCCACCAGGAGGACCCCCGATGACCCGACGTCCCCGCTCGCTGCTCGTGCCCCTCGCCGTCGTCGCGGCGCTCGGCCTGGCGTCGTGTTCCACCGCCGACGCTCCGGCCGGGTCGTCGTCGCCGTCATCGTCGTCGAGCGCGGACGCAGGCGTGTCGGGCTCGATCACGGTGTTCGCGGCGGCGTCGCTCCAGAAGACCTTCACCACGCTCGGCAAGGACTTCGAGCTCGCGAACCCCGGCGCCTCGATCGAGTTCTCGTTCGCGGGGTCGAGCGACCTGGTCACCCAGATCCAGAACGGCGCCCCCGCCGACGTGTTCGCCTCCGCCGACGAGGCGAACATGGCGAAGCTGTCCTCGACCGACCTGGCGAGCGGGTCACCGGAGGACTTCGCGACGAACGTCCTCGAGATCGCCGTCGCGCCGGGCAACCCGAAGGGCATCACGAGCCTCGACGACCTGACCGGCTCCGACGTCCAGCTCGTCACGTGCGCCGCCCCGGTGCCGTGCGGCGCCGCGACGGCGAAGGTCGAGTCCGCCTCGGGCGTCGACCTGCAGCCCGTCAGCGAGGAGCAGTCCGTCACCGACGTGCTCGGCAAGGTCGAGTCCGGTCAGGCCGACGCCGGGCTGGTCTACGTGACCGACGTGCAGGGTGCCGACGGCAAGGTCGACGGTGTCCCGTTCGACGAGTCGAGCAAGGCCGTCAACACGTACCCGATCGGCGTGCTCAAGGCGTCCGAGGACCCGGAGCTCGCGCAGGCCTTCTCCGACTACGTCCGGTCCGCCACCGGCCAGAAGGTGCTCACCGCCGCCGGGTTCGGGAAGCCGTGACCCGTGGCCTCGCGGGCTGACGGACGGCCGCCGGTCGCCTGGTGGCTCCCGCTGCCCGCGGTGCTGGGCGGCCTGTTCGTCGTCGTCCCAGTGCTCGCGATGCTCGGTCGGGTCGACTGGTCGTCGTTCGTCGCCCTCGTCACCTCGACGGCGTCGCTCACGGCCCTCGGGCTCAGCCTCGGCACCGCGCTGACCGCCACTGCCGTCGCGTTCGTGCTCGGGTACCCGCTCGCCGTGCTGTTCGCCCGGTCCCGGTCACGGTGGGTGGGTGTCGCCCGCGCCGTCGTGCTGCTGCCGCTCGTGCTGCCGCCCGTGGTCGGCGGGCTCGCGCTGCTGGCGGCGTTCGGTCGCCTCGGGGTGGTCGGGGCGTTCCTCGACGACCACGGGCTGCACATCGCGTTTACCACGACAGCGGTCGTCATCGCGCAGACGTTCGTCGCCATGCCGTTCCTGGTCTCCTCGATCGAGGGCGCGCTCCGCGTCGAGGGGGACCGGTACGAGCGGGTCGCCGCCACCCTCGGCGCCGGTCCCACCCGCACGTTCCTCACCGTCACGACCCCGAGGGTCCTGCCCGGCATCGTCTCCGGCCTGGTGCTCTGCTTCGCGCGAGCGCTCGGGGAGTTCGGCGCGACCCTGACGTTCGCGGGCAGCCTGCAGGGGGTCACCCGGACCCTGCCGCTGGAGATCTACCTGCAGCGCGAGGTCGATCCGGACACCGCCGTGGCACTGGCGGTCGTGCTCGTCGTGGTCGCCGTCGTGGTCATCGGCGCCTCGTCGCTCCGGACCCGGGGCGTCGCAGCGTGACCGGGGTCACCGCGCGCATCGTCGTCGAGCGACGCGGGGTCGACGTCGCCCTCGAGGTCGCGGCAGGGGAGTGCGTGGCCGTCATCGGGCCGAACGGCGCGGGCAAGTCCACGGTGGTCGAGGCCCTTGCCGGCCTGCTGCCGATCGACGCCGGACAGGTGGTCCTCGGCGGCACCGTCGTGTCGGACCGGCGGCGGACCGTCCCCGCACACCGCCGCCGCATCGGACTCGTCGCCCAGCGGCCCGACCTGTTCCCGTTCCTCGACGTGGTCGGCAACGTGGCGTTCGGCCCGCGGGCAGCCGGCGTCCGACGCGCCGCGGCCCGTGCCCGCGCGCTCCGTGCCCTGGCGGCCGTCGGCATCGACGACCTGGCAGGACGGAGCCCGGACACGCTGTCCGGCGGGCAGGCCCAACGCGTCGCGATCGCCCGGGCGCTCGCCACCGACCCGGCGGTCCTGATGCTCGACGAACCGACGTCGGCGCTCGACGTCGCCGCGCGCGACGAGGTCCGTGCAGCCCTCCGCACCGCGATCGCCGGGCGCCCGAGCGTCCTGGTGACCCACGACCCGGTCGAGGTCGTCGCCCTGGCCGACCGGGTCGTCGTCGTCGAGCACGGCCGGGTCGTCGAGGACGGCACCCCAGAGGCCGTGCTCGGACGGCCCACGAGTGCCTTCGCGGCGGCGTTCTCCGGACTCGCGCTGGTGCGCGGGACCGCCACCGCGGGTGGGATCGCGACCGACGGCGGGGGCGAGTTGGCGTCGGGGACGCACGCCGTGCCTCCCGGTCGGCCCGCCCTGGGCGCCTTCCACCCGACGACCGCCGTGCTCACGCGGGACGGCGCCGGACCGGAGCGCTCCGTCACGTCGCTCGAACCGCGGGACGGTCTGGTGCGGGTGCGCGCCGGCGACCTGGTCGCGGACCTGACCCTGGCGCGCGTCACGGCACTCGGGATCGGACCCGGCGACGCGGTCCACGTCGACGTCCCGGCGTCCGAACTGGCGGTGTACGCGCCGCGCGGTTGAGACAATGGACGGATGACCTCCTGGTTCCCCAAGGCGTGGCCCGTGGCCATCCCGATCCTGGCGGCCGTCGTGCTCGCGTTCTCGTACGGCCGCTACGGACTCGGCACCGTGGTCGTGGCGATCGTCGCGGTCGTGCTCGCCGCCACCGTGCTCGCGGCGGTGCACCACGCCGAGGTCGTCGCGCACCGGGTCGGGGAACCCTTCGGCTCACTCGTGCTCGCCGTGGCGGTCACGATCATCGAGGTCGCGCTGATCATCTCGCTGTCGAGCTCCGGCGGCGCCCAGGCCGAGACCCTGGCGCGCGACACGGTGTTCTCGGCCGTGATGATCACGATGAACGGGCTGGTCGGTCTCGCGATCCTGATCGGGACGCTCCGGCACAACACCGTGCGCTTCAACCAGGAGGGCGCGAGCGCCGCGACGATGACGGTGGCCGCGCTCGCGGTGCTGACCCTGGTGCTGCCGACGTTCACCACCGGCACCGACGACGCGTCCTTCACCGGGACGCAGCTCGTCTTCGTGGCCGTGGCGTCGATCGTGCTCTACGGGCTGTTCGTCGTGACGCAGACCGTGGCCCACCGGGACTTCTTCCTGCCCGTGAACCGGTCAGGGGGTGTGCTCGCCGAGTCCGAGGACGCCCACGCCGCCCGGCCGACCGGTCGCGCGACGATGATCTCGCTCGCACTGCTCGTCGTCGCGCTCGTCGCCGTCGTCGGGCTCGCCAAGGTCGAGTCGCCCGCGATCGAGGCCGGCGTGGCCGCGGTCGGGTTCCCGCCGTCGTTCGTCGGCGTCGTGATCGCCCTGCTCATCCTGCTGCCCGAGGGCATCGCGGCGTCGAAGGCCGCCGCCCGCAACCGGATCCAGACGAGCCTGAACCTGGCGATGGGGTCGGCGATGGCGTCGATCGGTCTGACGATCCCCTCCATCGCGGTGGCGTCGCTGTTCATGCCGGGCACGCTGCTGCTCGGGCTCGGGTCGTCGCAGATCGTGCTGCTCGCGCTGACGATCGTCGCCGCGGTGCTCACCGTGCTGCCGGGTCGGGCGACGCGACTGCAGGGCGGGGTGCACCTGGTGATCTTCGCCGCGTTCATCGTGCTGTCCGTCTCGCCGTAGGGGGTGCTGTTACCGCGTACCTGGTCGGATCGGGCGTACCTGGTCGGAAGTTCTGCCCCGGTATGCCCGGAAACACCAGGCATCGCGGGCGTCCTGGGAAAGAACGAGCGGGGGCGCTCAGCCGCCGGCGAAGGGGGGCATGACGTCGACGACCGCGACGCCGGACAGCGCAGTGGCTCGGTCGCGGGTGGTCACGCCGTCGACCAGGTACGAGCACCGCTCCTGCAGCGCACTCCATCGTGATGGGTCGGTGGCGGTGACCTCGCGCAGCGCCTCGTCGAGCGTGCCGGCCGCGGTGGTCAGCGTGTCCGCGCCGACCGCCGCCCGGGCAGCGGCGAAGAACCGGATCGTGGTCATGTCTCAGCCGCCGATCGCGCTCATGCCGCGCGTCGGGTGCACGAGCTCGTCGCTGTCGTCGCCGTGGTCGCGCGGCTTCGCCCACATCGCCCGGCGCCACAGCTCGGCCAGGTCGTCGTCGGAGACCCCCGCGCGCATCGGGCCGAGCACGTCGGTCTCGGCGTCGGAGAACAGGCAGCTCCGGACGTTGCCGTCGGCGGTCAACCGGGTGCGGGTGCAGTCGGCGCAGAAGGACTCGGTGATGCTCGCGATGATGCCCACGGTGCCGAGTGACGCACCGGAGCGCGCGTCCTGCACCCGGTACCGCTCGGCCGGGGCGCCGTCGCGCGGTGCCTCGTCCGGCGTCAGCACGAACGACGACGCCAGCAACGCCCGGGTCTCGGCAGCGGTCACCATCTCGGTGCGGTCCCAGGCGTGGTCGGGGTCGAGCGGCATCTGCTCGATGAACCGCAGCTCGTAGCCGCGGTCGAGGCACCAGCGCAGCAGCTCCGGCGCGGCCTCGTCGTTGATCCCGCGCAGCAGCACCGCGTTGACCTTGATGTCGAGGCGGGCGTCGTGGGCGGCGGACAGCCCGGCGATGACCTTGTCGAGGAACGGGCGGCGGGTCACGGTGGTGAACACGTCCGGGTCGACGGTGTCGAGCGACACGTTCACGCGCCGCAGCCCGGCGTCGTACAGGGCCTGGGCGCGGTGGGCGAGGCCGATGGCGTTCGTGGTGAGCGACAGTTCCGGGGCGTCGGGCAGCGCGGCGCACCGGGCGATCACGTCGACCAGGTCGTGCCGGAGCATCGGCTCGCCGCCGGTGAACCGCACCTTGCGCACGCCGAAGCGCGACGACCCGATCCGGACCAGCCGCTCGATCTCGGCGGCGGTCATCAGGGCGTCGTCGGGGGCGAACGGCAGCCCGGCGGCCGGCATGCAGTAGGTGCAGCGCAGGTTGCACCGTTCGGTCAGGGACACCCGCAGGTCGATCGCACGACGCCCGAAGCGGTCGACGAGCCCGGCGGACGCCGGGTCCACGGTCGTGCCGAGCAGGGTCGCGGGTGCCATGCGGCTCAGCGTACGTGTTCGACGCTCCGGAACGACAGCCGTTCCCACCAGCGCCGCCAGTCCGACCGGCTCGTGCGCAGGAGCGTCACCACCACGATGACGGCCACGGCGGCGAGCAGCCACCACCGGTAGGCGTCCGTCGACGGCCACACCCCGCGCAGCGCGATGGCGAGCCCGATCGACAGCCACTCCCACCGCCCCGACAGCACCACGAACGGGATGAGCAGCAGCGCGTACCAGGGGTAGCGCGGGGTCACGGCGAGGAACGTGACGCCGATCATCAGGACCTCGCCGGACCACGGCCGCGACGGGTCGGACAGCCGCCAGGCCACGAAGGCGGCGAGCAGCACGGCGAGCCCGACCACGACGGTCGCGGCGTCGCCCCGGAAGACCAGCGACACCAGGGCGAAGCGCGAGCCGTCCTCGTAGCCCTCCTCGCTCAGGTAGCCGGGCAGGTACCCGAGCACGTCGAGTCCCGTCGTCAGCACGTAGGGCACGTAGAGCAGGCCGAACACGGCGATGCCGACCGGGATCGCCCACCAGGAACGCCACCGGCCGAGCAACGGCGGGTACACGATCGCGGGGATGAGTTTGGTGGCCGTGGCCGCTCCGAGCGCGATCCCGCCCCAGATCGGTCGACCGAACGCGACGAGGACGGCACCCGCGGTCGCGAGCGCCGCGCCGAGGGCATCGACGTGCGAGTTCGTCACGGCCTCCGACGCCACGAGCGGCGACCAGGCCCAGAGCGCCGCCCACCAGGTCGGACGACCGGTCTTCCGCAGCACCACGACGAGGGCGATGGTCACCACGAGCGAGAGGAGCAGGCCCGCCACCTGGAACGGCATGTACTGCGCGGTCGCCGGCACGAACGCACGGACCGCGGCGAACCAGAGCTGCGCCATCGGCGGGTAGATCGTCGTCACGTCCGGCCGGTTGATCGCGGTGCAGTGGCCGTCCGCGCCGTCACCCAGGCCGCGGAACCGGGGCTTGATGTCGTCGCACGTGCCGTTCACCTTGTCCGGGAACAGCCAGTCGGGCCGCAGACCGGACAGTGCCGTGGACTGGGGGGTGTGCGCGTACGGTGAGACTCCGGCATGCTGGACGATGCCGTCCCACGCGTACCGCGCCGAGTCGGTGCTCGTGCTCGGGGGGCCGGCCAGAGCCGCGAGGCCGACCACCACTGCCCCGACCATGACCACGGCGGTCATCCACCGGGCGGGCACGAACCGCAGCGCGAGCACGGCGATCACGAACACCGTCCAAGCGATCAGCGTCCACGCAACGAATGACGAACGAGTGTCGGATCGGAGGAACCCCAGATGCGTGACGCCGAAGGCGATGACGCCCGCGAGGGCCAGTACCCCGACGACCGCGCCCACGACGGCGAGGCGGGCACCGGGTCCGACGGCGGAGGACGGTCGGACGGCACGCAGTCGGTCGCTCATGGTCCGTCGAGGCTAGCGGGCGTGCGGCACCTGCTGTTCGAGGCGCGGGCCGCTCTGGCCTCGCCGAACCGGAACGCGCGCTCCGCGGTGGTGCTCGGACGACTGCTCGGCATCGCCTTCGTGGTGTGCTTCGGCACCGGTATCTACAGTCACCTGCTGCAGGAGCCCCTCGGCTGGATGCGGTTCCCGACCCGGCCGACGCAGCTCTACCAGTTCACGCAGGGCCTGCACATCACCACCGGCATCGCGATCATCCCGCTGCTGCTGGCGAAGCTCAACACCGTCATGCCCGCGCTGGTGCAGGTCCCGCCGGTGCGCGGCGTGCTGCACCTGTTCGAGCGGCTGTCGATCGCCGTGCTCGTATCGGCCTCGATCATCCAGGTCACGACCGGCCTGCTCAACACGTACCAGTGGTACCCGTGGCCGTTCCCGTTCCGCCAGGTCCACAACGCGATGGCGTACGTGATCATCGGGTCGCTCATCATCCACATCGCGTCGAAGCTGCCGGTGATCGCCCGCTACTGGCGGAAGCGCGACTCCTACGACGAGCAGGGCCGGTTCATCGTGGACCCCGCGTCCGGCAGCGAGTTGCTTCCCCCGGTACGGGAGGCCCGCCCCGCGTCCGCCCCGCCGGCTGCGGGTGCCGAAACGGCCCAGTCCATGGCCCCCGGCCTGCTCGGCCGCGTGTTCCGCTGGATCGACGGCGTCGACGCGGTCGAGGCGGTCGACGCAGCCCCGGACGAACCGGCGGCCGATGCGCCGGAGCCGACCCGGGCCTCCCGGTCGGTCGAGGAACGCGCACAGGGCCGACGCCAGCGGATCGCACGACGCGGGTTCTTCGGTGGCGTGACGGCCGCGGTCGTCGGCGTCGTCGCCCTGACGGCGGGGCAGTCCTCGAAGCTCGCCGAACCGTTCAACGTGTTCGGCGCGCGCCAGCGCGGTCTCGGCGCGAACGGCCTGCCGGTCAACCGCACCGCCCGCGCGGCGGGGGTCCTCGCCAGCGCGACCGCCGCGGACTGGACGCTGACCGTCGTCGGACCCGACGTGACCCGGACCTTCGTGCGCGCGGAACTCGTCGCGCTCGGCACCACCGAGGTCGACCTGCCGATCTCGTGCGTCGAGGGGTGGAGCCAGATGGGCAGCTGGAAGGGCGTGCGGATGCGCGACCTGCTCGGCGCCGTGCAGGCCGAACCCGGATCGCACGTGCGCGTCACGAGCCTGGAACGGCACGGCGGCTACCGGATCATGGACATGGGGCCGGAGTACGCCGAGGACCCGACCACCCTGGTCGCGCTCGAGCTGAACGGTTCGACGCTCGACCTGGACCACGGGTTCCCGGCGCGGATCATCGCTCCGGGACGACCGGGCGTGCTGCAGACCAAGTGGATCGAGAAGATCGAGGTGCTGCGGTGAAGGCCGCGCGGATCGTGCTCGTCGTGCTCGGCGTGCTGGTGATCGCGTTCGGCGCCTACGTCCTGGTGACGTCGGTCAAGCCGAACCGGATCGGCGGGCTGGCGACCTGGCTGCTCGGCGCGGTGATCCTGCACGACGCGATCCTGTCGCCGTTCGTCGTCGGCGCCGGACTGCTCCTGCGTCGCGCGGGGCGGTCGCTCCGGGCGTGGGTGCTCGTCGTGGTGCAGACGGTGATCGTGCTCGGCAGTGTGCTCGCCCTCGTGGTGCTGCCCGAGATCGCGGCGAAGCGGCACGGGCAGAAGAACCCGACGATCCTGCCGTTCGACTACGGCACGCGGTTGCTGATCGTCGAGGGGGTGCTGCTGCTCGTGGTGGTGGCGGTGCTCGTCGTCGGGGTGGTCCGTGCGCGGCGGACGGCACTGGTTAAAGCGACAACCATTCGGTAGGATGCAGACATGACCGACGAGACCCCGTGGCTCACCCGCGAGCAGCTGCGCGCGTGGATGAAGCTCGTGGCCGTCATGGAACTCCTGCCGGCGGCGCTCGACCAGCAGCTGCAGCGTGACGCGGACCTGACGCACTTCGACTACATGGTCATCGCGATGCTCTCCGAGACCGACGGCCGCACGCTGCGCATGTCTGCGCTGGCCTCGGCGACGAACGCCTCGCTGCCCCGGCTGTCGCACGTGGTGTCCCGGCTCGAGAAGCGCGGACTCGTGACGCGCTGCCCCTCGACCTCGGACCGCCGTGCGACCGACGTCCGGCTCACCGACGCCGGGTACGCCACGATCGTCGAGGCCGCTCCGGACCACGTCCGCACCGCACGCCACGTCGTGATCGACGCCCTGAGCGTCGAGCAGGTCGTCCAGCTCGACGGCATCGCGGCCGCACTGCTCACACGGCTCGACCCCGAAGGGCGGTTCGCTGCCCTGACGTACCCGCGGGACGACGACGACACCGCGATCTGCGAGGCCCGGCTGACCGGCGCCAGCACTGACTGAACGGCGCTGTGCGCCCGCGTCTGCGCCCGCGTCTGCGGGCTCGGTCGTTGCAATAGGCTCGGCCCATGACCGACCCCGCCGCGCCGTCCGACACGTACTCCTACCTCGGACCCGCCGGCACCTTCACCGAGGCGGCCCTCAAGCTCGTCGAAGCCGCAGCCGGCAAGCCCTGGCGGAGCGTCAACAACGTCGGTGAAGCGCTCGACGACGTCATGTCCGGCCGCTCGGTCGGCGCGGTCATCGCGATCGAGAACAGCGTCGACGGCGGCGTCAGCGCGACGCAGGACGCCCTCGCCCGGATCCCCGGCGTACGGATCGTGGGGGAGTACCTCGTGCCGGTCGACTTCGTGCTCGTCGCGCGCCCCGGCACCGTGCTCGCCGACGTCCGCACGGTGAACGCGCACCCGGTCGCGTACGCGCAGACCCACAACTGGCTCGAGGCGAACCTGCCCGGCCACGGTCACATCCCGGCGTCGTCGAACGTCGCCGCCGCGCTCGCCCTGCTCGAGGCGAACCCCACCGCCGACGCCGCCGTCGCACCGCCCGGCATCACCGACCACCACGACGTCGTCGTGCTCGCGTCGTCGATCGGTGACAACGCCTCGGCCGTGACCCGCTTCGTGCTCGTGTCCAAGACCTTGGCGCTGCCCGAGCCGACCGGTGCCGACAAGACGAGCGTCATCGTCGAGCTGCCCGCCGACCACCCCGGCGCCCTGGTCGACATGCTCGAACAGTTCGCCACCCGCGGCATCAACATGGGGCTGCTGTCATCGCGGCCGATCGGGGACGAGCTCGGCCGCTACCGGTTCGTCATCGACCTGGACGGGCACGTGCAGGACGAGCGCGTGGCCGACGCCCTGCTCGGTCTCCGTCGGTTCAGCCCGCGCGTGACGTTCCTCGGGTCGTACCCGCGAGCCGATGGCGCGCAGCCCGAGGTGCCGGCGCGCTACTCGGACGCCGCGTTCGTCGAAGCCCGGGACTGGCTGCGTGCCATCGTGTCCGGCGAGCCCGACGCGGGCTGACGCGGCGCTGGCTCGTCGGTCGGTGCTGCTCAGTGCGAGGTTGATCACTCCGTGCGCCCGAAGAACCTCGCACCGAGTGAGTAACGCCGCACGGGCCGCACCGCCGCCCCGCGCGCCGCTCAGCGCTTGCGGCCGCGCACCCAGCTCGGCCGCGGCTCCACCGTCGGCACCTTGACCGTCAGTGAACCGGGGTCGATCCGCGCGCGGAACGCCGTGATCTCGCCCACCGGGTCGCCGTCGATCTCGAACTCGTCGGGCTTCTCGAGTCGCAGCGTGAACTCCTCGCCGCGCATGTACCGCAGCGGACGTTCCTGCTTCGCCGCCGTGGTGATGCGTCGACCGATCAGCGTCTCGGACAGCGCCGAACGCCGGAACCAGCGCAGGATCCCGTTCTCCCAGAACACGCGGGCACCGATCCGCACCCAGCCGAAGAAGCCGCGGGGGCGCATCACGACGATGTCGAACACGCCGTCGTCGATCTCGGCGTCGGGCAGCAGCATCGCGTTCGCCTGCAGCATGCCGCAGTTGCCGACGATGACCGAGTGCGCGCGCACCGAACCGTTGCGAGCCGACTCGTCGAGCCGGTACTTGAACTCGAAGCCGTCGGTGTCCCGCACGGAGCGGAGCAGCGAGTCGAGGTACGCGAGCCACCCGACGCGCTTCTTCAGCTCGGGCCGGGTGTTCGCGATCATCCGGGCGTCGAGCCCGAGGCCCGCCATCACGACGAAGCCGAACTGCTCGCGGGCGCCGTCCGGCCGCTCGATGCCGATGAGGCCGAAGTCGATCGCCCGCTCGTGGCCGGAGAAGATGGTGTGCGCGCTGCTCGCCAGGTCGTCGAGGGGGAGCTTCATGTTGCGGGCGAGCAGGTTGCCCGTCCCGCTCGGCAGCAGCGCGAGCGAGGCACCGGAGCCGTGCACGACCTCGGCGACCGCGCGCACGGTGCCGTCGCCACCCGCGGCGGCGACGACGTCGGCCCCCGCCTCGAGCGCTGCGCGGGCCATGCCCCCGCCCGGGTCTTCCTCGGTGGTCTCGAACCAGAGCGTCTCGGCCCAGCCGGCTTCCTGCTGGTGCTGTTCCACGGTGGCCTTGAGGGTCGGCAGGTGGACCTTGACCGGGTTGTAGACCACGGCAGCCGTCCGGTGCTCGGTGGGGAGGGCGTCCTGGTCCGCGGGCGCGGTCTCCGAAGGGGTCGACATGGGATCAACGGTACCGATCGGACGCTGCGAGCGGCGGGTTCCTCCCCATGTCGCCGCCTCTAGGATGGAGCGGTGATCGATCCCCAGCTGCTTCGTGACAACCCGGACGTCATCAAGGCCTCGCAGGAGTCCCGCCGCGCATCCGTCGCCGTGGTCGACGAGGCCGTCGCCGCCGACGCCGCCCGACGCAGCGCGATCACCGCGTTCGAGTCGCTCCGCGCCGAGCAGAACGCCTTCGGCAAGACCGTCGCCAAGGCCCCGAAGGACGAGAAGGCCGCGCTCGTGCAGCAGGCCCAGGCGCTCTCGGCCCGGGTGAAGGAAGCCCAGGCGACCGTCACCGCGGCCGAGGAGACCTTCAACTCCGTCGTACGCGCCATCCCGAACGTCGTGCTGCCCGGCGTCCCGGCCGGTGGCGAAGAGGACTTCGTCACCCTCCGCACCGTCGGCACGAAGCCCGAGTTCGACTTCGAGCCGAAGGACCACGCCGACCTCGGCGAGCACCTCGGCATCATCGACATCCCGCGCGGCGTGAAGGTCTCCGGCTCGCGCTTCTACTTCCTGCGCGGCCTCGGCGCCCGGCTCGAGATCGCGCTCATGTCGCTCGGCCTCGACCGCGCCATCGCTGCCGGCTTCGAGCCGCTCATCACCCCGACGCTCGTCCGCCCCGAGACCATGGCGGGCACCGGCTTCCTCGGCGAGCACGCGGCCGAGGTCTACCGGCTCGAGGCCGACGACCTGTACCTGACCGGCACGAGCGAGGTCGCACTCGCCGGCTTCCACGCCGACGAGATCCTCGACATCGAGAAGACCGCGCACCGCTACGCCGGCTGGTCGACCTGCTACCGGCGCGAAGCCGGTTCGGCGGGCAAGGACAACCGTGGCATCCTGCGCGTGCACCAGTTCAACAAGCTCGAGATGTTCGCCTACGTCCACCCGGACCAGGCCGAGGCCGAGCACGAGAAGCTGGTGTCCTACCAGGAGCAGATGCTGCAGGACCTCGGGCTGCACTACCGCGTGATCGACGTCGCCGCTGGTGACCTCGGCACGAGCGCGGCGAAGAAGTACGACATCGAGGCCTGGGTCCCGACGCAGGGCACGTTCCGCGAGCTCACCTCGACGTCGAACTGCACGACGTTCCAGGCCCGTCGCCTCGACATCCGGTACCGCACCGAGAGCGGCAAGACGGCCCCGGTCGCCACCCTGAACGGCACCCTCGCGACCACCCGTTGGATCGTCGCGATCCTCGAGACCCACCAGCAGGCCGACGGCTCCGTCGTCGTGCCCGAGGTGCTGCGCCCCTACCTCGGTGGCGTCGAGGTCATCGAGCCCCGATGAGCACGCAGGGGCGGTTCGTGGACGGCGCGGCGCAGGGCGCGGGCGCTGGTGCTCCCGCCCGCACGAAGCGGTGGCTGGTGGCGCTCGACATCGACGGCACCACGATGCGCGAGGACGGCGTCATCACGGAGGCCGTGGTCGCCGCTGTGCGCGATGCCGAGGCCGCCGGGCACGAGGTCATGCTCTCCACGGGCCGCAGCGAGGGCATGACGGTGCCGCTGCTCGAGACCCTCGGCATCGAGCCGAAGTACCTCGTCTGCGCCAACGGTGCGCTGACCCTGGCCCGCCGTCCGGACGGGTCCTACGAGCGTGTCCACGTCGAGCACTTCGACCCGAGCGACGTGCTGCAGACCATCCGTGGTGCTCTGGAGAACGCGGCCTTCGGCGTCGAGGACGAGACCGGCCACTTCCGGTTGTCCGAGAACTTCCCCGCCGACACCATGACGAACGCCGGCGAGCTGGTGCCGTTCGAGCAGCTGCTCACGGTCGAGGCCACCCGCGTCGTCGTCATCTCGCCGGAGCACGGGCTCGAGGAGTTCCTGCAGATCGTCGAGGACATGGGCCTGCACAAGGTCTCGTACACGGTCGGGTGGACCGCGTGGCTCGACATCGCACCAGAGGGGGTGACGAAGGCCACCGCGATGGAACGCGTGCGCGAGTGGCTCGACATCCCGCGCTCCCGCGTCTTCGCCGCGGGGGACGGCCGCAACGACATCGACATGCTGCGGTGGGCCTCGACCTCCGGTCGTGGCGTCGTGATGGGCCAGGCGCCCGATGACGTCGTGGACGCCGGCAACGAACTCACCGGTGGCGTGTCCGACGACGGCCTGGCAGCGGCGCTCGACTCCCTGCCGCGCTGACCCCGGCATGCGCTGACGCGCACGGCGGACGGGAGGCCCGTTAGACTTCCCGGGACGCGGTCACGTCTCGCCACGTGGTCGCGTCACTGGAGGGTTGTCCGAGCGGCCGATGGAGCCTGTCTTGAAAACAGGTGGGCAGAGATGTCTCGTGGGTTCGAATCCCACACCCTCCGCCATGGACACCCGGTTGCGCCTGCTCCGCGTCGACGACGCGGCGACGCTCGCCGCCGTCATCACCGCGAGCGCCGAGCACCTGCGCCCGTGGGAGCCGTCCCGGGCCCCGGCGTACTTCACCGAGCAGGGCCAGCACGACGTCATCGTGCAGTCGCTCGCTGCGGAGCGTGCCGGCACCGCGGTCCCGTTCGTGATCGAGTCGACCGACGGTGAACTCCTCGGGCGCATCACGCTGAGCGGCATCACCCGCGGAGCCCTGCAGTCGTGTGCCATGGGGTACTGGATCCGCGCTGACCGGCTGCGCCAGGGCCACGCCTCCCGCGCCGTCGCCGCCGCTGCCGTCCACGCGTTCGACGTCCTCCGACTCCACCGGGTGCAGGCCGAGACGCTTCCGGAGAACGTGGGGTCTCAGCGTGCCCTCGAGTCCGCGGGGTTCAAGCGCTACGGGTTCGCGCCGGAGTACATCACGATCAACGGAGCCTGGCGCGACCACGTCATGTTCCAGCTCCTCGCACCCCCTCCCGCCACACGGCGCACTCGATGATCGAGGTCGTCGAGTACCAGCCGTCGTGGCCCGAGCGGTTCGCGGTGTTGCGGGACGCGTACGCCGCAGCCCTCGACGCCGCCGGTGCGCCCTACCGCAGCATCGAGCACGTCGGCAGCACATCAGTGCCCGGTCTCGCGGCGAAGCCCGTGATCGACGTCGACATCGTCGTCGATGCCAGCGACGTCACGGCGGCGGTCGCAGCGCTGGCCGTGATCGGCTTCGAGTCACGGGGAGACCTCGGCGTCCCCGACCGGCAGGCCTTCCGGACTCCGGAGCACTTCGCCCCGAGCAACACCTACGTCGCCACGGCCGGATCGCTCTCGCTCCGGAACCACCTCGCCGTCCGCGACGTGCTGCGCGCCGACCCGGGGCTGCGCGACCAGTACGCCTCCGTGAAGCGCCGAGCGGCCGCCGAAGCCGAGGACATTGACGACTACATCGAGCGCAAGAGCGGCGTGCTCGGTCGTGTCCTGGCTGCCGCAGGCATCTCCGTCGAGGAGCGCGCCGCGATCACCGCCGTCAACCGCGACATCACCGATCGCGGTGCCCGCGGTTGAGTTCGCTCACTCCGCCGTGTGCGTTCGTCGTCTCCAAGCGTCAGCCCGACGGAGCGCCTCCTCGGCGATCAGCTGGACCTCGGCTGGGTCGTCCGGAAGCGTCATGCTGTGCTCGCCGTACGCTTCGCGCGCGATCGCCACGAGTTCGTCTGAGGTCCCACTCGGGGTCGAGTCGGTGTTCGGCCGCCATGGCTCGCGCTTCGACGAGCACCTCGTCCATCGGTTGGAACAGTCCGTCGATGTCGGGGGTCACCTCGTCGCGGCCGAGGTGCACAGCGACAGCGGCGCCTCCGACGATGTAGGTCTCGACCTCGACGCCGCGGCCAGCCAGGCGCTCCAACAGCTCACCGAGGAGGTCGACGACCTCAGCGCCACTGAGGAGACGGTAATCCTCGGTCATGCGGCCTCGAGGTCGCCTTCGCGAAGCAAGATGTTCTTCCGCAGGAAGAGATCGGGCGTCCGTTGCTTGATGAACGAACGCCACTCGAGCGAAGCCTCGGCATCCCCGTCCCAGAGCCATTCGCGATCGAGCGGACGGAGCTCGAGCATCCACGTCGGCGGCTGGGTCCCGTGCCGGAGGAGCGCGTACGCGTACGCCGTGGTCAGGAGCGCGTCGTAGTGCTCATCGCCGACCGACGGAGCGCGCTCCGTCACACCCGGATCGACCGGTGTGTCGGGAGCGGCGTGCAGAATGCGGCTGACTGCATCGGTCAGAGCCCGGTCGGCGGCGGCGACGTGGCCGATTCGGAGCGCGTCGCGGATCAGCTCCGCTGCCCTCGACAGTGGGATCAACAGTGCGTTCCCGGCCATGGTCGAATCCTACGGGTCCGTCCGGTCGCGCCGGCCCTCGATCTTGCGGGCGGTTCCGGTTCGTGAACCGCGGAGATCCTGAACCGGAGCCGCCGAACCGATCAAGCGGTCGCGAGCGCCGGGTACAGCGCCGTCAGCGGCGCACTGAGTCCGGCGCGGACGTCACGGCTGACCTGGTCCGCCAGCACCTCGTGCTCGCCGGCCTCGACGGCGTCCCAGATGAGCCGGACGATGTCGGCCGGGTCGGACTTCTCGACGTCGAGCCCCGCCGTCATGCCGGTGTCGGTGTAGCCGAGGTGTGCGCCGACGACCTGGGTGCCCTGGGGTGCGAGCTCGAGGCGGAGCGAGTTCGTGACCGACCAGAACGCTGCCTTCGACGCCGAGTACGCGCCGGCGAGCGCGACCCAGCTCAGGGCCGAGTGCACGTCGATCAGTGCGCCGCCGCCGATCGAGGGGGCGAAGGCCTTGGCGACACGGAGCGCGCCGAAGACGTTCGTCGCGAAGATGCGCTCGACCTCCGCGACCGAGGTGTCGACGAGCGGGTCGGCGCCGGCGATCCCGGCGTTGTTCACGACGATCGTGGTGTCCGCGGCGGCACGGGCTGCGGCGTCGACGCTCTCCTGGCTGGTGACGTCGAGGGCGAGCGGCACGATGCGCTCGTCGTCCCAGGTGCGCGGGGTGCGGGCGGTCGCGTAGACCTTGGCGGCGCCGCGGTCCAGGGCCTGCTGGACGAACTCGGCGCCGAGGCCGCCGTTCGCTCCGGTGACGAGGACGATGGCGTTGGTGAGGTCGGTCATGAGAGGCTCCAGACGAGAGATGTTGAGTACGGAAACCGAACCTAGCACGTTGTGTCCGGAAATCGAACCCAGCTAGGATGAACGCATGCTCGGCATCCTCGGCGGCGACGAGCGCTGCCCCATCGCACGGTCCCTCGACGTCCTCGGCGAGAAGTGGACGCTCATGATCGTGCGTGACGCCCTCGCCGGTTCGACGCGCTTCAGTCAGTTCCAGCAGAGCCTCGGCGTTCCGCGCGAGGTCCTGACCGCGCGGTTGGCCTCCCTCGTCGACGGGGGAGTGCTCGAGCGCACGACCTACAAGCCGGAGGGTGCCCGGGCGCGCGAGGAGTACGTGCTCACCGACGCCGGCCGCGATCTCTCGCTGGTGCTCCTGGCGCTCGGCGGCTGGGCGGACCGGTACCGCCCCACGGAGCTGACGTCGGACCTGCGCTTCGTCGACACCGATTCCGGCGAGCCGGTCGAAGCGGTCGCGGTGGCGCAGGAGTCCCAGCAGCGTGTGCCGCTCCAGCGGCTCACCGCCGTCATGGACCCGGCCACCTGACGGACGGGAGGCCCGTTCCGGCCCCGCCCCGCGCCTCCCGTCCGTCTGGTGGGTGCGTCAGCGACGCACGTCGCACCCGCAACTCGCGCCCAGGACCAACTCGGCGGGCACCAGGTCGCGGTGCCACTGGTTGTCCGCGTCGAGCCCGAGCACCCGGTCGACGGCGGCGGTGGCCATCGTCTCGATCGGCTGCCGGACCGTCGTGAGCTGGGGGTTCGTGTAGTCGGCCTCGGCACCGCCGTCGAACGACACGATCGCGACGTCCTCCGGTGCGCGCAGCCCGAGTTCCCACAGTGCCCGCAGCACACCGACGGCCTGCATGTCCGAGCTGACGAAGACGGCGCGGGGTCCCGTCCCGTCCGCGAACATGCGGAGGCCGGCCTCGTACCCGCCCCGTCGGGTGAAGTCGCACCGCACGATCGGGCCGTCCGGCAGCCCGGCGTCGCGCAGTGCTCGCATCCAGCCCTGTTCACGGAGTTCCATGGAGCCGGCGTGCCCCATGACGAGGCCGATCGACCCGTAGCCGTGCTCGACCAGGTGCTGGGTGCCGTCGTGCGCGCCCCGCAGGGCGTCGACGCCGATGCTGGCGTACTCGGGCACCTCGAAGAAGGTGTTGAGCAGGACCATCGGGATGCCCGGGTCCGACACGGTGGACAGGTCCGGGTGGGTCATGATGCTCGTGACGATGATCCCGTCGACCTGGCGGGCGGACAGGCTGCGGAGCCGCTCGCGCTCCTGGGTGGCGTCGCCGTCGCTGTTGGCGAGCAGGACGTCGTAGCCGCGGGCGGCCGCGGCGTGGGTGACCTCGACGGCGAGCTCGGACCAGAAGGGGTTGTCGAGCTCGGGCACGATGAGCCCGAGCATCTTCGACGACCCGGTGCGCAGGGCCTGGGCGCTGGCGTTCGGGCGGTAGCCGAGGACCCGGATCGCGTCACGGACCCGGGCGGCGGTGGCCGCCGCGACGGGGCGGGGGCCGTCGTGCACGACGTAGCTGACGACGGAGGTGCTCACGCCGGCGTACCGGGCGACGTCGGCGCGGGTGACCGCCCTCGGGGTCGTCGGGACGCTCACGGGTGCCACCTTCGTCGGCTCGGAAGTCGCGTTCGGGTGCCGGCCCGTGTGGACCGACACCCGAACACCACTTGCTATTCGCTGGCGATACTAGACGAGGGCGCCGCCGAGGTCGTCTCCGGGGCGTCCCCGAAGTCCGGCACCTCGAGGCGTGCGCCGCCCTGCAGGGCCGACTGGTGGGCGATGATGCCGGGCAGCGTGAAGCGTGCGGCGGTCCAGGCGTTCACCGGCGGCAGGGTCCGGTCGACGACGGCGCGGACGAAGTCGTCGGCCAGGAACTGGTGCGAGCCCTCGTGCCCGGTCGGCACGCCGGCGTACTCGGCGGGCAGGCGGTCGGTGTCGTGCACCTCGGCGTACCCGGACACGAACGCGTCGCGCAGCGAGGGGTCGACGCCGGCGAGACGCGGGTCGTCGAGGTCCATCGTCGCCTGCGTGTTGATCTTGTCGCTGATGTCGTGCGAGTCCTCCTTGTCCTGCCAGACGCTGGTCTTCGCGAGCTGCTCGAAGCTCGCCTCGGTGCCGAAGTAGCGGAAGCGGGACTCGCGGATGTGCGACGGGTAGCCGACACGGCGCATCTCGTTGATGCGCATGACGCCGCCGTTGTCGAGCTCGAACAGGGCGGTGGCGTTCGAGAAGTCGTTGTCGAACTGGCTGACGTCCTTGTCGAAGACGCCGTCGCCCCGGTCGTCCTTGACACCGATGCAGCTGACGCTGACCGCGTGTCCGGGGATGGCGCCGAGGACGCCGCCGACGGAGTGGGTCGGGTACAGCATGGGCGGGTAGCTGGCGGTGCGCTTCCAGTCCTCACCACCGCTGAACTGGTACGCGGCGTAGAACCCGAGGTCCATGTCGTGGACGTAGTCGCCCTCGGAGTAGAAGACCCGGCCGAAGGCGCCGTCGGCGACCTGCTTGCGGGCGAACACCGTCGCGGGGTTGTAGTAGCTCGTCTCGCCCATCATGTAGGTGAGCCCGGTCTCGCGGACGGCCTCGATGATGTCGCGGATCTCGTCGACCGAGATCGCCATCGGCACCGCCGAGTAGACGTGCTTGCCGGCGCGGAGCGCCTTGACGACGAGCGGACCGTGCGTCCAGCGCTGCGTGAAGATCGCGACGGCGTCGACGTCCGAGGCGAGCACGGCGTCGAAGTCGGCGAACGTGCCGTCGAGGTGCTGCGACTCGACGAGCTCCGACGCGCGGTCGTCGACGAGGTCGGTCACGAAGACGCGGTCGACGTCCGGGTGGAGCTTGAACAGCTTGGCGAACTGGGGGGCGAACTGGCCCGCGCCGACCATTCCGACAGAGATCATCAGTGACCTTTCCAGGGTGAGGGATGCGTCGCCGGGCAGGTCGCGCCGATGCGATCGACCGCCATCCTGACACGATTGTCTACACGTGACAACCCCGGATTCGGAGCGCGAAAGAGCCTCTTGCCACCCGGTGTCACCACGTGTAGATTCCCGGCTCACGGACTGCTGCACGTCAGTCCACCGCAGACGAAGGAGTCGCGATGGCCACCGAGAGCCCTGTGTCGTCACCCTTGACGACCGCCAGCACGAGACGGAGGAGTCGGGCAGCCGACCTCCCGCTCGCCCGTACCACCGTCCCACGCCGCCGCCGTCCCCGGAACGACCTGTGGCTCGCGCTGCTGTTCATCGCGCCGGCCGCGATCGGCTTCGTGGTGTTCCTCGCCTGGCCGACCGTGCGGGGCATCTACCTGAGCTTCACGTCCTACAACCTCCTCACCGAGCCGGAGTTCACCGGGCTGCAGAACTACGCGCGGCTCGTGCAGGACTCGATCTTCTGGCACTCGATGGTCGTCACCATCGAGTACGTGCTCATCAACATCGTCATCCAGACGGTCGTCGCACTGTTCATCGCCGTGATGATGCACCGCCTGACGAAGTCGACCTTCGTGCGCGGCATCGTCCTGGCGCCCTACCTGGTGTCGAACGTCGTCGCGGCGCTCGTCTGGCTGTGGATCCTCGACACCCAGCTCGGCATCGGCAACGAGATGCTCGCGGCCCTCGGCCTGGACCGCATCCCGTTCCTGCAGAGCGACGTCTGGGGCATCCCGTCGATCGCGCTCATCAACGTGTGGCGGCACGTCGGCTACACGGCGCTCCTGATCTTCGCCGGACTGCAGTCGCTGCCCGAGACGGTCTACGAAGCCGGCCGCATCGACGGTGCGAGCGAGTGGAAGATGTTCTGGCGCATCACGGTGCCGCTGCTCCGCCCGATCCTGTCGCTGGTGCTCATCATCACGGTGATCGGGTCGTTCCAGGTGTTCGACACCGTCGCCGTCACCACGCAGGGCGGCCCCGCGAACGCCACGAACGTCGTGCAGAACTACATCTACAACCTGGCGTTCGGCCGGTTCCAGTTCGGCTACGCGTCCGCGGTCTCGGTCGCGCTCCTCATCGTCCTCAGCATCATCACGATCATCCAGTACCGCCTCACCCGCTCGGGTGAGTCGGACCTGGACTGAACGGAGCGCCGCACCATGACCACGACCCTCACCCGTTCCGTCACCACGAAGCGTCCGCCCCGACCCGGAGCCGGCCACCGCCGTCGTCCGTCGGTCGGCCGCGTCCTCGCCTGGGTCGCGATGATCATCGTCATCGTCGTCACCCTGTTCCCGTTCTACTGGATCCTGCGCACCGCCCTGTCGTCGAACGGTGCGATCAACTCCGACCCCACGTCGCTGCTGCCCGTCGGGTTCAGCCTGGGTGGGTTCGAGCGGGTCCTCGGCCTGCAGTCCACCGAGGAGGCCCTCGCCCAGGGTGGCTCCGGCGCTGCCCTGAACTTCTGGCGGTACCTGCTCAACTCGGTGATCGTGTCGACGCTCGTCACCGTCGGCCAGCTGTTCTTCTCGGCCGCTGCCGCGTACGCCTTCGCCCGACTGCGCTGGCCCGGACGCGACAAGGTCTTCGGCGTGTTCCTCGCCGGCCTGATGGTGCCCGCGATCTTCACGCTGCTGCCGAACTTCACGCTCATCAAGCAGCTCGGGCTCGTCGACAACCTGCTCGGCATCGCGTTGCCGACGATGTTCATGACCCCGTTCGCGGTGTTCTTCCTGCGGCAGTTCTTCCTCGGCATCTCGAAGGAGGTCGAGGAAGCCGCGCTGATCGACGGCGCGGGCAAGGTCCGGGTGTTCTTCCGGCTCGTCATCCCGATGGCCGCTGCGCCGATCGCGACGCTCGCCGTGCTGACGTACATCACGAGCTGGAACGACTACTTCTGGCCGCTCATGGTGTCGTACACGGACAGCTCGCGGGTGCTCACCGTCGCCCTCGGTGTCTTCAAGTCGCAGTCCCCGCAGTCCGGCACCGACTGGGCCGGGCTGATGTCCGCGACCCTCGTGGCGGCGCTCCCGATGATCGTGCTGTTCGGCGTCTTCGCCAAGCGGATCGTCAACTCCATCGGCTTCTCCGGGATCAAGTAGCCCCGGCTCGGACAGGACCACCACACCATGACGAACAACCTCTCCCGCCGCGCACTGTTCGCGGGCGGCGCTTCAGCCCTCGCCCTCGGTGCGCTCGCCGCCTGCTCGTCCCCGAGCCGGGGGACCGCCTCGAAGAGCGGCGCCCGCACCGTGAGCTACTGGCTCTGGGACTCCAACCAGCTGCCCGCCTACCAGCAGGTCGCGAAGGCCTTCCACCGCGAGAACCCCGACATCACGGTGCAGATCACCCAGCTCGGGTGGGCGGACTACTGGACCAAGCTGACGGCCGGGTTCATCGCCGGCACCGCGCCGGACGTCTTCACCGACCACCTGACGAAGTTCCCGCAGTTCTCCGACCTCGACGTGCTCTACAAGCTCGACGAGCTCGACGCGACGAAGTCCATCAGCGACGACGACTACCAGTCCGGCCTCGCCGAGCTGTGGAAGGGCCAGGACGGGCACCGCTACGGCTCGCCGAAGGACTGGGACACGATCGGGATGTTCTACGACCGGAAGGCGATGCAGAAGGCCGGCGTCTCCGACGACGAGCTCGCCACGCTCGAGTGGAACCCCGACGACGGCGGCTCGTTCGAACGGATGCTCGCGCACCTGACCATCGACTCCAAGGGTCGGCGGGGTGATGAGCCCGGCTTCGACAAGGAGAACGTCGAGGTCTACGGCATCTCGTCGAACGGGTCCGGCGGCGACGGCTTCGGCCAGACGCAGTGGTCGCCCTTCACCGGGTCGACCGACTGGTTCTACACGAACGAGAACCCGTGGGGCGACAAGTTCCGCTACGACGAGAAGACCGTGCAGGACACCCTCGCCTGGTACTACCGCCTGGCCGACAAGGGCTACATGGCGAAGTACGGCGTCTTCTCGACGACGACCGGTCCGGACGTGCAGCTCGGCGCGGGCAAGTGTGCGCTGTCGTTCAACGGTTCGTGGATGATCGGCACGTACCTGAACATGAAGGACCTCGACATCGCCGTCGCCCCGACGCCGATCGGGCCGACGGGCAAGCGGGCGTCGATGTTCAACGGGCTCGGCGACTCGATCACGAAGCAGGCGAAGGACCCGGAGGCGGCGGCGAAGTGGGTCGCGTTCCTCGGCAGCGACACCGCCCAGGAGATCGTCGGCCGCGCAGGCGTCGTGTTCCCGGCCCGTCCCGCCGGTACCGAGGCGGCGGTCGCGTCGTTCCGGAAGCGCGGGCTGGACGTGTCGGCGTTCACCCGGCAGGTCGAGGAGAAGACCACGTTCCTGTTCCCCGTCACCCGCAACCCGGCGGACGTGCAGGCGCTGCTGCAGCCGGCCTTCGACAACGTCTACGCGAACGGCAAGCCGATCTCGACGTTGACCGGCATCAACGAGCAGGTCAACAACCTGCTGGCGCTCACCTGAGCGCGCGGGTCGCCTGACGCGGTCTGACGCGACCACCCCTCGGTCTGGAGGCACGGGGCACGCCCGCCCCGCGCCTCCAGACCGTCAGACTGGTCACGTGGAACGACGTGAGCAGATCCTGGTGGCCGCTGCGGAGGAGTTCGACCGCGTCGGCTTCGCCGCCGCGACGATCGCGGCCATCGCCCGCGGGGCGGGCGTCTCGCAGGGGGCGCTGCACTTCCACTTCCCGACCAAGCTGGCCCTCGCGCTCGGTGTGATCGACGAGCAGAACGTCCGGACCTTCGACGTCGTGAGCCACACCGAGCAGTCACCAGCAGCTGCCCTGGTCGGCGCCTCGCGAGCCATCGCGGACCTGCTGAGGACCGACCCGATCGTGCGGGCGGGCATCCGGTTGTCACTGGAGCGCGGCGAGTTCCACGCGGCCACGGTCAGCTTCTACGAGCAGTGGATCGGCGGGATCGTCGACGTGTTCCGGCTCGCGATCGCGAGCGGCGAGCTCCGCACCGACCTGACCGCGGAGCAGCTCGGTGCCACCGTCGTGCCGTACTTCACGGGCGTGCAACTGGTGTCCGACGTCCGCACCGGGCGAGCCGACCTGTTCCCCGCGGTCGCGACGATGTGGCGGCTGGTCCTGACGGCCACGGCGGACCCGGCGCACCGCGACCGGTTGCTCGGGGTCGTCGACGACGCGTTCAGCGGTCGTGGAGTTCGCGGTCGCGGAACCACTTGAGCAGCCACGCGGCGCTCGTGCGGTCGAACGACCGCGGGAAGTCGGTCTCGCCGTACAGGAACGGACTGAAGCCCGGCTCCGCGTGGACGTCCGCGTCGTCGAGCGAGCGGTAGGCCATCGACCAGCCGTCGAAGCGTCGTCGCTCGATGTCCTCGCGGATGAGCGACTTGACCTCGCCGTGCCGCGGATCACGGCTGATGGCGGCGAACCGGTCGTCGACGCTCCACGCGGGGCCCTCGAGCAACTGCATGAAGCGGCCGCCCTTCACGACGAGCAGCCCGGAGACGCCGAGCGCCTCGTTGCGGAGCCGTGAGCCGTCCAGCAGCGTCGCGAGGTCGCCGTCGTCGAAGGGGACGACGGCGCGACTCATGTAGACGATGGAGACGAGCACGGGTCCATCTTCGTGCGACGGCCCCGATTGCGCGAAACGGATGTCCGCAGAACGTTCTCGGCTCAGTCGGCGGGGAGTTCGTGGGCCGTGACGTCCTCGTTGCGCTTCTTGCGCCACGGACGCGCGGGGGTGTTCGGGCCGTCCCAGACCAGGATCGCGCCCCACGCGGCGGCCAGCAGCGGCACCGAGATGATGGCACCGGTGATGCCCGCCAGGACGGTGCCCGCGGTCAGGCCGATCAGGATGACCAGGCCGTGCAGCTTGAGGGTGCGTCCCATCAGCACCGGCTGGAGCAGGTTGCCCTCGAGCTGGTTCACGAGGATCACGATGCCGACGACGATGAGCGCCTGGACGGGACCGAGTGCGACGAGCGCGACCAGGGCGGCGAGGATGCCGGCTGCCGTCGCACCGACGATCGGGATGAAGGCCGTGATGAACACGACGACGGCCAGGGGGAGTGCCAGCGGGACGCCGACGATCGCGATGCCGACACCGATGCCGATGGCGTCGACAGCGGCGACCGTGGCGGTGCCGCGGACGTACCCACCGAGGGTCGAGACCACGCGGTCGCCCACCCGGCGTGCACGCTCGTAGCGCTCACCCGTGAACGGACGGAGCAGGAACTCCCAGATGCTCGGGCCGTCCTTGAGGAAGAAGAACAGCACCACGATCATCAGCACGAGGCCGGTCAGGAAGTTCGCGGTGGCCGAGGCACCGGCCAGGGCACCGGAGCCGAACTGCGCACTCGTGATGAAGTCGGTGACGGACGCCACGGCGTCGTCGACCTGCTTGTCCGAGATCGAGATCGGCAGGTTCTTCGCGAAGTCCTGCAACTGCTGGAACCCGTCGACGGCCGACTTCTGCAGCTGCGACCACTGGTTCTCGACGGCGACGACGATGAGCCACCCGATCAGCCCGAGCACCGCGAGGACGCCGATGAGCACCGCGAGGGTCGCGAGGACCGACGGCACCTTGTGCTTGCGCAACCAGGACACGATCGGGTGCATGGCCGAAGCGATGATGAGCGCGAGGAGCACCGGGATGGTGACGACGCTCAGCACGCTGCCGGCGTAGACGACGCCGGCGATGACCACGACGACGATGATCACCTGCAGGCACCGCGTCGCCAGGCGGCCCGTCGAGTCGGACCACGCCGCCTGGATCTTCGAGGGGGTGGTCGGCTGGGGGCTGTCGCGGAAGAACGGCATGGGATCGACCGTACTGATCCGCGGGGCGGCGCGCCCGGACCCGCGCCCGGCGTCGCGGATCAGGTGGAGACGGTCCGCCGGACGTCGACGTCGTGGGAGTCCCGTGCGGCGGGCGCGACGACGAAGGCGGCGACGAGCAGCACGAGGGGCACCAGCATCGCCGCCTGCAGCCCGAGGTGCTCGCCGACGAAGCCGAGCAGGGGCGGTCCGACCAGGAACGCGATGTAGCCAGCGGTCGCGACGACCGACACCCGGCGGTCCCCGTCGGTCGGGTGGTCACCCGCTGCCGAGATCGCGAGCGGGAACCCGAGCGCGATGCCGAGCCCCCAGATGCCCGCGGCGATCGCCGTGACGACCGGACTCGGCGAGACGACCACGAGCAGGACCCCGATCCCGCCGACCGCGGCACAGAGCCGGACGACCGGGCCCCGCCCGAGCCGCGTGACGAGCGGGGTGCCGGCCGACCGGCCGATGAGCATGGCGAGCGCGAACCCGGTGAAGACCAGCGAGCCGACCGCTTCCGGGGCGTCGTGGTCGGTCGTCATCAGGAGCGGGAGCCAGTCGCTGGCGGCACCCTCGGCGAAGGCCATCGCGAGCGTGATCACCGCGATGAGCGCGAGCTGCACGGTGATGACGGAGCGGCGGGTGGCCGTGGTGACGCGGGACGTGCCGGCGGCGTCTGCGGTGTCGGCTCCCTCCGTCTGCACTCCGGCACGCGGCAGCGGCTGCAGGTTGAGGGCAGCGAACGCCGCGAGTGCCGCCATCACCGCAGCCCCCACGAGCAGGTGCACGAGCACCGGTGTCCGGGCAGCCGTCATCGCGATGCCGACGACACCGCCGACGACGGTCCCCAGGCTGAAGCAGGCGTGCAGCACCGGCACCACCGGGTGGCCGATGCGCCGCTCGGCCGCGGCGGCCTCGACGTTCAGCCCGATCTCGGCGACCCCCGACCCGAACCCGATCAGGAACAGCCCCGCCCAGACACCCGCCGGCACCTGTGCCGGGGCGAGCAGGGCGACGAGGACCATCCCCACCACGGGCAGCGCGCCACCGAGCAGGATCAAGGGTCGTGTCCCGAGCCGTCGGACGAGCGCACCGGCGCCGAGGATCCCGATCATCGACCCGATCGACAGCCCGAGGAGCACGAGCCCCATCGCCTCGATCGACGCCCCGAGTTCGTCGCGGATGGCGGGCGTCCTGGTCACCCACGTGGCGATGCCGAAGCCGGTCATCGTCGACGTGGCGAACAGGGCCCCTCGAGGGTGCCGGGTCATGTGACCATCTGATCGGTCCGCCGACGGCCCGTCAAGGGTGCGGTCGTCAGCGGAGCATGCCGAGGGCGCGGGCCTCGGAGACCGCGGCCGTGCGCGAGGACACCCCGAGCTTCGAGAACACGTGCACCAGGTGCGACTTCACGGTGGCGTCGCTGATGTGCAGGCGCGCGGCGACGGCGCCGTTCGACGCCCCCTCGGCGACGAGGCGCAGCACCTCGAGCTCCCGCGCCGACAGGCTCACCGACGGGGCGCGCATCCGCGCCATGAGCCGACCCGCGATCGTCGGCGCGAGGGCGCTCTGTCCGGACGCGGCGGCGCGGACGGCCGCGACGAGTTCGTGCGGGGGCGCGTCCTTGAGCAGGTACCCGCTCGCGCCGGCCTCGACCGCACCGAGGATGTCCCCGTCGGAGTCGTAGTTCGTCAGCACGAGCACGTACGGCGCGGCGTCGAGCGCGCGGATCCGTCGCGTCGCGTCCGCCCCGGTGAGGTCCTGCCCGAACTGCAGGTCCATGAGCACGAGTTCCGGTGAGAGCCGGATGGCGAGGTCCACGGCCTCGTCCGGGGTGGACGCCTCACCCGCGACGACGATGCCGTCCGTGCCGTCGAGGAGTGCTCGGAGCCCGGCGCGGACCACCGGGTGGTCGTCGGCGATGAGGATGCGGATCACCGGACCTCCAGGGTCGCGACGAGCGTCGTCCCGCGGCCAGGGGCCGAGTCGACCTCGAGCCGGCCGCCGAACTGCTCGACGCGCTCTTCGGTGGCACGCAACCCGAACGAGTCCGTCGTGCCCGACCGGTCGTGGACGGCGACCGGGTCGAAACCGACGCCGTCGTCCGCGATGGTGAGCCGGGCCTCCTGACCGTCCACGGTGAGTGACAGTCGGACGTGGGTGGCCGCGGCGTGCTGCACCACGTTGGCGACGGCGCCCTGGGCGATGCGGAGCAGCGCGGTCTGGACGTCCATCGGCAGCGAGGCCTCCGCGACGTCGACCGTGACGTCGAGGCCGTCGCGCGACCACTGGGAGCCGGCCAACCGTTCCAGAGCTGCTCCGAGTCCGCGTTCGAGCGCCGGTGGTGCGAGTTCGCGGATGAACCACCGGGTGTCGGCGAGGCCCTCGGCAGCGGTCTCACGGGCGAGCCGGATGTGCTCCGTCCCCGGACGCTCCCCGTCCGCGCGTTCGGCCGCGTGCAGCAGCATCTGGATGCTCGACAACCCCTGCGCGACGGTGTCGTGGATCTCACGGGCCAACCGGGCCCGCTCGGCGAGGACGCCCTGCTCGCGTTCGGTGACGGCCAACCGGTCGCGCGTGGCGAGGAGCTCGGCGACCAGGGCCTCGCGTTCGACCGCCTCGCGCGCGAGCGCCCGGTACCCCAGTCCGATGAGCAGTGCGACACCCGCTCCGACGAGCGGACCGACCACACCACCGACGGTGAATCCGCCGTGCAGTCCGAGGGCGACGACGGCGACCAGGGTCGCGGCGATGACGGCCACCGGTCCGACGATGCGCGGCAGGACGTGCAGGTACAGGAAGAAGAGCGGGAAGACGAGGTAGGCGGCCTCGGGGACGCCGACGAGCAGGGCGATCCAGACGAGGGTCAGGGCGACGAGCCAGACCGCACCGGCGACCGTCCGACGGCGGCCGTCGCCGCGCGCGACGACCGCCCCGAGCAGGTACACGCCCGCGAACACCGCAGCCAGGGCCAACCGCACCCACGTGCCGGCGCCACCGTCCACGAGCACCCGCACGACGACCAGGGCGAGCAGCGCGGCCGACAGCACGTGCAGGCCGGTCCGCAGACCGACGAAGACCGGGGTGAGGGTGCTGTGCGCCATGTGCTCCCCAGCGTACGGAGGCGTCGGCCGGTGGGAATCAACCGAAAGTTCGATCGGAGGACCGAACCCTCCGGCGATGCCGGGTGGGAGCACCGCGGCGAGGCTGGGAGTCGTGGTCGCGGAAGGTCTGCGACCCGGGAAGGGAACCCCGTGTTCGTCGCTTGGCGCGATCTCCGGTTCGCCCGTGGCCGGTTCGTCCTCATCGGCTCCGTCGTGGCACTCATCACCCTGCTCGTCGGGTTCCTCGCCGGGCTCACCGGCGGCCTCGCGTCGCAGAACGTCTCCGCGGTGCTCGACCTGCCCGGCGACCGCCTGGTCCTGCAGCAGCCGTCCACCGGGCAGCCGTCGTTCGGCGACTCCACCATCGGGCAGCGGGCCGTGGACGGCTGGCAGGCGGCCCGCGGGGTCGACGACGTGGTGCCGGTGGGCATCGTCCAGGGCCGGGCGACGGCACCTGGCGCGGGGTCCGGCGCTGCGGGGTCGGGCGCTGCGGGGTCGGGCGCGGCCGTCGGCGTCGCGCTGGTCGGGCTGCCGACGGGAGCACGGTCGACCCCCGTCACCGATATCGCACCCGGTCGCGACGACCAGGTCGGGCTGTCGTCCGGTGCTGCGGCCGACCTCGGCGTGCAGGTCGGCGACCGCATCACCGTCACCGGGACGGACTACCGCGTCGCCGTCGTCGGCGGCGACGCCTGGTACAGCCACACACCGGTGCTCGCCATGACCCCGGAGGCGTGGGCCGCGGCCGACCGGCGGCTCGGCGGCGACGGCGCGCCGACCGTCCTGGCCGTCAGCGGCAGCCCGGACTGGGACGCCGTCGCAGCGTCCACCGGCACGTCCGCCGCGTCGCCGCTCGGGTCGCTGACCGCCCTCGAGACCTTCCGGTCCGAGATCGGGTCGCTCGGCCTGATGATCGTCATGCTCTTCGGGGTGTCCGCGCTCGTCGTCGGGGCGTTCTTCACGGTCTGGACCATGCAGCGGGCCGGCGACGTCGCCGTGCTCAAGGCCCTCGGCGCGAGCACCGGATCACTCGTCCGCGATGCGCTCGGACAGGCGCTCGTCGTGCTCGTCCGGGGGATCGGCGTCGGGATGCTGGCCGTCGTCGGACTCGGCGCGCTCGCCGGCGGTGCACTGCCGTTCCTGCTCAGCCCGGTCACCACCGTCGTGCCGGCCGCCGCGATGGCCGTCCTCGGACTCGCCGGCGCCGCCGTCGCGCTCCGCACCGTCACTTCCGCCGACCCCCTCACCGCCCTCGGGAGCAACCGATGATCACCCTCGACGACGTCACCCTGACCTTCCCCGACGGCGACCGGCGGATCACCGCGGTCGACCACGTGTCCCTCGTCGCCCGGCCCGGCGTCGTGACCGGCATCACCGGCCCCTCCGGATCGGGCAAGTCGTCGCTGCTCGCCGTCGCCGCGACGCTCATCCGGCCGGACTCCGGTCGGGTGCTCATCGGCGACGTCGACGCGGCCGCGCTGTCCCGGGACGAAGCCACCGCCCTGCGGCGTGCGCACATCGGGATCGTGTTCCAGCAGTCGAACCTGCTGCCGTCGCTGACCGCACGGGAGCAGGTGCTCGTGATGGGGCACCTCGGCGGCCGGCACCCCGCCGGAGGTCGTCGCGCGGGAGGGCTCCGGGACCGGGCCGACGACCTGCTGGACGCGGTGGGGCTGTCCGAGCACCTGGACAAGCGGCCGGCGCAGCTGTCCGGCGGGCAGCGGCAGCGCGTCGCGATCGCCCGGGCACTCGTACACGAACCGGACGTCCTGCTCGTGGACGAACCGACGAGTGCGCTGGACCAGGAGCGCGGCGCGGCGATCATGGAGCTCATCGCCCGACTGACGCGCGAGCGGGACACCGCGACGATGCTGGTCACCCACGACCTGGTGCACCGCGGGACCCTCGACGAACTCGTCACGGTGGTGGACGGTCGGCTGGCCGGGGCGTCGGTGATCGCCGCCTAGGATCGGGCACATGGCGACCGTCCTCCTCGTCCGACACGGACGCACCACCGCGAACGCCACGGGCGTGCTCGCCGGACGCACCGCCGGCGTGCGACTCGACGCCGTCGGCCGGAAGCAGGCCGACCGCACCGCGGAGCGCATCGCTGCCGTGCCGGTCGTCGCCGTCGTGTCGAGTCCGCTCGAGCGGTGCCGGCAGACGGCCCGGGCGATCCTGGAGCGACAGTCGGGCGACCCCGCGTCGGCCATCGAGCGGGCGATCACCGAGGCGGACTACGGCGAGTGGCAGGGGCGGAAGCTCGCCGACCTGGCGAAGGAGCCGCTCTGGCGGACGGTGCAGGCGAACCCGAGCGCCGTGGTGTTCCCCGGCGGCGAGTCCATGCAGACCATGCAGTCCCGGGCGGTGTCGGCCGTCCGGCGCATCGACGCCGAGGTCGAGGTCGAGCACGGGCCCGGAGCGGTCTGGGTCGCGGTGAGCCACGGCGACATCATCAAGTCCGTCCTGGCCGACGCGTTCGGCATGCACCTCGACCTGTTCCAACGCATCGGCGTCGGGCCGGCGTCGGTGTCGGTCGTGCGGTACGGCGAGCACCGGCCCGAGGTGGTCGCGACGAACACCGAGTCCGGCGATCTGTCGTGGCTCGCGACCGCTCCGGCGCCCAGCGGGGACGCAGCGGTCGGCGGCGGGGCCGGACATCCGGAGGCCCCGTCCGAGGCAGGCCCTGCCAGACCCTGAACGGGCGCAGGCCCGCACTCCTACAATGCGGGTATGCCCTCCATCGTCCACGGCTTCGACTGGCCGGACCGCCTCGTCGTCGGCACCATCGGCCGTCCGGGCGAGCGCGCCTTCTACTTGCAGGCCCGCTCCGGCAAGCGCGTCACGAGCGTCGCCCTCGAGAAGGAGCAGACCGCCGTGCTCGCCGAGAAGATCGACGAGCTGCTGGACGAGGTCGCCACGGTCGAGGCGAACCGCTTCAGCGTGCCGGACACCGCCCCCGTCGAGCTCCGCGACCCGGAGCCGCTCGACCAGCCGGTGGAGCCCGAGTTCCGTGCCGGTGCCCTGAGCCTGGGCTTCGACCCGTCGACGGCGCAGGTGGTCATCGAGGCGTACCCGATCGACGACGACGTCGAGATCGTGTCCGAGGAGAGCGAGGACGGCCTCGAGATCGAGGCGGTCGTCGAGATCCCCGAACCCGACGAGCTCTTCCAGGTCAAGATCCCGGTCGGCACCGCTCGCGCGTTCGTCGAGCGCACCCGCGAGATCGTCGCCGCCGGCCGTCCGCCCGGCGACGCATGAGCGACGGCTCACTGAGCATCACGGCGCGGATCCGCGAGGCCTCGAACGCGACCTTCCTGGCCGAGCTGGACGGCGAGGCGGTCGTCTACAAGCCGATCGAGGGGGAACGCCCGCTCTGGGACTTCCCGGACGGCACGCTCGCCGGCCGCGAGGTCGCGGCCCACCTGGTGTCCGAGGCGTTCGGCTGGGGCATCGTGCCACCGACGTGGCTCGGTGACGGCCCGTTCGGCCCCGGCATGGTGCAGCGCTGGCAGACGATCGACCCGGACCAGGACGCCGTCGACCTCGTCACCCCCGAGGCCGCCGAGGCGGACGGTTCGCCGTGGCTGCCCGTGCTCGAGGCGATCGACGAGCACGACCAGCCGGTGACGCTCGTGCACGAGGACTCCGAGGCGTTGCGCCGCATGGCCGTCTTCGACGTCGTGGTGAACAACGCCGACCGCAAGGGCGGGCACGTGCTGGCGATGCCCGACGGACACCGGTTCGGTGTCGACCACGGGCTGGCCTTCCACGTCGAGCACAAGCTCCGCACGGTGCTGTGGGGCTGGATCGGCGAGCCGCTCGGACCGGACGAACTCGAGGGGCTCGACCGGGTGTCGGAAGCGCTCCGCGGTGCCCTGGGTGACGAACTCGCCGAACACCTGACGCCGGAAGAGGTCGACACGGTGCGCGCGCGGTGTGCGGCGCTGCGGGCCGTCGGCATCTTCCCGCCACCGCCGGGGCACGGCCCCGCGGTGCCGTGGCCCTTGTTCTGACGCACCCGTCGTGAGCCGGCGCCCCGGCCCGGCCTGCCGTGGCGACCACGGCCGGCCGTGGACATCCCGGTCCGGGACGGTGGGGCCCGTCGGGTCCGGACCCCACCGACCGGTCCGCGTCCGTGATTCGTGGACGCGGAGACCCGTGGCGTCCGGTGGCGTGCGCCGTTGCACTCCGGGACCCCGCGGGAGTCGACCGGTCGAGAACGGATCAGGTGCACTCGGCCGACCGCTTCCGGCGCGCCGACGAGGTCAGCGCGGGAAGAACGATCACGGCGGCCGGGGTCTGGGGCAACTGTGGTGGCGCTCAGCATACGACTGCGGAACCCCGCGCAACAGCCCCTGTCGGGATCGACTCGGCGGCTAGTCGAACAACGACTGCCCGCCGCGGCGCGACCCCAGGTACGACCCCACGACGGCGACACCGAGGTCGTCGTTCTCCGGAGCGACGACCGAGCCGTCCACCCGCTTCGCCATCGCGTCGATGAACCGTGCGAGCCCCGGGTCGTCGCCGAGGCGGAAGAACGTCGTCTGGGCGCCGAGCCGACCGGCGTTCTCGAGCTCCCGAACGGTCAGTGCGATCGTCACGGGGTCCGGCGGGTAGTCGAACCACACCTGTCCGTTCGGCTCGAGGTGCGACGTCGGTTCCCCGTCGGTGACGATGAGCAGCACGGGTTGGGCGGTCGGGTGCCTCCGGAAGTGCCGGTTGGCGAGGAGCAGCGCGTGGTGCAGGTTCGTGCCCTTGTCCCACATGGCGTCGAGACCCACGAGCTGCTCGATGTCCACGACCTCGGCCTCGCGTCCGAACGCGATCAGTTGCAGGTCGTCGCCGCGGAACCGCGTCGAGACGAGCGTGTGCAGCGCCAGGGCCGTGCGCTTCATCGGCACCCAGCGGTCCTCCATCGCCATCGAGAACGACGTGTCGACGAGCAGCGCCACGCAGGCCTGTGTGCGGGACTCGGTCTCCTGCACCTCGACGTCGTCGATGGTCAGGCGGACGCCGGGGCCGACCCGCCCGTCGGCCGCGGTCCGGGTCAGCGCGTTCGTGATCGACCGGGTGACGTCCCACGGCTCGGTGTCGCCGTACGCCCACTGCCGGGTCGCGCCCGAGGGTTCGCCGGCCGCGCCGGACTGCCGGATGTCGCGGGCACCCTGTCGGCCGGACATCCGCTCGGCGACGTCACGGAGCAGGCTCTTGCCGAGCTGCCGCATGGCCTTCGGGGTGAGCCGGAGCTGCCCGTCCGCTCCGCGGCGCATCGCCCCGGAGTTCCGCAGGGCCTTCTCGAGCTGCTGCAGGGTCCTGGCGTCCACGGCGGCCTCGGCACCGAGCTGCCGGGTCAGGGCGTCGAGGTCCAGGTCGTCGAGCTCGGAACCGGGGCCGGACTGGGCGAGTTGGTCCGCGAGGGCGTCGAGGTCGGCGATGTCCTGGAAGACCCCGGTCCCGTCGCCGAGCCCGAGCCCCTGGTCGCCCTCCATGCGCTCGGATCCGCCACAGTCCTCACCGGGGCGCAGGGACCGCAGGTTGCCGTCGAGCTGGGACAGCTGCCCCATCAGGTCGGGGGAGCCGAAGGCCTGCTGGGCGAGGGCGTCGAGTTCGTCGCGCTGCTCCTCGGTCATCGAGTTCCGCATCCGCTGGGCGGCGGCGGCCCGTGCCGCGAGGTCGTCGAGCAGCTCGTCGACGTTCGCGGGGTTCGACGGGAAGTACTCGCCATGCTCCGCCATGAACGCGTCGAACTGCTCCTGCGAGTCGGTGCCGGCGCGGTGGTCCTCGAGCAGCTGGTTGAGGTCCTGCATCATCGCGCTGACCGCGGCGCGGTCTTCGTCCGTGGCGCCCTCGAGCGCCTGCTTCATGCCCGCGAAGCGCTGGTCGAGCACCTCGCGACCGAGCAGGTCCTTGATCTCGTCGTACTTCTGCCGGGCCTCGCGGCTCGTCCAGTCGTACCCGCCGAGCTCCTGCACCGCGGCGGCCGGCGACGGGGACAGGCTGTCGAGCTGCATCTCGGCCAGGGCGCGGTCGCCGTCGTCGAGCTCGACGTTGCGGGCGAGTTCGCCGCGTTCGGCGCGGAGCGCCTGGTCGAGCAGCTCGCGGACCTGCTGCAGGGTGCCGTCGAGGTTGTTCTTCGCGGTGAGTTCGCGGCGCCGTTCCGCGACCTTGCGCGCGAGGTCGTCGAGTCCGCGCTGCGTCCGGCCGCCACGGCGCAGGAACTCCCGCATCGCGCGCTCCGGTGAGGTGCCGGCCATCACGTCCTGCCCGATGGCGTCGAGCGCTTCGGCGAGGTCGGCGGGCGGCGCGAGCGGATCCGGTCCGTCGGTGTATGCCCCGTACCGGGTGTCCCGCGTCAGTCGTCGGTTCTGCCTAGCCATAGACGGCTTCGCCCCCGCCGGACTCCTTGCTGATGCGGCGGGCGAGGAAGAGCCCCTCGAGCGCGAGTTCGATCGCACCCGCGCGCTCGCCGTCGTTCGTGGCACCGAGACGCTCGCACACCTGGTCGTACAGGTCGGACTCGCCGATCGACGGCAGCCCCTCGAGGAACGCCCGCGCCCCGACCTGTTCGCCCGTCGTCACCATCGTCCCGCCGTCGAGCGCCTCGACGAGCACCCCGAAGTCGAGTCCGCGGAACCGGGCACGCACCGTCTCGGCCGTGGCGGTCCGCAGCAGGTGCTCGAGGACCTCGTCCGCGCGGTCCTCTTCGCCGTTCTCGAACTCGATCTTGCCGCCGAGCACGTCGACCGCCGTCTCGAGGTCGATCGGTCGAGCGACGGCCTCCGGCTCACCCTGGCGTGCTGCACGGTGCACGGCCGCCGCGGCGACCGTCTCGGCGCCGGCGATCGCGAACCGGGCGCTGACACCGCTGCGCTGGTCGACCGCGCTCGACCCGCGCAGGGCACGGGTGAAGCGGGCGAGTATCTCGACGATCGCGTCCGGCACCTCGGCGGCGAGCTGCGCTTCCTGCCGGATGACCGCGATCTCGTCCTCGAGTTCGATCGGGTAGTGGGTGCGGATCTCCGCGCCGAAGCGGTCCTTCAGCGGCGTGATGATCCGGCCGCGGTTCGTGTAGTCCTCCGGGTTCGCGCTGGCCACCACGAGCACGTCGAGGGGGAGTCGGAGCACGTAGCCACGGATCTGGACGTCGCGTTCCTCCATCACGTTGAGCATCGCCACCTGGATGCGTTCGGCGAGGTCGGGCAGCTCGTTGATCGCGACGATGCCGCGGTGGCCCCGTGGGACGAGTCCGAAGTGGATGGTCTCCGGGTCGCCCAGGCTGCGCCCTTCGGCGACCTTCATCGGGTCGACGTCGCCGATCAGGTCGGCGACGCTCGTGTCCGGCGTCGCGAGCTTCTCGACGTAGCGGTCGTCGCGGTGCCGCCACGAGATCGGCAGGGCGTCGCCGAGGTCGTCGGCTCGGCGGGCGCTCGCGGTGGTGATGGGCTCGTAGGGGTGCTCGCCGAGCTCGGAGCCGGTGATCACCGGGGTCCACTCGTCGAGCAAGCCCTGCAGGGTGCGGAGCAGGCGGGTCTTGCCCTGGCCGCGCTCACCGAGCAGGACGACGTCGTGTCCGGCGATCAGGGCACGTTCGAGTTGCGGGATCACGGTCGTCTCGAACCCGTGCAGGCCGGGCCAGGGGTCGTCTCCCGCGCGCAGCGCGGTGAGCAGGTTGTCGCGGATCTCGGCGCGGACCGTCTTCTGGACGTGGCCAGAAGTGCGGAGCTCGCCGACCGTGCGGATGTCGGGTCGGGTCACGTTCTGGACGTTACGCCGTTGCGGACGGGAGGCACGGTGCCAGCTGGCACCGCGCCTCCCGTCCGCTTGTGGGTTTCCATAGCAACCGCAATGATTGAGGCTCCGGCATCGGAGCCGGATTCGATAGGGGGATCCGGCTCCGAGCCGGCCCCGTCGTACCGAATGTGAACCATCTCGCCGATCTCGGCGTAGGTTCCCCTCTCGTGAGCAGCACGAACGGGGCGATCAAGAGCCTGGTCCCCGCCAGGATGGACAGACTGCCGTGGACGAGGTTCCACTGGAGTGTCGTCGTCGGACTCGGGGTCTCCTGGATCCTGGACGGTCTGGAGATCCAGATCGTCTCCAACGCCGGCTTCCAGGCCGACCTGAACCTGTCGACGCAACAGGTGACCTCCCTCGGCACGATCTACCTGGTCGGCCAGGTGGTCGGAGCGCTGGTGTTCGGGCGCATGTCCGACCGGCTCGGGCGGCGCAAGCTCTTCATCCTGACGCTCGCGATCTACCTGATCGGCTCGGGCGTCGCCGGTCTCGCCCAGGACTTCTGGTTCCTGGCCGCGTTCCGGTTCGTCGCCGGTCTCGGCATCGGCGGCGAGTACGCGGCGATCAACTCGGCGATCGACGAACTGATCCCCGCGAAGTACCGCGGCCACGTCGACATCGCCATCAACGGCACCTACTGGGGCGGCGCCGCGCTCGGCGCCTTCGCGAACATCTACCTGCTCGACACGGCCAACTTCTCGGAGAGCATCGGCTGGCGCATCGGCTTCTTCCTCGGCCCGGTGCTCGGCATCGCGATCATCTTCCTGCGGCGGCACATCCCCGAGAGTCCGCGCTGGCTCATGACCCACGGGCGCGAGGAAGAGGCCGAAGCGACCGTCACCCAGATCGAGGAGGCGGTCGAGAAGTCCACGGGCAAGCGGCTGCCGGACGTCGACGAGTCGAAGGCCATGACCGTCACGCCGACCGACCGCGTCGGGTTCCTGACCATCGCGCGCGTGCTGCTCAAGCAGTACCCGACGCGCACCCTGGTCGGTGCGTCGATGATGATCACGCAGGCGTTCCTCTACAACGCGATCTTCTTCACCTACGCGCTCGTCCTGACGAACTTCTTCGGCCTGAAGACCGCGCAGACGTCGATCTACTTCTTCCCGTTCGCGATCGGGAACCTGCTCGGACCGATCATCCTCGGTCGGTTCTTCGACACGTGGGGCCGTCGGCAGATGATCTTCCTGACGTACCTGGTGTCGGGGCTCGTCCTGGCGACCTCTGCGTTCCTCTTCCGCGCCGACGCGATCTCGGCGACGGTGCAGGTGGCCTTCTGGTGCGTGTCGTTCTTCTTCGCTTCCGCCGGTGCCTCGAGCGCGTACCTGACGGTCAGCGAGATCTTCCCCCTCGAGCTGCGGTCGCAGGCCATCTCGTACTTCTTCGCGCTCGCGCAGGTCTTTGGTGCGGTCGCACCGCTGATCTACGGTGCCTTCATCGGGGACGGGTCCTCGCGTGAACCGCTCTTCTGGGGGTACCTGCTCGGGTCTGCGGTGATGATCGGCGGTGGGGTGATAGCCCTGGTCTTCGGGGTCGATGCCGCACGGAAGGGGCTCGAGGACGTCACCCAGCCCCTGTCCGTCCTGACCGGGGACGCGGAACAGCAGCGGCGCTGAACAGCGACGGCGGCCATGCAACATTCTGTATTCAGAGTGTTTAGCACGGCCGCCATCGTGGTGTCACGGTGCTGGCATGGCACTCCTCCACAGCGCGACACCCACCACGACGATCCACGACGGTGCCGGTGCGGTCGGCCAGGGCGACCGCCGTGCGTGAGGCTGGCGCGATGGAGCAGTCACCGATGCGTGTGGGCCGTGGCGACCGCGATCCCCACGGCCTCCGGCGCAGTCTGCTGCGCGACGCAGTCTTCCTCCGCTTGCTCGACAACGTCCTGCGCGGCGAGTACCGCCGTGGGCAGCGTCTGCGCCTCGACACCATCGCCGAGGACATGCGGGTCTCCCGCACGCCGGTGCGCGAAGCCCTCGTCTCGCTCGAGTCCCATCAGCTCGTCACCGTGCAGCGGTACGTCGGCGTGGTGATCACGCAGTGGACCGTCGGGCAGATGACCGAGCGCCTGCGCATCGCCCGGGCACTGGTCGTCGACCCGCCGGTGAGCGGCACGGGCCACGACGACCGCTTCGACCCGGCCTGGCTCCGCGAGTGCTGGACCGAGGCCGGGGCCTTCGTCGAGCTCGCGGCATGGTTCCTCCGCCGAACCGGCGCCTCGGTCAGTGCCGACTGGATGCTGTCGCAGCGCACCGTGCTCGACACGTTCTTCACCGACGACGTCGCCCTGGCCAACGGGATCGACGCCGTGGTCGACCGGGCGCGGCGACTCGACCTCGTCGACCAGGCCGTGCGGGCAGCGGAGCGCGATTCGCTCGACGACTGCGCCGTGGTGCTGCTCGAGCTCGCGGCGGCGCTCATCGCCCTGCCGGACCGGTTCCGGGTGGCCGTGGCCTCCTGAGTCGTCCCGGCTGCGGGTTCGCACAGGTCGGCATCGAGCCCCGCGGATCCGGGGGTCGACGGCGGATCGGTGGGTCCGCTCCGACGTCGTCCGCACTGGATCGCCAGGGATCTCCGTGGCAGCCTTGACCGGTTGCCACCCCAGGCGCGTCCACCGACGACAGGAGAGCCCGTGAACGACGTCCGCGATCGCTCCCACCGTCTCAACCGAGCCGACGGGATCGCACGGCACGGACGTCTCCGTCGGTCCGGACCCTTCCGGACCGTCGCTGCGCTGGTCGCGAGCGTGGCCGCAGTCGCGCTCGTCAGCACCGCCTCGGTCGCCGCGATCGCCGCGAAGCAGGTGACCGACGACCTCGGTGACGGCGTGCAGATCGAGGGGCAGCCCGCGCCGCGATCGAACGGCACCAAGGCCCCGTCGCTCAGCGCGTACAAGGGCGGCTTCAACATGCTCGTCGTCGGGACGGACAACGACCCGGACCAGTCCGCGGAGTTCGGGAAGCGCGACGCGACGCTCAACGACGTCAACATCCTGCTCCACGTCTCGGCGGACCACACCAACGCGACCGCGGTGAGCATCCCCCGCGACCTCGTCACCCCGATCCCCGCGTGCAAGAAGACCGACGGCTCCGGCTCCGGCACCGCGCCGGCCATGGCTGCGCAGCCGATCAACACCTCGTTCAGCGACGGCGGGCTGAACTGCGTGACCCAGACCGTGCAGGGGCTCACCGGCCTGGACATCCAGTACTCGGCCGCGGTCTCGTTCAACGGCGTGATCGAGATGTCGAACGCGATCGGTGGTGTGCCGGTCTGCGTGGCGCAGCCGATCGAGGACCCCTACACCGGGCTCGACCTGCCCGCCGGCACCTCGACCCTGCAGGGCGACGAAGCCCTCGCGTTCCTCCGGACCCGGCACGGCGTCGGTGACGGTTCCGACCTCGGTCGGATCTCGAGCCAGCAGGTGTTCCTGTCGTCGCTGCTCCGGACCGTGAAGTCGAACGACACCCTCACGTCGCCGACCACCCTGTACAAGCTGGCCCGCGCCGCAGCGTCGAACATGCAGCTGTCCCAGAGCCTGAACGACATCGGGACGATGGTGCAGATGGGTCGGGCGCTGCAGGACCTCCCGCTGTCGCAGGTGAACTTCGTGCAGTACCCGGGCACGACCGGCGGGACCGGGGTCTACGAGGGCAAGGTCCAGCCGACGACGTACCTGGCCGACCAGTTGTTCGCGAAGATCAAGGCGGACCAGTCGTTCTCCCTGGGGGAGGACAGCACGGGCATCGGGTCCGAGGCGAACGCGGCGCCGTCGGAAGCGGCCTCGGCGCCGGCTGCTGCGGCGCCGTCGGCTCCGGCGTCCTCACCCGCGGCTGCTGCGCCGTCGTCGCCTGCCGCCGGTACTCCGTCCACACCCGCTGCTGCTCCGACGGCATCCGCGACGCCGGAGACCATCGACGGGCTCGAGGGGCAGTCCGCCGACCAGGAAACCTGCTCCAAGGCCTTCGGCTACTGACCCGGCTGGGGCTCTGGGTTCGCCGGGCTCCCGCCCACGCGAAAGCGACAGTCTGCCGCCGAACATCGGCGGCACACTGTCGCGCTGACGGCACAGACCACGGGCCGTGCTGGGGCACTGTCGCTTTCGCGTACTGGTCGGCCGCCATGCCCGGACGCAGAAGCGGGGGCGCGGTGGTGGACCGCGCCCCCGGAAGCCGCTCCCCGAGCGGGCGCCAGACAACCGGGCGCGCCGGGCCCGGCTCGGAGAGCGACGTCGGTGCTGTGTCGCGACTACGGGGACGAGCCCCGGAATGTGATCGCCGCGTCTCGATGATGCTATTCACCGGGGTACGTCGGGACAACCCCGAGGTGTCCCCACTTCGGGGGACCCGCGTTCTGCGACCGTGCCACGCGCGGGGTGCGGTCGGGTCGAGAGTGGCCCGGTCCTCCTGTATGGTGGTCGGAGCGCTCGCGAGAGTGCTTGGAGACGTCGCATAGTCCGGCCGAGTGCACCACCCTGCTAAGGTGGAGTCCCCTTTAGGGGACCGAGGGTTCAAATCCCTCCGTCTCCGCACTCCATGAAACCCCGGTCCGATCGGACCGGGGTTTCGTCGTCTCCGTGCTGGTCTGCACGCCGCGTGAACCAGGTTCCGGACACGGCGCCGCGGAACGGCGTGGTGCTGTGTCCGGAACCAGGTTCTGCCGGGCTGCCGTCAGGCCGTCGCGACGCTCCCCGTCGAGGTCAGCTCGCCAGCGCCGCGCGAACGCCCACGCCGCACGGCACCCATGGCGACGAGCGTCAGGGCCACGGCGGCCAGGGTGATCCCCGCGCCCGCCCAGATCGGCGAGGTGTAGCCGAGCCCGGCGGCGATGGTGAGCCCACCGATCCAGGCACCGAGCGCGTTCCCGAGGTTGAACGCCGCGATGTTCGCCCCGCTCGCCAGGGTCGGCGCGTGGTCCGCGTACTGCATCACGCGCGTCTGCAGGGCCGGCACAGTTGCGAACCCGAAGGTGCCCATGAGCACGAGGGCGATGACGGTCAGCACGGGCGAGGTCGCGACGAGGGCGAACAGTCCGAGCACCACGGTGAGGGCGACGAGCACGACGAGCAGGGTCCGGTCGATCGAGCGTGCGGCGAGCTTGCCGCCGACGAAGTTCCCGACGAACAGCCCGAGGCCGAACACCACGAGCAGCCACGGCACCGCCGAGGACGGGAAGCCGGACACCGAGGTCAGCGTGTACGCGATGTAGGTGAACGCCCCGAACATCCCGCCGTAGCCGAGCACGGTCATGCCGAGCGACAGCCACACCTGGCCGGAGCGGAAGACCCGGAGCTCGCGGGCCAGTGACGGGGTCTCGGTCTGACGGACGGCGGGGACGAGCACGAGGACGCCGACCAGGGCGACGACACCGATCGCGACGATGGCCCAGAAGGTCGAACGCCAGCCGAGCGCCTGGCCGAGGAACGTGCCGAACGGCACCCCGAGCACGTTCGACGCCGTCAGTCCCGTGAACATCAGGGCGACCGCGGAGGCACGCTTCGACCGTTCGACCATGTTCGCGGCAACGACGGAGCCGATGCCGAAGAACGCACCGTGGCACAGGGCGGCGATGACGCGTCCGGACATCATGACCTCGTAGGTCGGTGCGATCGCCGACAGCGTGTTGCCGATGATGAACAGCACGAGCAGCCCGAGCAGGACGGGCTTGCGGGGGAGTCGGGTGGTGGCGGCGGTCAAGCCGAGGGCGCCGACGATGACGGCGAGTGCGTAGCCGGTGACGAGCCAGCCGGCCGTGGTCTCGGTGACGTCGTAGTCGGCGGCGACCTCGGGCAGCAGGCCGGTGATGACGAACTCGGTCAGTCCGATGCCGAATCCGCCGAGTGCGAGGGCGATGAGTCCCGCGGGCATGGGGGTTCCTTCCGTTGTGCGGTGGCGCTGTGCCGCGTACGCTAGTTGTTGCAGACGCGCGGTATCGATAGTTGCACACGCGGGGTATCAGCGCAAGCAACTGCACGCGCCCGCAACGACCGCGGCGACCGACCGCGGCGACCGACCGCGGCGACCGACCGCGCAGCCGACCAGAAGGAGCCCGATGTCCGTCGACGACACCTCCACCGCTGTCCGTGCCCACGGCTGGCGCACCCTGGCGGCACTGCACGGCCTGATCGAGACGCGACTCGAGCGCGCGCTGCGCGACGTCGACCTGTCCGTGGTCGAGTACACCGTGCTCGATGCGCTGCGCCGGCAGGACGGCTTCCACATGCGCATGCAGCAGCTCGCCCGTGCAGCGGCCCTCAGCCCGAGCGCCACGACCCGGCTGGTCAACCGACTCGAGGAACGTGCGCTGCTCACCCGCGTGCTCTGCGCCGACGACCGCCGCGGGCTCTACACCGAGCTCACCCACGCCGGTCAGCGGCTGCTGGATGCGGCCACGCCGATCCACGCCGCTGCGCTCGAGGGGGCGCTCGCCGAAGCGCGCGAGGTCCCGGAACTCGAGGAACTCGCGGTCGCGGTCGACCGGCTCGAGGGTGCCACGGTCTGATCCGTCGGCCGGGAGGCCCGGATCACCGCCGCCCCGCGCGCTGCGGTCGCGGGGTGGTGGCGTCTCAGGCCCGCGGCGGCGCCGTCGTGGACCGCACGACGAGCGACGGCGGCACCAGGACCCGGCTCGGAGCGGGTCGTTCGGCCGCGCCGACGAGCTCCACGAGCCGGTTCGCCGCGAGCCGCCCGACCTCGTCGTTGTGCGGGTCGACCGTGGTCAGGCGCAGCAGGGGTGAGGCGGCGAGCGGGGTCTCGTCGTTGCCGACCACCGAGACGTCCTCGGGGACCCGGAGTCCGGCTTCGCGGACGGCGGCGATCGCGCCCATCGCCATGACGTCGTTCGCGGCGAACACCGCCGTCAGGTCCGGGTGGTCCCGCAGTGCGCGGCGGGTGCCCTCGTACCCGGTCGTCTCGGACGTCGGGCCGTCGCCGTAGACCAGCGGCGCGATGCCGGACGCGACCATCCGCGCGACGGTGCCCTCGCGGCGGACCGCAGCCGGGCCTCCCGAACCGGTGACGTGGACGATGCGGCGGTGACCGAGCCCGATCAGGTGATCCGCTGCCAACCGGCCGCCGGCGGCCTCGTCCGAGGCGACGACGTCGAGTCCGCCGGGCACGTCCGCGCGGGCGCCGGCGACGACGACGGGGGTGTCGGCCGGCACGACGAGGTCGGGGAAGCCCTCGGCGGCGAGGACGACGCCGTCGACCCGCAGTGAGACGAGGTCGTCGAACGGCGAGGAGTCGAGGTGGGCGTTCGCACGGGTGTCCGCGAGGGTGAGCCGCAGGCCGTGCGGTGCGAGCGCGTCGCGGATGCCGTCGAGCAGGGGGACGAACCACGGGTTGCGGAAGTCGTCGACGATGACGCCGACGGTGCGGGTCCGGGTGCCGGCGAGGATCGCGGCGGCGCGGTTGGGGCGGTAGCCGAGCTCGGCGGCGGCCGCGAGCACGGCCGAGCGGCGTGCGTCGGAGACGCCCGGGTCGTCGCGGAGCACCATCGAGACGAGTGACTTCGAGACGCCGGCACGGGTCGCGACGTCGATGATCGTCGGGGGTCGTGACACGCGGCTCCTTGACAGGACATGGGGTGGTCGGGCTACAGTCTACCGACACGTTCTGGAACGTTCCAGAATCGGCACCGGACTTCTCGAAGGAGAGAACCATGAGCGACAGCATCGGCGTCGCCGTCATCGGGGCGGGCATGGCGGGCAAGGCCCACATGGCCGCGTGGCGGAACGCACCCTCACTCTTCGCCCCGACGCTGCCGCCCGTGCGGCTCGTGTCGATCGGCGACGTTCACGAGCCGTTGGCGGCCGAGGCTGCACAGCGGTTCGGCTACGCCCGCCACGACACGGACTGGCGAGCCATCGCCGAGGCCGACGACATCGACGTCGTGAGCGTCGTCGTCGCGAACAAGCTCCACCGCGAGATCGTCGAGGGGCTGCTGGCCGCCGGCAAGCACGTCCTGTGCGAGAAGCCGCTGTCGGACTCGCTCGAGGACGCACGGGCGATGGCCACCGCGGCCACCGAGGCATCGCAGCGCGGGCTCGTCGCCCGCGTCGGCTTCACCTACCGCCGCGCCCCGGGCCTCGCCGCGATCAAGCAGCTCGTCGAGGACGGCACGCTCGGCCGCGTCCTGCACGTCTCCGCCCGCTACTGGACCGACTACGGCTCGTCGCCCGACGTGCCCTTCTCGTGGCGCTTCGCGGGTGCCCCCGGCACCGGAGCCCTCGCCGACGTCGGCTCGCACCTGGCGTACGTCGCCGAGTTCCTGGCCGGCGAGGTGCAGAGCGTCAACGGCGGCATGTTCACCACCGCGATCACGAAGCGCCCGATCGCCGCCGGGTTCGCCCTGCGCGGCCAGGCCGTCCCGCTGACCGGTGAGTTCGCCGACGTCGAGAACGACGACTACGCCACCTTCAACGCACGCTTCGGCGACGGCTCCGTGGTGGGCTCGCTCGAGGTGTCCCGGGTCGCCACGGCGCACCCGAACGGCCTGGTCATCGAGGTCTTCTGCGAGAACGGCGCAGCGCGCTGGGACCAGGAGCGCGCCTCGGAGATCGGCCTCGCGCGGCAGTCCGACGGCTCCCGCCTCGGTGGGTACCGCCAGGTCGTCCTCGGCCCGGACCACCCCTACGTCGCCGGTGGCATGGCGATGGACGCGCCCGGTGTCGGCTGGGGACAGAACCAGATGTTCGAGTACCAGGCACGCGCGTTCCTCGACGAGGTCGCCGGCGTCGCGGACCCGCTGCCGGCCAACGCCACGTTCGACGACGGCGTGCACAACATGGAGATCCTCGACGCGGTGGCACGGTCCGCCGGGGCCGGTGGGGCCTCCCTCGACGTGCCGTCCGTCCGCACCACCGAAGGAGCGCACGCATGAAGCTGGGCCTGTACAACGCGATCTTCCACGACCGGCCGCTCGCTGAGGCCCTGACGGCCATCGCGGGCAACGGCCTGACCGGCATCGAGCTGAACACCGGCGGGTTCCTGCCGCCGGTGCACGTGCCGGACGTCGACGCGATCCTCGAGGACGACGCAGCACGTGACGCCTTCCTCGCGCAGTTCGAGGGCACCGGGGTGTCCATCGCCGGCCTGAACTGCAACGGCAACCCGCTGCACCCGGACCGAGCGATCGGCCAGGCCCACGCCGAGGACATCCGGCGCAGCATCCGCCTCGCCGCACGCCTCGGCCAGGACCGCGTCGTCACGATGTCCGGACTGCCGGCGGGCGAGCCCGGCGGCACCCGACCGAACTGGATCGTGAACGCCTGGAACTCCGCCGCGCTCGACGTCATCGAGTACCAGTGGAGCGTCGCCGTGCCGTTCTGGCAGGAGATCGACGCCCTCGCCCGCGAGCACGGGGTCAAGGTCGCACTCGAGCTGCACCCGCAGAACGTGGTGTTCAACCCGGCGACGATCCGCGAGCTCGTGGAACGTGGTGGCCTGACGAACATCGGCGTCGAACTCGACGCGAGTCACCTGTTCTGGCAGCAGATGGACCCGGTGGCGGTCGTCCGCGACCTCGGCGACCTGGTCTTCCACGCCGCCGCGAAGGACGTCCGGATCAACCCGCACGCGGCGATCAACGGCGTGCTCGACAACTCGTTCCGTCGGCTGTCGCCGGACGAGCCGCGCACGAACCTCGGTGGCGACGAGTGGGCCAACGAGTGGCCGAAGCCGTCCGCGTGGGACTTCGTCGCGCTCGGCAAGGGTCACGACGAGGCGTACTGGTCGGCGTTCCTCGAGGCCCTGCGCGAGGTGGACCCGGACATGTGGGTCAACATCGAGCACGAGGACACCGAGCTCGGTCGCGAAGAAGGGGTCGCGGTCGCCGCGAAGGTCCTGCTCGCAGCCGACACGGCGCTCACGACGCGCGCGTGAGTCGCGTCTGAGACGCACCACGTGATCCGGACGGGAGGCCCGTGGGACGTGCGCTGATCGGCGCACGCTCCACGGGCCTCCCGTCCAGTGCGCATCGGTGACACGCCCACCGGGCGCTGTCACCGGACCGATGTAGCATGCACGACACCTGTCCCGAGACGAGGAGCCCTGCGTGCCGGAGCCGACCGACCCCGCCTTCCCCCTCGAGCGCATCCGAGAGGTCGGCGACGCCATCGTCGCGTCCGTCTCGACGGTGATCGACGGCAAGACCGAGGCGATCCGCACCGCCCTCACCGTGATGCTGGCCGAGGGACACCTGCTCGTCGAGGACGTCCCCGGCGTCGGCAAGACGGTCCTGGCGAAGGCACTCGGCGCCTCGGTGGGCGGCTCGGTGAACCGCATCCAGTTCACGTCCGACATGCTGCCGTCGGACGTCACCGGGGTGAACATCTTCGACCAGTCCTCTGGCACGTTCCGGTTCTCACCGGGGCCGGTGTTCGCGAACGTCGTCATCGGTGACGAGATCAACCGCACCAGCCCGAAGACCCAGTCCGCCCTGCTCGAGGCGATGGCCGAGTCGCAGGTCACGGTCGACGGCGTGACCCGGCTGCTCGACCGCCCCTTCATGATCGTGGCGACGCAGAACCCGATCGACATGGAGGGCACCTACCCGTTGCCCGAGGCCCAGCGTGACCGTTTCATGGCGCGCATCACGATGGGGTACCCGAGCGTCGACGCCGAACGGCAGATGCTCGCGAACCGCGGCGGCGGCGACCCGCTGTCGCACCTGCGACCGATCGTCGACGTGACCACGCTGCGCGGGATCATCGAGGCCGTGGCGAACGTCCACATCGCCCCCGACGTCGAGGCGTACGTCATCGCGATCGTCCGCTCCACCCGCACCCACCCCGACCTGGTGCTCGGCGCCAGCCCCCGCGCCACGCTGCACCTGGCCCAGGCTGCCCGTGCCCACGCGGCGTTGCTCGGCCGGCCGTTCGTCACGCCGGACGACGTCGCCGCGCTGGCACCGATCGTGCTCGCCCACCGGCTCGTGCCGGTGGCGCGCGGACTCGGTGGCACGGGCGAGGACACCGTGCGCGAGATCGTCGTCCGCATCGTCTCCGACACCGCCGTGCCGTTCACGGCGACCCCCGTCCGCTCCTGATGCCCGGCCGATCGGCACCGTCGTCGCTGCTGCGGCGCACCGGTGCCGCGCGCTCGACGCTCGGGCGCTTCGGCCGCCGCGGGCTGTCCCTGCTCCGGCGCACGCCGTTCCCCCGTCCGACCGTGCGCGGCTGGACCGTCATCGCGATCGGCATCGGGCTGATCGGGGGCGGACTCGTGGGCACCACCAGCGTCGCCGTCTCGGCCGGGCTGCTGCTGCTCGTGCTCGTCGTGCTCGGCATCGTGATGGCGTTCGTGGTCGCCGCACCGCTCCGGGGCAGCCGGAGCGCGGCCCGCGCGATCGTGCAGGTCGGCGAGGTGTACCGCGAACGGATCACCCTCGGCAGCACCAGTCTGCCGATCGGCCCGCGGTCGACCCTGCTCGTCCGCGAACAGCTCGAGGACGCCTTCGCCAGCGCGTCCGAGGCGGAGACCTACGCGCTCGTCGGCCCGGGCCTGCCGCCAGCGGTGCTCGACGTCGAGGCACTCGCGATGCACCGGGGCCGCACGCTCGTCGGGCCCGTCACCATCCGGGTCGAGGACCCCTTCGGCCTGCTCCGCATCGACCGCCCGGTGGTGCCGGCAGAAGAGGTCGTCGTCGTCCCCGCGAGCGCCCCCCTCGCCGCGATCGACACCGGCGCCCTCGCCGGGGCCGTCTCCGCCGACGAAGGGCGGGTCGGGCAGGGCGGGTCCGCCGACGACAGCGAACTCCGGCCGTACCGTCCCGGCGACCCCATCCGTCGGGTGCACTGGGCGCAGAGTGCTCGCCGCGGCGAACTGCACGTCCGGCAGACCACGCAGGCGCAACCACCCGAGGCCGTCATCGCGCTCGACGTCCGGCGCGAGTCCTACCAGGGCCTCGGGCGTGAGGACCTGGCGGAGCTCTCCGACCTGGGCGGTGACCAGGCCTTCGAGCACGCCGTCGTCGTCGCCGCCAGTGTCGCCCGCGCCCTCGCCGCCCGGACCTCGCGCGTCGTGCTCGTGAGCGACGGGCCGTCCGGCAGCACCCGGCACGCCGGTGACGTCGGCGGCCTCACCGACGTGCTCGTCGGACTCGCGGACGTCCGGCTCCGCAGCGACGCCCGTCCGGTCACCGAGGTCCTGCCCGAGGTGCGCGGGCGGGACGTGCACGGCATGACCGCGGTGGTCACCGGCAACTGCACCGCCGAGCAAGCGGCTGAACTCGTGACGGCGAGGAGCGGACCGAGCCGCGGGATCATGGCGACGATCGTGCCGCCGGACCCGGTGGTCCGGGGGATCCTCGACCGCGGCGGTTGGCGCACCCTCGTGGTGCCGGTCGCCGGGGCGACCGCGTCCGGAGCCGCACGGTGAGCGGCACCGCTGCGTCGTCGCGTCGGCCCGTCGACGTGCGCGAGGTCCTGGACCGCGACGACGACACCCGTGACACCCCGAGCACCTGGGTCGTCGCGCTCGCCCCGGTGCCCGTGCTCATCGCCGCGCTCGCGATCCGCCCGCTCGTGCAGGGCACCGCCTGGTGGGTGTCCGGCGTCGTGGTCGTCGCGGTGCTCGTGGCCGTCATGCTCGCGGTGCGTCGCCGTGCCCCCGGGGTCCGGTTCGTGGCACTCGTCGCCACCCTCGTGCTGTGCTCGTGCGCCGCCGCCCTGGTCAACGACGTGCAACCCCTCGGCTGGCTCGACGCCGACGGAGCGCTGGGGGAGACGCTCGCCGCCATCCGCCTGAACCCCGCGCCGCTGCCGCAGACCGACGCGATCCGACTGGTCGTGACCGTGTCGATCGCCTGGGTGGCGGGTGTCTCGTTGTTCCTCGCCGCGATCGCCCGGATCCCGTCGCTCGCCGCCGCGCCAGCACTCGTCATCCTCATCGTCCCGGGGATCATCACCGGACAGCCGGCGGGCACCGCACTCGTGATCACCACGGCCGTCGCCTTCCTCGCCCTGCTGTGGCTGTCGGTCCGACCCGTGCAGCGAGCGGTCCCGGCCGCGGTCGTCGGTGCGATCGGGCTCGTCGTCGCGATCGGCCTGCCCGCGATCGTGCCGCTCAACGCGAGCTGGCTGTCCGGCGTCACCGGGGCCATCCAGTCGCCGATCCAACCCGGGCGACCCGGCACCCTGCTCGAGCTCGGCAACGACCTGCGGCAGCCGAGCGAACTCGAGGTGCTCCGCTACCGGTCGTCCGACGGCCAGCCCGAGTACCTCAAGCTCGCCGACCTGGACGAGTTCGGCACCGGGGACTGGGTGCCGACGGTGACGAACGCCGCTGAGGCCGACACCGCCGACCAACAGCAGTGGGCCGAGGGCGTGAACCCCCGCCTGGCGACGCGCGGCGACGTCACGGTCCGGATCACCGGGCTGTCGAGCACGTACCTACCGGTGCCGTCCGGGGCGGTGTCGATCGAGTCGCGTTCCACCAACCTCGACCTGTCGCAGTGGCGCTGGATGGGGTCCTCGAGCACCGTGCGGTCGACCGGTCCGGCCACGCCGCGCGGTGCGACGTACGAGGTCTACGGTGCCTCGACCTTCGCGAACGCGTACCTCGACGCCGTCGCGGCCTCGGGTGTCCTGTCCCGTGCCGACGGCCGGGGGTTCCGCGAGCCGAGCGGTGACCAGCTGCAGACCGACCTGACGCTGCCGAAGGACCTGCCCGCGAACATCACGTCGACCGCGGAGCGGGTGGCCGGGGCCGCGTCCGACGACTACGCCCAGGCCCGCGCCCTCGAGCAGTGGTTCCGCAGCGACCTGTTCACCTACTCCGAGACGGCCCCCGTCGAGCAGGGCTACGACGGCGACAGCATGGACGTCGTCTCGACCTTCCTGCAGGTGCGCGAGGGCTACTGCGTCCACTTCTCGTCGGCGATGGCCGTGATGGCCCGGACGCTCGGCATCCCGTCCCGGATCGCGGTGGGGTACCGGGCCGGGTCGGCGCAGCCCGACGGTGAGTACGCGGTGTCGAACCGGCAGCTGCACTCCTGGCCCGAGCTGTACATCAAGGGGGCCGGGTGGGTCGCGTTCGAGCCGACGCCGGACTCCGACGCGGCAGCGCAGCCCTCGACCGAACCCACGGAGACCCCGACCGCGGCGACGCCCGAGTCCCCGCTGCCCGCGCCCGAGCAGTCCGCACCTGCCGAGTCCTCGGCGACGCCGACCCCCTCGGCGTCGGCGCAGCCCGGTGCGGCCGGTGCCTCGGGCGGCAGCGGTCCGGCCGGCCTGCTGTTCGGCGCGGCGCTCGTGCTCGCGTTGCTCATCGCCCCCGGACTCGTCCGAGCGCTCCGTCGGCGGTCGCGGTTGTCCGCCGTCGCCGCTGGTCGCTCACCCGCGGTGAACGCCTGGCGTGAGGCCCTCGACGACGTCGCCGACCACGGCTACGCCCCGGGGCTGGCGCCCCCCGGTGACGCAGGGGCTGCGGCCCGGACCGCCCGGGCCGTCCTCGGGCGACTCCGTCCGGTGCTGCCGGCCTCGGCGCTCCCGCACCTCGACGCCGTGGTCGACGCCGTCGACCACGAACGGTTCGCGGCTGACGGGGTCGCAGTGGTCGACGGCGAGGCGCTCGTGCAGCACGTGCAGCAGGCGCGGGAGGCGCTCGACGCCTCGGTCTCCGGTGGACGGGTGCTGCGGTCGCGCCTGCTGCCGCCGAGCCTGCTGCCGTCGTCCGCGTGGTCGCACGAGGGCCGTCGGCGCTCCCGTCGCCCTGCCTGACCCCGCCTGACCGCGGAGTCTCGGCTGGTGCGAGGTTGGCCACTCGGTGCGGCGCAACAAGCTCGCACCGAGTGGTCAACGCCGCACTACGCCGCAGCACCACGCCAGAGCGCCACGCCGCAGCACCATGCCGCCGCCCGGTCAGCGGCGGCGGACGACCGCCTCGACCAGGGCGGCGATGACCTCGCCGGGGTCGACCCCCGGCAGCGCGGGCCCGTCGAACACGACCCCGACGTTGGCGGCGACGAGCGCCGTGGCGAAGGCGTCGAGCGGCATGCCGGCGTCGACCTCCGGGTGCGCCCCGAACCACAGTCGCACCAGCTCGTGCACGCCGTCCTGCAGCACCCGTCGCTGCCGCACGAACTCGGGCAGCAGGTCGGTGTGCCGGATCGCGTAGGCGCGGAACTCCGACAGCAGGGCGAACTGCGCGCGCTGGTCGTGCCGTCCGAAGGCCGCCCGCACGACGTCCGCGATGTCCGCCGCGGCGATGTCGGCACGGATGAGCTCCTGCAGCGACCCGAGCACCAGGTTCGTCCCGCGCTGCATGACCTGCGCGAGCAGGTCCTCCTTCGACGAGAAGTTCGAGTAGACCGCGCCCTTGCTGAACCCGGCGCGTGCGGCGACCTCGTCGAGACGGGCTCCGTGCACGCCCTGTTCGGCGAAGACGGCAGCGCCGGCGATGAGGAGACGTTCTCGGACCTCGGCCCGTGGTGTCCGCGGCGTGGGGGAGTCGGAGACGTCGTCGTTCATCGTTCCTGCCGGGGCGGGGCACCGGGGCTGGAACCCGGGCGGGCGAGCTGGGGGCGGGCGAGCTTGGGGCGGGCGAGTTTGGGGTGGGAGACCTGCCGCGCCGCGCGTCTGATCACGCGCGGCATCAGCGAAGCCCCCATCACCACGTCTGCGCGGAACCGGCGCGTTCGGGTCGCGTCGGTTCGGTGCGGACGACATGAGCCGGGTCGATACCCGACGGTAGGGATGCTACGCCGGAGCACTGACAGATGACACCCCTCAGTCGTCGAACGAGGAATCCGTTGCCGTGTCGTGTTCTTCGCGCACACTGCCCGCTCCCGTCCGCCGTCCGGGGCGTCGGAGCAGCCGGAGTGCGTCGGGTCGCAGGCTCCGCCCGCGCCGCAGCAGCGAGCCGAGCGTCGACTTCGGCTGCCAGTCACGACCGTTGGGCAGTCCCCAGCCGCGGCGGACCGCACCCCAGCGCAGACCGAGCGACAGCGCGATCGCGGCCACGATCCCGATCGACGGCGACCCGAGGGCGGACGCGACGACCATGACCACCGACGCCGCGACGGCCACGGTGGCGTACAACGCGTTCCCACCGAACACCGCGGGTACCCGGCGCAGCAGCAGGTCCCGCATCGCGCCGCCGCCGACCGCCGTGATCGTCCCCATGATGATCGCGGCGGGCCACTCCAGGCCGGCGTCGTAGGTGCGCTGTACCCCGACCACCGCCCAGAACCCGATCACCGCCGCGTCGAGCACGGTGAACAACCGGTCCCAGGTGATCTCGGAGAACGACACGAAGAAGGCGATGAGTGCCCCGGCCAAGGCGACCGGCACGTAGAGCGGGTCGACGAGTGCGACCGGGGGGCCGTTCTGCAGCAGGGTGTCGCGCAGCATGCCGCCGCCGAGCCCCGAGACGAAGCCGACGACCAGGAACCCGAACAGGTCGAAGTCCATCGCGCGGGCGATCGATCCACCGAGGAGGGCGGACGCGAACACCCCGGCGAGGTCGAGCACGTTCGTGACCGACGCCAGGCCATCGACGGACAGCAGGTTCATGAGAACCATCAAACCCCACGCCGAACGACTGGCGGGCCGAACGGCGGTTAGGTTAGCCTCACCTACGTCATGCTCGCCACTCTCGTCATCGGCCTCCGTGAAGGCCTCGAAGCGACGCTCATCGTCGGCATCATCGCCGCGTTCCTGCGTCGCAACCGTGTCCCCCTCGCCCCCATGTGGTTCGGCGTCGGGGTCGCCGTCGTGCTCAGCATCGGCGTCGGGTTCGGCCTGCAGGTCGTCGAGCAGGCCCTGCCGCAGGCGCAGCAGGAGGGCATGGAGGCGATCATCGGCATCGTCGCCGTGGTCTTCGTCACCGGCATGATCGTCTGGATGCGCACCCACGCGCGCACCCTGACCAAGGAACTCGAGGCGAGCGCGACCGAGGCGCTCGGCCGCGGTACCGCGTGGGCACTGGCCGGCATGGCCTTCCTCGCCGTGCTTAAGGAGGGCTTCGAGACCGCGGTCTTCCTCCTCGCCACCTTCCAGGCGTCGTCGGACACCGGTCTCGCCGCCCTCGGCGCGGTCATCGGCATCGCGGGCGCCGTCGTCGTCGGCTACGGCATCTACACCGGCGGCGTCCGGCTGAACCTGTCGAAGTTCTTCACCGGCACCGGCGTCTTCCTGGTGTTCGTCGCCGGCGGGCTCGTGCTGACGGTGCTCCGGCGCGCGCACGAGGCCGGGTGGATCGTCATCGGGCAGCAGCGGACCGTCGACCTGTCCTGGCTCGCCCCGAACGGGTCGGTGCAGGGTGCGCTCGTCACGGGCGTGCTCGGCATCCCGCCGGACCCCCGCGTCATCGAGGTGCTCGGCTGGGTCCTCTACGTGGTGCCGGTCCTCGCCCTGACGCTCTGGCCCCGCGCCTGGCGTCCGTCGTCGGCACGCGTCCCGATGGTCCGCGCCACCGTCGCCGGAGCCCTCGCGGTCGCCGCCGCAGCACTGGCGATCGCCGTGCCGACGGGCGGGGTCGACCTGCCGCGCACCGCTGCGGTCAGCGGGGACGCCACCTCCGTCTCGGCGGACGTCCACGGCGCGTCCGGCGTCCTGCGCGTCGCCGGCACCACCACCGGCCAGGAGGCACGGCTCACGTTGCCGACGTCGGCCCACCGCCGCGTGACCCGTGCGGGCGTGGCCGCCGACCGGTGGCGGATCCGCACGTCGGCCACCGCCGCGGACCGCCCGGCGACGCTGACGCTCGACGACCTCGTCGACCTGTTCGGCCGGATCCCCGTCGGCGTCTCGCCGTCGACGAACCCCGGCCCGTTCACCGCCCGCTGGGCGGTGCGCGACACCGTGACCCTCTGGACGGTCCGTGGTGGGGTCCTGGACGCCACCCGCGATGAACGCACCGTGCTGACGCTGAGCGGTGGGGGCCTCCCGTCCGCCCGCACCACGACCCTGGACCGCTCCGTGTGGTCCGTCCCCGACTCCCGCGTCGAGCAGGCAGCCACCTCGGTGGCGGCCGCGGACACGCGGGCTGCCGAGCTGCTGCTCTGGAAGGCCTGGTTGCCGATCGCCCTCGGCGTCGCAGCTGCCGCCCAGGCGCTGCTCGCGCTCCGTGACCGCCGTCGTCGGACGGCACCCGTGAACCCCACCCCCGAAACCGTCCCGACACGCGGCCCACCCGCCGGGGACCCTGCAAGGAGCAACGACTATGCCGTTCGGTAAGCCCGTTCGACCCCTGATCACCCTCGGCGCCCTCGGCGTCGTCACCGCCCTCGCACTGACCGGCTGCGCGAGCTCCGACGGTGCCTCCGACAGCTCCACCGACGCCGCGAAGGTCTCGCGCGTCACCATCACCCTGACGAACGACGGCTCGGACCAGTGCAAGGTCTCCGAGACGAAGGTCCCCGCCGGGCCGGTCACGTTCTCGGTGAAGAACGAGTCCTCGACCGCCATCACCGAGGTCGAACTGCTGCAGGACCAGCGGATCCTGGGCGAGAAGGAGAACCTCGCACCCGGCCTCGACGCCGTGCAGTTCACCGCGACCCTGACTGGTGGGAAGTACCAGGTGTACTGCCCCGGAGCCGACACCGAGCTCACCGACTTCACGGTCACGGGCAAGGTCACCTCGACCGCGAACAGCAGCGCCGCCACCCTGCTCGACGAGGGCACGAAGGGCTACGCCGACTACGTCGACGGCCAGGTCACCGACATGGTCGCCGCGGTCGAACTCCTGCAGAAGGACATCGACGCCGGCGACCTCGACGCCGCGAAGACCGACTACGCGAACGCCCGCCCGTTCTACGAGCACGTCGAGAGCGACGTCGACGGCTTCGTCAAGAAGGGCCACAAGGCGACCGACAACGCCGGCAACCTCGACTACCTGATCGACATGCGCGCCTCGAACCTCGACCCGGCCGTCGGCTGGAGCGGGTTCCACGCCGTCGAGAAGGACCTGTTCCAGGCGGGGGAGATCACCGCGTCGACCAAGAAGACCGCGGCCGACCTGACCGAGAACGTGCAGCTGCTCGCGAAGCTCGTCCCGACGCTCGACTACAAGCCCGAGGACCTGGCGAACGGCGCCGCCGGCCTGCTCGAGGAGGTCCAGTCGAACAAGGTCACCGGTGAGGAAGAGGCGTACAGCCACATCGACCTCGTCGACCTCGCCGCCAACGTCGAGGGTGCCCGTCAGGCCTTCGCGTACCTCAAGCCGGGCCTGACGAAGCTCGACCCGACCCTGACGAAGCAGATCGCGAAGCAGTTCGACGCGACGAACACGATGATGGACGGCTACCGCAACGCCGACGACCTCGGCGGCTTCGACACGTGGGACGCGGCGACCAAGAAGTCCGACGCGAACCGCATCTCGCAGCAGATCCAGGCGCTGCAGGACCCGCTGTCCCGCCTCGCCGAGAAGGTCGCCACCGCGTGACGCAGCCCGATGAGGACCGCGCAGCCCGTACCGGGGTCTCCCGGCGCGGGCTGTTCGGCGCGGGACTCGCCGCGGCCGGAGCCGGGGCGGGCGCCGCGGTCGGCATCGGCGGCGCGACGGTCGCGACGGGGGTCAACCCGTTCACGGCGGCCGCCAACGGTGACGAGTCCATCGACCTGTCCCAGAGCCACCCGTTTTACGCGACCGCCGCACGGCAGCCGCAGGGCGGGGTGCAGACCGCCCCCCAGCGGTACTGCGTCTTCATGACCTTCGACCTGTCCACCAGCGTCGCGACCGAGCTGCAGGTGCTCCTCGCCCGCTGGTCCGCGGCGATCGCGCAGCTGCAGGCGGGGAAGACCGTCGGCAGCGTCGAGCCCGCGCACGGTGACGGCGTCGGCGCGGACACCGGTGAGGCGCTCGACCTCGGCCCGGCGTCCCTGACGGTCACGGTGGGGTTCGGCCCCGGCGTGTTCGACGAGCGCTTCGGTCTGGCCGACAAGCGTCCGGCGGCCCTCGCCGACGTGCCTCGGCTGCCGAGCGACAACCTGCAGGCCGGACTGACCGGCGGCGACCTGTCGTTGCAGGCCTGCGCCGACGACCCGCAGGTGGCGTACCACGCGGTCCGCGACCTGGCCCGGATGGCGCGGGGGACGGCGACCGTGCGGTGGACCGTGCTCGGCTTCGGTCGTGCGTCGGCCGGCCCGCACCAGACGACGCCGCGCAACCTGATGGGCTTCAAGGACGGCACCAGGAACATCACGACGGACGAGGACCACGACCGCTTCGTGTGGGTCGACGACCCGGGCGACGGTGCGGCGTGGATGACCGGCGGCACCTACCAGGTGGTGCGGAAGATCCGGATGAACATCGAGATCTGGGACGCCGACGTCGTCAGCGACCAGCAGCGCGTGTTCGGTCGGACCAAGATCGAGGGCGCACCGCTGTCCGGCGGGACCGAGCACACGACGCCGGACTTCGCGGCGACCGGGAAGGACGGTGCCACGAAGATCGACGCGACGTCCCACATCGCCCTGGCCGCCCACGAGGCGAACGGCGGCGTGAAGATCCTGCGTCGTCCGTACAACTACACCGACGGCCTCAACGAGTACGGCCAGCTCGACGCCGGGCTGCTGTTCCTGGCGTACATGAACGATCCGGAGCACTTCACCCGGCTGCAGCGGAAGCTCGGCGCCTCGGACCGGTTGAACGAGTACGTCTCGCACATCGGGTCCGCCGTGTTCGCGATCCCGCCGGCACCGCGCAAGGGGTCGTACATCGGCGAGCAGCTGTTCCGCTGACCGTGTCCGGAGCGCGCTGACGCCGCTGGGGGAGAGGGCGCCCTCCGCCGTTTCCCTGGAGGCGGAGGGCACCCGCGCCGCGGGGTCTCGTCGAACGGAACCACCGCCGACCTGAGAGGCGACCCGGCGCGACGCGTCGCGATGCGACAGCCCCGAGAGTACCCCGCCGATCCCCGGATCCGCAGTGCGAGCGCTGCTATGGGACAGGGAGCGCGGCAGCGGATCCGCGCGCGGTGCGCGCCGGACGCGATCCGTGCCTCCCGGCGCGACGGAACGGGCCGCCTCACGGTGGTGAGACGGCCCGTTCGTGTCGGACTGGAGGCCCGGTGTCAGTCCGTCTGGACGCTCGCGTCGGTCCGTGCGCGCTTCCGGCGCACGGCGACGAGTGCGGTGATGCCCGCCAGCAGGAGCAGGCCCGCTGCGATCCCCGGCGCCGTCAGGTCCGCGCCCGTGTAGGCGAGGTCGCCGCCGGCGTTCGTGGAGTCGGCGGGGTCGCCCGCCAGGTCCGTGCCGGTGCCGGTGCCGGTGCCGGGGGCGTTGCCGTTGCCGGCACCCGGGGCGTCCCCGTTGCCCGCGCCCGGGTCAGCCGGGTCCGTGGGGTCGGTCGGGTCCGTGGGCTCCGTCGGGTCCGTCGGGTCGACGGGCGCGGCGAGCGGGATGGTCACGGCGAGCGTGATCGTCTGGCCGCCCGGCAGGGTGACGACGAGCGGCTCGTCCGTCGTCGCGGCGGCACGGGCAGCCGTCCGGACCGTCGCTGCGTCGGCCGACGACTCGACGGTCGGCACGGCGAAGGTCAGCGTCGCACGACCCTGCTCGTCGTTCGTGTCGACGATCGTCGGGTCGATCTCGGCGGTGGCGAGCTCGACGTCACCGGCGCTGACCGACACGGTGCCGGCTGCAGCGGGGTCGTCGCTGCTGAACACGAGCGACGACAGGTCGATGCTGATCTCGTCACCGGGCCGGAACCCGCCCTCGGGGGTCGGCGTGACCGTGGTGCCGACGGCACGCTGGTCGGACGGCGGGGTGACCGTCGGGTTGGCCAGGAAGTAGTCCACCTGCGCCTGCAGGTCGACCTGGCCCGAGTCGGCGATGTTCGCGCCGGTCGCGAAGGCGGCGAAGTTGTCGCCACCGGTCGACAGGAACGAGTTGACCGTCACCTTGAGGGTGTCGTCGAGGGCGATCGACTCGCCGTTCAAGGTCATGCCGGTGATGCGCTCGCCACGGCCCTTCGCGGGGTCGTAGGTGTACGCGAAGCCGTCCGAGACGCCGAGCTTGAGGAACGGACGCGGCAGGCCGTCCGGCTGCCACTGCTGCTCGAGGGCGTCCTTGATCTGCTGGCCGGTCATGTCCTCGGTGACGAGGGTGTTCGCGAACGGCTGGACGAGCGCGGCCTCCTTGTAGGTCACCGTGCCGTCCGGGTCGCCGGCACCGCTCGACGCGTAGACCATGTCCGTGCGCAGCCCGCCGGGGTTCATGAAGGCGATCTGCGAGCCGTTGCGCTCGGTCGCGGAGCGCTGCACCTCGGCGATGGAGTTGCCCAGGACGGACTCGCCGCCGCGGTTCTCGGTCGTGCGGTCCGACTGCACCGCACGACGCAGGTCGCCGGTGATCTCGCCGAGCTTCTTGCTGCCCTCGACGTCGGCGACGGCCTTCGCAGCCGTCACGATGTCGGCCACCGCGTCCACCGAGGTGGAATCGGCCGGCACGCGGTTCTCACCGTTGACCGACTTGACCTCGGACGTGATGCCGGTGAGCTGCTTGTCGGCGTCGACGGTGAGCTGCAGGTGTCCGTAGTTCACGCCGTAGGAACCGGTCTGGATCACCGGGCGGGTCGTACCGTCGGGACCCGCGATCTGGTGGTTGTAGGTCGCGTGGGTGTGTGCGGAGACGATCGCGGACACCTTCGACGAGACGCCCGAGGTGATCGTGCCGAACACGCCGGACCCGGTCGCGTCGGCGAGGGCGTTCGTGGGAGCACCCTCGTGCACCAGCAGGACGAGCACGTCGGCCTCGCCGTTGCCGTCGACACCGTCGGTGAGCTGGTCGGCGTACTTGTTGACCTGGCTGACGATCGGGGCCATCGCGAGGCCCTCGACACCGCCGGGGCTGACGAGCCCCGGGATGAGGTCCTCGGTGGTCGCGCCGATGAAGCCCACCTTCACGCCGCCCTTCTCCACGATGGAGTACGGCTCGAACGCGGGGTCGGTCGTGCCCTGCTTGACGATGTTCGCCGAGACGTAGGGCCAGTCGGCCCGGTCCTCGATGCGCCCGGTCAGGTCGTCCTGGCCCTTGTCGAGCTCGTGGTTGCCGATCGCGCTGACGTCGAGGTCCATGGCATTGAGCGCATCGATCGTCGGGGCGTCCTGCTGGATCAGCGAGGTGAACGTCGAGGCACCGACGTTGTCGCCGACGCTGGCGAAGATCGTGTTCGGGTTGGCCTCGCGGTACGACTGCACGACACCGGCGAGCTCGGCGGCACCGGCGGCCTTGTCGACGGCGGTGCCCTCGGACTCGATGCGGCCGTGGAAGTCGTTGACGTCGATGATGTCGATCGTCGTGTCGCCCTCGGCGGCGACGGCGGTGGAGGGGACGGACAGTGCGACGAGCACACCCGCGGTGGCGAAGGCCGCGCCGCTGATGATGCGCCGTCGGCGGCGCGGAGAGGAGTGGAGGTTCATCGTCGGAGAACCTATGAGGACGCACAGCCGACCCGCCAGTGTCGGGTCGAAGTCGTCACACGACGTTCACATGAGCAACACCCGTCGTGCTGCGTGCTGCTCGACGTGCCGTCACTCCGCGGCGATGAGGGGGCGGAGCGTGCGGTGGGCGATGCGCAGCCCCTCGAGGACCTTCTCGTCGGTGCCGCCCCAGAGCGGGTCCTCGTGCTCGACCGACAGGGTGCCGTCGAACCCCGCTTCGTACAGGCGGTCGACGACGTGCGGCCAGTCCACGACGCCACGGCCCGGCACCCGGAAGCGCCACCAGCCCATGTCCCACGGGTCGCCGCCCTTGTCGACCTTGCCGAAGAAGCCGTACTCGTTGCGCTCCCGGGGGAACAGCTCGAGGTCCTTCGCCTGCGCGTGCACGATGTGCTCGGCGAACGGCAGGATCGTCTCGACCGGGTCGATGCCGATCCAGGTCAGGTGCGACGGGTCCCAGTTCAGACCGAAGCCGAGGCCGGTGACCCAACCCCAGAGCTCGGGGGAGTACGCCAGGTTGCCGGGGTAGCCGTCCGGGTGCCAGCCCTCCATCACGCAGTTCTCGATGATCAACCGCACGCCGCGCTCGCCGGCGTAGTCGACGAGCTCGGGGAGCACTCGGTCGCCGATCCGCATGTTGTCGACGACGCTGCGGCTCATGTCACGGCCGATGAACGTGCCGACGTACGGCACGCCGAGCACCTGTGCGGCATCGATCGCGTGCTTGAGGTGGGTGCGGATCTCCTCGCGGCGGTCGAGGTCCTGGTGCAGGTTGTTCTCGTAGTACGCGAGCGCCGAGATCTCGAGACCGGTGCGGTCGAGCAGGTCACGGGTCGCCGCAGCGTCCTCGTCGGTGAACGTCGCCACCGGCAGGTGCGCCGCCTCGAAGTCGCGGCCACCGGTGCCGGGCCACACGCCGACCTCGAGCCGCTCGTACCCCTGCTCGGCGGCGAAGTCCGCGATGCGGTCGAGGGGCCAGCCGGGCAGGCAGGCCGTCAGCATGCCGAGCTTCACCGGATCTCCCGCCACGTGGTCTCGGCCGCGCTGGTGATCACGGCGTCGATGATGTCGGCGGAACGTGCGCCGTCCGCGAAGGTCGGCAGGCCGTCGGGGGCCACACCGGTGCGGACCGCGGTGTAGGTGTCGGCGACGAACGCGGCGAAGGCGTCGAGGTAGCCCTGCGGGTGCCCGGACGGCACGACCGCCAGACGCCGCTGGTCCGGGTACCCCTGCGACGGGTCGCGCACGACGATCTGCGCACCACGCTCGTTGCCGAACCACGCGGACTCGGGCTGTTCCTGGTCGAAGGCGGCGCTGCCCCGGGTGCCGTCGACCTCGAACCACAGGCGGTTCTTCCGACCGGACGCCACCTGCGAGATCACCACGTTGCCGATGCGCCCGGTGCCGGTGCGGAACGTCGCGACCGCGGTGTCCTCGGTGGTGACCTCGGCCCGTTCCGCGGCGTCGGCGACCGGGTCGGGGTCCGGCGAGCCGGAGAACGACGGCCCCGAGGCCGCGGGGCGGGTCGGGTAGACGATGTCGGTCGCCGCGGACACCGAGGTGAAACGCTCACCGGTGACGAACTCGACCAGGTCGCACCAGTGCGAGCCGATGTCGGCGAACGCGCGGGACAACCCGCTCGAGGTCGGGTCGACCCGCCAGCTCGAGGCGTCCTCGTCGAGCATCCAGTCCTGCAGGTAGTGGCCGTGCACGGCGAGCAGTCGACCGAGGTCGCCGTCGGCGATGCGCGCGCGGATCTCACGGATCATCGGGTGGTAGCGGTACACGAACGGCACCGTGGCGACGACACCGGCGTCCGCCGCCGCGGCGACGAGTTCGGCGGCCTGCGCCGGGTCGATCGCGAGGGGCTTCTCGCACACCACGTGGATGCCCGCGGCGATGACCGCCATCGCCTGCGGGTGGTGCTGGTCGTTCGGCGTGCAGATGTGCACGACGTCGGGGGCGTCCGCGATGACGTCGTCGAGCGCGGCGTACCCCCGAGGCAGGTCGAGTTGCGCCGCGACCTGCTCGGAGCGCGATGCGTTCCGGCCGAGCACCCCGAGCACCTCGGCACCAGCGGCCCGGGCCGCGCGGGCGTGGACCCCCGCGATCATGCCGGTGCCGATCACGACGACGCGGAGGCGTCGTCCTTCGTACCCACTGCTCATGGTGCTCCCTCGCGCCGAACTGTCACCACCGTAGCGGCCCGGCCGTCCACCGGGGCCGATGAGTACGGTCGGAGGCATGTCGAGCCTCCAGACCAGCCTGCTCATCCTCGGAGCCAGCGGCGACCTGTCCAAGCGCCTGCTCCTGCCGGGTCTCGCGACCCTGCTCGAGGTCAAGGACGACTGGGACGTCCAGCTCATCGGGGCGGGTGTCGAGGAGCTCTCCGACGCCGACTGGAAGGCGCAGGTGCGCGAGTCCTTCGAGAACGCGCAGGCGTCGAAGAACGAGGGCGACGAAGGGGCGGAGGGCGAGTCGTCGCTGTCGGAGCGGCTGCAGGCCGTGATCGACGCGTCCTCGTACCGCAAGGCCGACGTCACGAGCGCCGACGACCTGCGCGCGCTGCTCGGGGCCTGCGACCACGACCCCGCGATCTACTTCGCGCTGCCCCCGGCCGTGACCGAGAAGAGCTGCGAACAGCTCGCCCACCTCGACCTGCCGAAGCGCACCCGCCTGGCGCTCGAGAAGCCGTTCGGTACCGACGCCGCCAGCGCCGAGCACCTGAACGACCTGCTGCACTCGTTCATCCCCGAGGAGCGGATCCACCGGGTCGACCACTTCCTCGGCCGTTCGACGGTGCTCAACCTGATCGGACTCCGCTTCGCGAACCGCATCATCGAGCCCCTGCTGTCCTCGCAGCACGTCGAACGCGTCGACATCGTGTACGACGAGACCCTCGGGCTCGAGGGTCGCGCCCGCTACTACGACAGGGCCGGCGCCCTCACCGACATGATCCAGAGCCACCTGCTCCAGGTCATGGCCGTCGTGGCCATGGAGGCGCCGGCGTCGATCGACGCCGACGACCTGCGGACCCAGAAGGAACTCGTGCTGCGCGCCGTGCGGCCGTGGGGCGGGGACGTCGTCGCCGCCGGCAAGCGCGCCCGGTACACCGCGGGCACGGTCGGCGACCGCAAGCTGCCGTCGTACGCCGACGAGGACGGGGTCGACCCGTCGCTCGGCACCGAGACCCTGGCCCAGCTGACCCTCGAGATCGCGAACTGGCGATGGGCCGGCGTCCCCTTCACGCTGCGTTCCGGCAAGGCGCTCGCGAAGCAGCGCCGCGAGATCGTCATCACGTTCAAGGACTCCCCGCAGGTGCCCGTCGGCCTGTCCGGTGCCGCCCACCCGGACCGGCTCCGGATCTGGATCGCCCCGGACGAGATGCAGCTCGAGCTGAACGTCAACGGGCCCGGCGACCCGTACGCGATCGACCGCACGAGTCTCGAGACGACGTTCAACCCCGGACGACTCAGCGCCTACGGCGAGGTCCTGGCCGGTGTGCTCGAGGGCGATGCGACGCTGTCGGTCCGCGGTGACAGTGCCGTGCAGGGCTGGAAGGTCGTCGGACCGTTCCTCGAGGCGTGGAAGGCCGGCACGACGCCACTCGACGAGTACCCGGCCGGGTCGAGCGGTCCTGAGGACTGGGACAACATCGACGCCTGAGCCGGACGGCGGCGTAGCGTCGGACGACGTGACCACCATCGACGACGTCCTGCAGACCGTTCCCGAACCCGCCGGCGCCGACATCCGTGTCGAGCCCGTCCACTACGACCACGAGGGCACCGACCTGCTCGGCGTGCTCGCGAAGGACGCTGCCGTGGCCGGACCCCGCCCGGCCGTCCTGGTCGTGCACGACTGGCACGGCGTGAACGAGCACGTCGAAGCGCGCGTGACGATGCTCGCCCGCCTCGGCTACGTGGCGTTCGGTGCGGACATCTACGGCGCCGGCATTCGGCCCGGTGACGACACCGCCGGCCAGGTCGCCGGGTCGTACTACCAGGACCTGCCGTTGCTCCGGGCACGTGCGACCGCCGGACTCGAGCGGCTGCGACAGGACCCCGACGTCGATCCGGCCCGCATCGTCGTCATCGGCTACTGCTTCGGCGGCTCCACCGCGATCGAGCTCGCACGCACCGGCGCGGACCTGGTCGGAGCGGTGTCGTTCCACGGTGGCCTCATCACGCACGACCCCGCCGACGCCTCGGCGATCCGGGCGAAGCTGCTCGTGCTGACCGGGGGAGCGGACCCGGTCGTGCCCGACGACGCCGTGCACGCCTGGCAGGACGAGATGCGCACCGAGCCCGGCGTCGACTGGCAGGTCGTCACCTACGCCGGGGCCATGCACGCGTTCGCCGTGCCCGGGACCGACGCGCCCGACCACGGCGCCCAGTACCAGGAGCGCGCCGACCGCCGATCGTGGCAGGCGCTGCGGGTGTTCCTGGCCGAGGTCTTCGACGAGGAGGCCGCGGCGCTGTGACGTCGGTGGCTCGGCTGTCGCCTCGCGACACGCCGGGTGGAGCGGTCGGGCGGCCTCGATTGGCGCCCGGGCCGGAGCTGTTGTAGAGTCTTCCACGGCCGCAAGGCCACGCGCTCGTAGCTCAATGGATAGAGCATCTGACTACGGATCAGAAGGTTGGGGGTTCGAGTCCCTTCGAGCGCACAGTGCCGGTTGAACGGCATGACACCGAACAGATGAAGGGCCCCGGCGGATTCCGCCGGGGCCCTTCGTCGTTGGTGGTTCGTGCGCGAGTCGTGTTTCACCGACGCTGACGCCCGAGCAGCGCGATCCCCAGTACGACCAGCGCCACGACGACGAGCCCGACGACGGCGAGCAGGGGAAGCAGGTCGATCGACGCGGTGTCGTGGCACTCGACGGTTCCCACGGCACAGGATGCGAGGACGGTCGTCGTGGTCATGGTCCGAGTGAAGCACGGCGAGGTTGGATGGGGAACATGACGACGACGTCCGTGTTCGAACTGGTACCACGCACGCAGTGGGTCGCGGACGACGAGTTCGTCTTCGCGATCCTCGATGCACACCCGGTGTCACCTGGCCACACGCTCGTCATCCCGAAGCGGCGGATCACCAGCTGGTTCGATGCGAGCGAGGGAGAGCTCGCCGCGACGACCCGGATGGTGGCGCTGCTGAAGGCCCGGCTCGACGAGCAGCACCATCCCGACGGCTACAACGTCGGGTTCAACGACGGATCGGCCGCTGGCCAGACCGTCTTCCACGCCCACCTGCACGTCATCCCGCGCTTCGACGGCGATGTCCCGGCGCCGGCGGGCGGGGTGCGGAACGCCGTCATCGGGCGCGGCCACTCCTGAGCGCGGTGGTCAGTGGTCGGTGGTCAGTGGCCAGCGGCCGGAGGACGGGGCGACGAGTCAGCCCCAGAGGTGGAACGTCGAGTCGATGACGCCGGACAGCGCGAGGGCTCCAGGGACGAGCACGCCGAACAGGGTGAGCGTCGCGCCGATCAGGATGGCCGCGAACGCCAGCCCGTCTCCACGCTCGCCGGTCCGTCGGACTTCGTGCCGCGCGATGAAACCGACGACGACGCCGCCGATCGGGGCGACGAAGGCGAGCGCGATCGCCACGACGGCGAGCAGGCTCAGCGGCGCGAGTCCGGGCGTCCCGTCCGTGCTCGGGGCGGACGCGGCCGGGGCGGAGGCGGCCGGCGCGGAACGCTCGGGGGCGAGGTCGGTCACGGGTGTCTTCCGTTCAGTCGGCGCACGTGGCGAGCTGCGGGCGTGCGAGGTCCGCTCAAGAGTAGAGGGACGGCGCCCGGAGCGGAGGCCCGCATTCGGGGTCCAGCTGCCCGGTCGGGTGACTTCGTGAGCAGAAATGGTCGGGTTCATCGACGGGACTCGACCATTTGTGCTCACGAAGCGCACGGCTCACGAAGCGCACGGCTCACGAAGCGCACGCGCTCACGAAGCGCACGCGCTCAGCGCCCGAGCGCCGTGAGCTGCTTCTGCAACCCGCGCTCGAGGTACGGCTCCAACGACGTCGCCCACGTCGCCGTGATGTGCGTGGTGTCCCGGTAGACCAGCACGCCGCCGATCACCGCGGGGCAGGTCGTCTCGGTGCAGTAGTAGTCGGTCAGGTCGATCACCCCGGCGCGTCCTCCGGCGGCCTTGAACGCCCGCACGGCCTCGATCGAGGAGTCGGTCTGGGCGAGCGCCTCGGAGCGGGGCCGGTCGCACGACGCGTTCGTCGGCCCGGACATCTTGCTCACACAGGCGATGACGTCGGGCCGGGGGACCGGGTTGTCGCGGATCGCGATGACGGGGAGTTCGTCGCCGGCGGCCTGCTCCCAGGCGTCGACGAGGCCGTTGCGGGTGGCGATGTCGCGTGAGGCTCCGGCCGGCAGGCTGACGGGCATCTGCGTGGCGGAGTGTGTGACGACCAGGGCGTCGGCGTCGCGGTGGGCGCGGACGTAGTCGATGGCCGCGTGCTTCCACGCGTTGCAGCCGCGCAGCGCGCCGGCGTTCACCGAGTTCTGCTGCGCCGTGGTGAGGTAGCACCCGCCGATGCCGGCCATGTCGATGCGCCACCCGTTGCCGTCGGCGATCTTCTCGTAGGCGCCGAGCAGGGCGTTGCTGTGCGAGTCGCCGATGACGATCAGGTGCTTCGACCAGCCGGTCGCCTTGCCGAGCACGCAGGTGCGGAAGGTGCCGTTCCAGCACTCGGGGCGGTTCGCGTCGTCGTCCTCGGCCGCGGCGGGGGCCGGGATCCGCGTGTCGGCGAGGGCCGGGTCGACGCAGGGGTCGGCGGAGCTGATCCGTGCGGCTGCTCCGATGCAGGACTCGTCGTCCTGTGCCCGTTCGGTCGCGAGCCGCTTCGTGAGCTGCTCGGTGGCGCCTTCGGCGTGGACCTCCTGCACGTAGACGGCGGTCAGGGTCGAGGCGCCGAGGGTCACGACCGTGAAGGTGCAGATGACGCCGAGGGCGACGACCCCGCGGGGCCGCAGGTCGCGCAGCCAGGTCGAGAACCGGACGGGTTCCTCGAACCAGATGGTCGTGACGGCGGCGAGTCCGACCGACACCAGGAGCACCGAGGTGCTGGTCGCCCAGTCCAGCGGGCGTCCGAGCATGATCGGCAGGATCACGACGAGCGGCCAGTGCCAGAGGTACAGCGCGTACGAGATCCGTCCGGTGAACGCGACCGGTCCGAGCGCGCCGATCGACTCGAACACGGTGCGTCCGCCGAACAGCACCACGAGGGTCGCGCCGGCGACGGGGAGCAGCGCGGCGATCCCGGGGAACGGCGTCTCCGCCCCGATGACGAACAGGGACAGGACGAGGGCCACGGCGCCGGTGCTCGTCAGGATCATGCGCACCCGCCGGGCGACCTCGGTGCGGACCTCGGGCAGGTGCACGGTCGCGGCGAGGCCGCCGAGCGCGAACTCCCACGCGCGGGTGCCGGTGGAGAAGTACGCGACGCCGGGGTTCGTGCTGGTCTGCACGATGCTCCACACCAGGGACAGCACGACGACCGCGCCGAGCAGCAGGCGTGCGGTGGTCACTGTCGAGAGGCGCCCGCGCACGGCGACGGCCAACCCGATCAGCAGCAGCGGCAGGACGATGTAGAACTGCTCCTCGACCGACAGTGACCAGAAGTGCTGGAACGGTGAGGGGTCGTCGGCCGAGGCGAGGTAGTCGACCGAGTTCGCCGCCAGCTCCCAGTTCTGCAGGTAGACCGTCGACGCGATGAGCTCGCGACCGTACTGCCCCCACAGTGCGCCCGGCACGGCGACGAGCACCGCTGCGCCGGTGGTGAGGATGGTGAGGAACGCGGCCGGCAGCAGGCGTTTGGCCCGGCGGGACCAGAACCGGCCGAGGTGGATCGTGCCGGTGGCGACCTGTTCGCGCAGCAGGAGTCCAGTGATGAGGAACCCGGAGATCACGAAGAAGACGTCGACCCCGACGAACCCGCCCCGCAGGGCGTGCGGCCACAGGTGGTACACGACGACGGCCAGCACCGCGAACGCGCGGAGACCCTGGATGTCCCACCGCGTCGTGTCGCGCGCGCGGTGCGCGGGGCCCCGCTCGCCCGGCGTTGCAGTGTTCACTGCGACGATCCTACGAGAAGCGCGTCACGCCCTGGGACGGCACGCGAGAAGACGGGAGGCCCGTGGCGGTCTCGCCACGGGCCTCCCGTCCGTCGTTCGCTCGCCCCCACCCCGTGGGGTTCCGAGATCTCGGAACCTCGCGGGCACGCGCCGTCCTGATCGGAACCTCGACGGAACGCACGCGGGGTGTCGTGGAACCTCGACGCACAGCGCGCCGCGTGTCGTGGATCCGCGCGCAGCGTCAGACGCTCGCGCGCACCTCGGCCAGCGACGGGTAGTCGGTGTAGCCCTCGGCGGTCGCACCGTAGAAGAGCTCGGGACGGGCCTCGTTGAGCTCCGCGTCCTGCTCCCAGCGGTGCGCGAGGTCCGGGTTCGCGATGGCGGGGCGGCCGGCGGCGACGGCGTCGGCGTGGTCGGCGTCGACGAGTGCGATGGCCTCGTCGCGCGTGGTCAGCGCCGAGAAGCCGGAGTTGACCACGAACGGTGCGCCCGCGGTGCGGCGGACGTGCTGCACCAGGTCGCCGGTCGGCTCAGCGTGCAGGACGTCGATGAAAGCGAGTCCGAGCGGCGCGAGGCCCTCGGCGATCGCGGTGTAGGTCGCGCGGACGTCGGCCGCGTCGTCCTCGATGACGCCCTGGATGCCGTGCTCGGGCGACAAGCGGATGCCGGTGCGGTCTGCGCCGACGGCCTCGGCGACGGCGGTCGTGACCTCGATCGCGAAGCGGGCGCGGTTCTCGGGGGAGCCGCCGTACTGGTCGGTGCGGGTGTTCGACACCGGGGACATGAACTCGTGCACCAGGTAGCCGTTGGCGCCGTGGACCTCGACGCCGTCGAGTCCGGCGGCGATGGCGTTGCGGGCAGCCTGCGCGAAGCCCTGCACGGCCTCCTGCACCTCGGCGCTGGTCAACTCGTGGGGGACGGGCATGTCGGCCTTGCCGGTCGCGGTGTGGGTCTGACCGGGGGCGGCGATGGCGCTCGGGGCGACGATGCGCGGCGTCTGCGAGATGTCGGGGTGCGAGACACGGCCACCGTGCATGAGCTGCATCACGATGGTGCCGCCCTCGGCGTGCACGGCGTCGGCGACGCGGCGCCAGCCGGCGATCTGCTCGTCGGTCTCGATGCCGGGCTGCCCGGGGTAGGAGCGGCCTTCCTGCACGGGCCAGGTGCCCTCGGTGATGATCATGCCGAGGCCCGCACGCTGACGGTAGTGCTCGACGAGCAGGTCGTTCGGGATGCCGTGCTCACCGGCGCGGGTGCGTGTGAGCGGGGCCATGACGACGCGGTTCGACAGGCGCAGGGCGCCGAAGGAGGTGGGTTCGAAGAGCTTCACGAGGGAGTGGAACGTCGTGTTGCTCGGTGCAATTCCCGCCGTCAGTCGCGCGGGCAGACCAGGGTCGACGAACGGACCTGGCCCTCGGGGCGGATCACCTGGTGCAGGGAGAGGGGCTTGCCGCAGATCGGGCAGCCGCGGTCCACTGACCGGTCGTCGACCCCCTCGGGGTGTCCGGCGCCGATCTGCGACGGTCCCATCTTGTTGATGAGCGTCGTGTTCCACCGTTCGTACCACTTGCCGAAGCGACCCACGGTGCATCCTTTCGTTCGTGCACGAACCATTATGGCACCATTGGCCACGGATCACACTTGGTCGACCCGCTCCAGCAGTTCCGTCAGGTCGTCCTTGAGCGCTTCGAGGCGTTCCAGCGGCCACCCGAGCCGGTCCGCGACCGCCAGGGGGACCGCTCGTGCGCGGTCGCGCAGGGCCCGCCCGGCCGTGGTGAGCGAGACCTCGAGCTGCCGTTCATCGGCGGCGCTGCGGGTCCGGCGGACGTAGCCGGAGGCCTCGAGTCGCTTCAGCAGGGGGCTGAGGGTGGCCGAGTCGAGTCGCAGTTCACCGGCGATCTCGCGCACCGACCGGGGGTCCTGCTCCCAGAGTGCGAGCATCACGAGGTACTGCGGATGCGTCAGGCCCATCGGTTCGAGCAGGTCGCGGTACAGCCCGATGACGCTCCGGCTCGTGGCCGCGAGGGCGAAGCAGAGCTGCCGGTCGAGCGCGAGTGGGTCGGGTGCGGAGGTCATGCGCCCACGATACCGTTCGTCCACGAAGTGTTCCCGGGTCCGCTCACGATGCCGCGCGGGCGCTTCCATGCGTGAGCAGGATTCGACAGAACACCAGTCGATCAACGCGTGTTCTGTCGCACCATGCGGACACATCAGGTGCGTGCGCATGTTCCGACGTTCCACGCGTCGATCAACGGGTGGTTCGTCGGAAGGTGCGGACGCATACGTCCGGCCGCCGGGCGGGGTGGGCGCACGCACGGGAGGCCCGGTGCCGGTCTCGTGGACCGGCCCCGGGCCTCCAGGCTGGGTGCGTCGACTACGCGCGGTGCGCGGGCGGGTGCCCCGACTCGTGCGCGTTGGCGTCCGGCGCCACGGGGAGGGCGTGCGACCCCGTGTGGGTGTCCTCGTGACCGGCGACCGGGTGCGACCGCTCGAGCTTCGCGCCCTCGACGTCGACGTCCGGCACGATCCGGTCGAGCCACTTCGGGAACCACCACGCGCTCTGGCCGAGCAGGTGCATCGCAGCCGGGATCAGCAGCATGCGGACGACGAACGCGTCGATGAGCACACCGAACGCCAGCCCGAAGCCGATCGGCTTGATGGTGGAGGAGTCCGAGAAGATGAAGCCCGCGAACACCGAGATCATGATGATCGCCGCTGCCGTGACCACCGCGCGACCGGCGTGCAGCCCGCGCTGGACCGCGACCTTCGCCGAGGCGCCGTGGGCGTAAGCCTCACGCATGCCGGACACCAGGAACAGCTGGTAGTCCATCGCCAGACCGAACAGGATGCCGATCTCGATGATGGGCAGGAAGCTCAGGATCGGCGCCGGGTCGTGCACGCCGAACACGGAGCCGAGCCAGCCCCACTGGTAGATCGCGGTCAGGCCACCGAACGACGCCATCACGGACAGGATGAAGCCCGCCGTCGCCGTGATCGGGACCAGGAAGGACCGGAACACGATGATCAGGATGATGAGCGACAGGCCGACGACCACCACGAGGTAGAGCGGCAGGACGTTCGACAGCTTCTCGGACACGTCGATGTTGGCGGACGCGTTGCCCGCGACACCGAGCGTGACCGTCCCGTCGTCGGTTGTGACGGTCTGCTCGCGCAGGTCCTTGACCAGGTTCTCGGTGGAGATGCTGTCGGGACCGCCGCCGGGCTTCACCTGGAACGCGATGATGTCGCGGTCCGACGAGGTGCCGATCGGCAGGACGGCCTTGACGTCGTCGTTCTTCGCCAGGGCCTCGCCGATGGTGACCTCGGTCGCGGTGACGTCGGACTTGCTGATCGACTCCGGCAGGGTCGCGACGACGAGCAGCGGGCCGTTCTGGCCGGCACCGAACTCCTCGTCGAGGGCCTTGTACGCCTTGTACTGGCTCGAGTCGACGGACTCGGACGCACCGGTCGGCAGGCCGAGGCGCATCTGCGTCGCCGGGAGCGCGATGACACCGAGCACGGCGACACCGGCGACGAGCGTGACGATCGCGCGCCAGGTCTTCATCGGCTTGTTCGGCACCCGGGTCGAGCCGGTGTTGCCGATCTTCGCGCGCTCCTTCTTCCGCAGGATCCGCATCCCGATCAGGGACAGCAGCGCCGGCGTGAAGGACGTGGCGATGAGGATCGCGAAGAACACCGCGACCGCACCGACCGTGCCCATCAGCCCGAGGAACGGGATGCCGGTGATGTTCAGCGCGAGCAGCGCGACGATGACGGTCGCACCGGCGAACACCACGGCGTTGCCCGAGGTACCGTTCGCGAGGCCGATGGACTCGTGCACCTGCATGCCCTGCTTCAGCTGGGTGCGGTGTCGGTTCAGGATGAAGAGCGAGTAGTCGATGCCGACCGCCAGGCCCAACATCACCCCCAGCACCGGCGTGACCGAGATGAACTCGACCAGGCCGGAGAACGACAGCGAGGCAAGTGACGCCACGCCCACTCCGAGCACGGCGCTGACGAGCGGGATCGCCGCACCGATGATTGTGCGGAGCATCAGGAAGAGCACGAGCGCGGCGATGATGACGCCGACGATCTCGCCCGGGCCGAGGATCGACGGCACGCCCTGCGCGATGTCGTTCGACACGTAGACGTTCACGCCGCTGATGTCGGCCGAGTCGGCGTCGTCCGCGATGGCGGTCTTCGTGTCGGCGGGGACCTCGTACGTCGACTTCGTGAACTGGACCGTGCCGATGACGGCGCTGCCGTTCGACGACACGAAGCGGACGTCCTTCGACAGGTCGAGGAGCTTCGAGCCCTGCTCCAGCTCGTCGGCGCTGTCGTCGAGCTTCTTCGTGTTGGCGTCGATCGTCTTCTGCGCGTCGGCGATCTGCTGCTCACCGGCGTCGATCTGCGCCTGCTGGGCGTCGATCTGGGCCTGCGCCTGCTGGAGCTGCGCCGCCGCAGCCTGCGCCTGCGCTGCGGGGAGTGCTGCGCCAGCGGCCTCGGCCTGGGCCTTCTGGGCGTCGAGCTGCGCCTGGGCGTCCTCGATCTGCTGCTTGCCGGAGGTCAGCTGCGCCTTCTGGGCGTCGAGCTGGTCCTGGCCGGTCTCGAGCTTCGCGCGGCCGTCGGTGATCTCCTTGCGGCCGTCGACGATCTTCTGGCGCTGCTCGTCGAGCTGGTCCTGGGTGTCGAAGCCGCTCGTCGCGCCCTTGACGCCGTCGAGCTTCTCGACCTTGGTCAGGAAGTCCGCGACCTCCGACTTCTGCGCGTCGGTGAACGCCTTGCCGTTCGTCGTCTCGAAGACGATCGTGCCGTTGCCGCCGTTCGCCGACGGGAACTTGTCGGCGAGCTCGTCCTGCACCTGACTGGTCTTGGTGTTCGGGATCGAGATCGCCGATGAGATCGTGCCCGAGAACAGGCTGTAGGTGACGCCGGCGACGGCCATGATCACCACCCAGGTGATGATCACGAGCCAGTGGCGTCGTGCGGAGAACCGTCCGAGACGGTAGAGGAGACCGGCCATGCGGTTGCCCCGTTCCTTTCGTTGCAGGTGCTGTGTGGAGCGGGGTGCGCCGGTGGACCCCTGGGGAGGGAAGTGTCAGTCGGTGGGCATGTAGCCGCTGCGGACGCTGTGCACGAGTCGTGCCAGCAGGGCGTCCCAGTCGGCGACGGACTGCTCGTCGATCGCGGGGCCGGAGGTGGCCAGCCAGTGTTCCGCGATCACGACGATGCCGCTCATGAGCGACTCGACGAGCAGAGCGGCGTCGAGGGGATCCGCCGCCGGGTAGCGGCGTGCGACCTCGTCGCGGAGTCGTTCGGTGACCCGTGAGAACGCCGTCTGGGTGAGGACCGCGGCCTTCGGGTCGTCCTTGCCCGGGTCGCCGAGGATCCGGTACATGCTCGAGATCGCGGCCGCCAGGTCGGCGCCGCGTGCGGCGGACTCGAGCTCGTCGAACATCGAGGCCCGGCTGCCGTCGCCGACCGGGGTGCGTGCCATGTCGGCGAGGAACCGGTCGATGATCACGGACAGCTCCTGCTCGCACACGGCCAGCAGGACCTCGTCGAGCGAGGCGAAGTGGTTGAACACCGTCCGCCGCGCGATGTCGGCCCGTGCTGCCAGGTCGTCGACGCTGAACTCACGGCCGCCGCGTTCGACGACCAGGTCGCGTGCGGCCTGCAGGATCGCCGCACGGTGCTTCGCCTTGAGGGCGGCGCGGCGGTCGGTCGTGAGGGTCACGAATGAGAACACTAGGTGCATCGATGCACTCGGTGCAACGACTACGAGTGCATCCTCAGGTTCGTACCCCGCGATGGAAACTCGGTTCTGAACAGATGTGCGCATGGTTGACTGCACCCAGCACGACCGCCGGTGCGACCGGCGGCGCGACCGCCAGAACGACCGTTGTACGAAGGAGTACCCGATGCCCGTCCGCCTGTCCCCGGAGACCCTCGACGAGATCGCCGCGAGCGGTGTCGCCGTCCCGACCTACGACCGCAGCGGGATCACCGCCGGCATCGTGCACTTCGGCGTCGGCGGCTTCCACCGCGCGCACCAGGCGATGGTGATCGACCGGCTGCTCCAGCAGGGCGAGGCGCGCGAGTACGGCATCTGCGGCGTCGGTGTCCTCGAGCAGGACCGCCGGATGGCCACGGCGATGGCGGAGCAGGGCGGCCTCTACACGCTCGTCCTCAAGCACCCTGACGGCACGCGCGAGTCCCGCGTCGTGGGCAGCATCGTCGACTACCTGCTCGCCGTCGACGACCCGGACGCCGTCGTCGAGAAGATGGCGCACCCGGACACCAGGATCGTCAGCCTGACCATCACCGAGGGTGGCTACAACTTCGACCACGTCACCGGCGAGTTCGTCGCGGACGAGCCCGGCGTCGCGGCCGACCTGCGCGGCGACGGACCGCCCCGCACGGTGTTCGGCCTGGTCGTCGAAGCCCTGCGCCGGCGGCGTGACCGCGGCGAGCAGCCGTTCACCGTGATGTCCTGCGACAACATCCAGGGCAACGGCCACGTCGCCCGCGACATGTTCACCGCCTACGCACGCCTGCAGGACCCGACGTTCGCCGACTGGATGGACGAGCACGTGTCGTTCCCGAACTCGATGGTCGACCGCATCACTCCGGTCACCGCCGACGAGGACCGCGCCTGGGTCCGCGACGAGCTCGGCATCGAGGACGCCTGGCCCGTCGTCGCCGAACCGTTCTTCCAGTGGGTGCTCGAGGACGACCACCCCGCCGGACGTCCGCCGTACCAGGACGCCGACGTGCAGATCGTCGAGGACGTCGAGCCGTACGAGCTGATGAAGCTCCGGTTGCTCAACGCCTCGCACCAGGGCCTGTGCTACTTCGGGTACCTCTCGGGGTATCGCTACGCGCACGAGGCCACGCAGGACCCCGCGATCGCCACGTTCCTGCGCCGCTACATGGACGAAGAGGGCTCGCCGACCCTGCACCCCGTGCCCGGCATCGACCTCGAGGACTACAAGTCCACCCTCATCGAGCGCTTCCAGAACCCCGAGGTCCGCGACACCCTGGCCCGGCTCTGTGCCGAGTCGAGCGACCGGATCCCGAAGTGGCTGCTGCCGGTGGTCCGCGACAACCTCGCCGCCGGCCGGCCCGTCACGCTGTCCGCCGGCATCGTCGCGTCGTGGGCGCGCTACGACGAGGGCACGGACGAGTCCGGCGAGCCGATCCAGATCGTCGACCGCCTGGCCGAACCGCTGCACCGCATCGCCCTCACCCAGCGCGACGACCGGCTCGCCTTCATCGCGAACCGGCAGGTCTTCGGCGACCTGATCGACGACGAACGGTTCGTCGCGGCGTACCGCGACGCCCTCGACGGGCTCATCGCCGACGGTGCCCACGCCACGGTCGAACGCTTGTCGCGTTCCTGACGCGAGTCGCGCCCTGCGCGTGATCAGACGGCGGACGGGAGGCCCGGTGCCAGCTGGCACCGTGCCTCCCGTCCGGTGCCCGGTCGCGTCACGGGCTATGGTCGCGTCGTGAACCGGACCGACCGCCTGTACGCGCTCGTCGAGGAGCTCCGCGCCGCGGCGCCCGCGCTGCGGAGCGCGCGACGACTCGCCGAGCGGTTCGGGGTCAGTGTGCGCACGGTCGAGCGGGACCTGCTGTCCCTGCAGCGAGCCGGAGTGCCGATCTGGGCCGAGCCGGGGCGGACCGGCGGGTACACGATCGACGCCCGTGCGACGCTCCCGCCGCTCGGGCTGACCGTCGATGAAGCGCTCGCGGTGGCGATCGGCCTCGGCACGCTCGGCTCCAGCCCGTTCCGCGACGCGGCGCGCAGCGCTGCCCGCAAGGTCACCGCGGTGCTCGCCGAGGACGACGCCAGACGGGCAGTGCGACTCGCGAGTCGCGTGCACCTGCTGGAGTCAGGGGAGCGCACGCCTGCTCCCACGGCGCTCGCCGGTGCGCTGACGGGCGGGCGCGTCGTCCGGATGCGGTACCGCGACGCAGCGGGCGCGGAGACCGACCGCGTCGTCGAACCGCTCGGGTACATCGGGAAGGGCGAGGACTGGTACCTCGTCGCGTGGTGCCGGCTGCGTGACGGCGTCCGGGCCTTCCGCGGTGACCGGGTGCTGGCGGTCGAGGAGACCGACGAGCCGGCACCGCCACGGGTGGTCCACCTCGACGAACTCGACATCCCGCACGGCGTGCTGCGCCCCGTGCTCGGAGACCTGCTCGGGGACTGAACCGCCAGATCCGCCTTGTAGTTCGCCGAAACACCGACAGGACGGTGTCGCGGTGGTCGCGCATGCTCGACGAGTCCGGTCACGGTGGCCGGCCAGGAGGGCTTCCCATGCAGTTCGCATCCGTCCGGATCATCACCGACGACCTCGACGGGATGGTGCGGTTCTACGAGCGCGTCACCGGGACCGAGGCGCGGCGGCCCGCACCGGTCTTCGCCGAGATCGTGACCGGCGGCGCCGTGCTCGCCCTCGCGACCCCGGCGACCGTGGCGATGCTCGGGCCGGCCGCACCGGAGCCCCGCACGAACGGCAGCGTGTTCCTCGAGTTCGTGGTGGACGACGTCGACGCCGCGTTCGCGGGGTTGCGTGGTGCCCTCGACGACGTGGTGCTGCCGCCGACGACGATGCCCTGGGGAAATCGATCGGCGCTGTTCCGTGACCCGGACGGCAACCTCGTGAACCTCTTCAGTCGCCCCGCTTGACGGTGTATTCTGTCAGTCACTGACAGAATCGAGTGCACATGCAGCTCCACGTCGAGACCCACGGACACGGCCCGGTCCGGGTCGGACTCGTGCACGGCATCCTCGGCTCGGCGCTGGTGTGGCGCGACCTCGTGTCCCACGCCGACCCGGACCGGTACACGTTCCTCGTGCCGGACCTGCGGGGTCACGGCGAGAGCGACCGCGCGGCGTCGTACACGCTCGCCGCGTTCGCCGACGACCTCGCCGAGACGCTGCCGCAAGGGCTCGACGCCGTCGTCGGACACTCGCTCGGCGGGCGGGTGCTGTTCGACGCCGTCGACCGGTTGCGCCCTGCGCGGGCGGTGTACCTCGACCCCGGCTTCCACCTGCGGGCACCGGGGCGGGGCGTGCTCGGTCGGGCGTTCTGGGCGCTGCCCGGGCTGCAGCCGCTGCTCGTGAAGGCGTACGACCGCACCGATCCGCGGTGGGGTCCGGCGAACGTCGCCCGGGCCGAGGAGAGCCATCGGCACTGGGACCGCACGACGCTGCGCGACGTCCTGCGAGCGGTCGCGACGACACCGGTCGCTCCGGCGGCCCCGTTCGTGCCGTCGACGCTCGTGCTCACCGACGACGGTCGACACGTCGTGCCCGCGGCCGAGGTACCGGTCTACGAGCACCTCGGGTGGGACGTCGAACGGGTGCGCGGCGTGCACCACGACCTCGCGATGGAGGACGCCGCGCGCACGATGCGGCTCCTCGACGACGTGCTCGGCGGGGCGCACGCATGAGCGTCACCACGGTGTTCGGCGGGGTGTCCAACGTCCTCGTCTCCGACGGCACGACCTCGCTGCTCGTGGACGGCTTCTTCAGTCGTCCCTCGTTCCCGCGGCTGATGCTCGGCCGGCTCCGACCGGACGTCACCCGGATCGAGGACGCACTCGCACGGTTCGACGTCGACCACCTCGATGCCGTGCTCGTCTCGCACTCGCACGCCGACCACGCCCTCGACGCCCCCGTGGTCGCGGACCGGACCGGGGCCGAACTCGGCGGCTCGACGTCCACCCGGATGATCGCCACCGGGTACGGGCTCGACCGCGTGCCCTTCCGGGAGCTCCACGACCGCGAGTCGTTCGCGGTGGGGGCCTTCACGGTCACGCCGCTGCACGCCCTGCACAGTGACGGCGACGTGGTCCCGGGCGAGATCACCGAGCCGGTCACCCTGCCGGCCCGGATGCGCGACTTCCGTACCGGCGGGTGCTCCTCGTTCCTGTTCGAGCACCCGGACGGATCGGTGCTGGTCCACCCGACGGCGAACTTCATCCCCGGAACGTTCGCGGGGCTCCACGCCGACACCGTCTACCTGGGTGCGGGTGCCGCCGGTGCGAAGCCGACGGCCTGGATCGAGCAGTACTGGCAGGAGACCGTCGGCGCCCTGCACCCGAGCGTCGTCCGACCGGTGCACTGGGACGCGTTCTGGCGTCCGCTGGACCGTCCGCTCAGGCCGCTGCCGAAGAAGCTCGACCGCCTCGACGTCACGATGCGCGCGTTCGCACGCCTGGCGGACGCCGACGGTGTCGACCTCCGGCTGCCGGAGCTCTGGCAGCGCGAGACCGTCTCCGCGCGGTCGGCGTCGTGACCGGGGTCCGGGCGCAGAACCGCCGGGCGCAGAACCGCCGGGCGACGGAGTGTGCCGTCGAGGATGCCGCGGTCGCGCTGGTCGGCGCGCGCGGGTTCGACGTCGTCACCGGGGCCGAGATCGCGACCGCGGCCGGCATCACCGAGCGCACGTTCTTCCGGTACTGCGCCGCGAAGGTGGACGCGTTCCTGTTCGTCTCGCGCGACGTCCACGACGCCGTCACCGCCGCCGTCACCGCCGCCGTGACCGCCCCGGTGACGTTCGATGCGTTGACCGAGGTGATCGCGGAGGTGCTCGCGACGTTCGAACGCGACCGCCCCGACGACCTCGACCGCCTGGTCCGGGTGCGCGCGCTGCTCGTCGCCGATCCGGCACTGCTGTCCGCCGTGCTCGAGCGGGACGCCGCGCAGACGCTGGAGCTGCAGTCGGCGTGGCAGGGCGCCGACCGGTTCGCGGTGCCGTTGGCGCTGCTCGCGCTGCGCGCCGCGTTCGACGAGTGGGCGGAGCGCCCCGCGGGGGAGTCGCTCAGCGTGGCGTTCCGTCGGACCTGCGCCGCGCTGCAGAGGGCCACCGGCGGCTGATCGCGCGTCACGCCCTGGACGCGTCCACCTGGCTGGAGGGAGGCCCGTGGCGGGCGTGACCCGCGCCTCCCGTCCGCTCTGGACCGTGACGCGAGACGCGCCGGGCGAAGACGTTCGTCTCGTGCGGTGACGGTTCTGGTTCACGTTCCCCGTGGATCACGAACCAGAACCGTCAGTCGTCAGAAAGCACGTCGTCGTCCCACGGCACCGGCGTCGTCTCGCCCGTCTCCCAGTCGTGGCGCAGGATCCCGTACCCGACCGACGCGACCGCGCGGCCGCCTTCGATCGGCCACCCCTCGCGGTAGTGCGCCTCCTTGACCCACCCGGCACGCACGAAGACCCGGCGCATCGCCGTGTTGTCCTCGCGGGTCTGGCCCTCGAAGCGGGTCACCGACGGCAGGGTGCCGAAGACGTGGTCGGTGACCGCGCGCAGTGTGGGGACGCCGAGTCCGCGGCCGCGGAACGCGCCGGCGATGCGCAGGTCGAACAGCGGGACCGGGTCTTCCAGATCCTCCAGCCGGACGAACCCGATGCGGCCGTGCTCCGTGTGGTCGACCCAGTACGAGTCGTGCTCGTCGTCGCGGTAGGAGCCGGATGCCACGGCCTCGACGGCCTCCGCACGGGTCCACGACCGCCGCACGTGGAAGGGGAAGTCCTCGGTCGACAGGAAGTCGACGAGGGCATCGTGGTCGATCCCGATCGGGTCGAGCCGGGTCAGCCGGACGGAGCGGTCGGTCATCCCGCCACGCTAGCGGGGGTGCAGCGTGGTGGCCCAGCGTCCGATCGCGTCGTACGCCTGCTCGCGCACGTCGGGCGCGGACAGCACCACGTCGTGCACGGCTCCCGGCAGCCGGCGGACCGTCACCTCGTTGCCGAGTGACAGGGCTCGGTGGGCCACCGTGTCGACGTTCAGCGCGACGTCGGCGTGTGCCATGCCGGGGTCCCACCGGGGTTGCAACATGCTCTTGTCGCTGAGCATGACCAGGACGGGGACCTGGATGTCGAGCCCGTGCTCGACCGTCTCCTGCCCCGCGAAGACCGCCGCGAGCCAACCGGGGTGCAGGGGGAACCCGCGTTCCGGCCGCCACTGCTGGTCGTACGTCCAGGAGCCCTCGCCCGCGGCCGACACGGTGCGCGTGTAGAAGCCCGGGTCGACGGCAGGCATCGGGGCGAGGGGGTTCCGCTTCGCGCCGAGCTTGATGACGGGCGCGACGATCGCCCGGCCCACGGCGGTCGCCTGGAACTCGAGCCAGGGACTGTTCAGGATGATCCCGTCGACGAGTTCCGGGTGCCGCGCAGCCCACAGCGACAGCGTCAGACCGCCGGTGGAGTGCCCCATCAGCACGAGTCGCCGCTCACCGGGGCCGGGGTGCTCGGCGGACACCGCGTCGAGCGCTGCGGCGATGTCCTCGTCGTACACCGCCAGGTCGTCGACGTTCCCCGGGGTCTGCTGGGGGCGGAGGCTCCGGCCGTACTTCCGCAGGTCCAGTGCGTGGAAGCGGGCACCGAGCCGTTCGACGCGCTCGGCGAGCTCCGTCTGGAAGAAGTAGTCCGACCACCCGTGCACGTACAGCACGTCAGCGCCGTGCAGCGGCCCGCGCCCGTGCAGCAGCAGGTCCGTCGGGGTGTGCCGACGACGGACGAGGGTGGCGACGACCGGCCCCTCGGAGTCGGAGCCGAGCGGCAGTTCGAGTCGCTCGTAGGGCGCCCCGAGGACGTCCTCGTGCCACCGCTGGACGACCATGACCCCACCGTATCCGGCACCGATGCGGGTGGTACCGGGGTACCACGGTCGCTCCGCGGAGATCGTCTGCGACGGCGATGTGGTGGACCCGGTGGTCTCCGTACCGTTGCCGCATGATCGAGATCCAGAACCTCTCCAAGCGCTACGGCGAGAAGGTCGCCGTCGACGACGTGTCCTTCACGGTGCGCCCCGGCGTCGTCACCGGCTTCCTCGGTCCGAACGGCGCGGGCAAGTCCACCACGATGCGCGCCGTCGTCGGACTCGACCGGCCGACCTCGGGCACCGCCCACGTCGACGGACGCCCCTACCGCGAGCTGCGCGACCCGCTGCGTCGCGTCGGCGCACTGCTCGAGGCCAAGGCGGTCCACAGGGGACGCAGCGCCTTCGACCACCTGTCGGCGCTCGCCGCGACGCACCGGATCCCGACGGCCCGGGTGCACGAGGTCATCGGGATGACCGGTCTCGAGAACGTCGCGAAGAAGCGCGTCGGCGGGTTCTCGCTCGGCATGGGGCAGCGGCTCGGGATCGCGGCGGCACTGCTCGGTGATCCGCAGACGCTGATCCTCGACGAGCCCGTCAACGGCCTCGACCCCGAGGGCGTCGTGTGGGTGCGTCGACTCGCCCGCAGCCTGGCCGCCGAGGGGCGTGCGGTGTTCATCTCGAGCCACCTGATGAGCGAGATGGCCCTGACCGCCGACCGCATCGTCGTGATGGGTCGCGGGCGGGTGCTCGCGGACATGGACATCGCGGACCTGGTCGCCGCCGCCACGGAGCGGTCGGTCACCGTGCGGACGCCGGAGCCCGAGCGGCTCCTCGACGCGATCGCCGGACCGGACGTCACCATCGGCTACGAGGGCGACGGGTCGCTGCAGGTCCGTGGCCTCGGCGCCGAGCAGATCGGCGAGGCGGCGGGTGCTGCGGGGATCGTCCTGCACCAGCTGGCCACCACCGAGGCGAGCCTGGAGCAGGCCTACCTCGAACTCACGCACGACCAGGTCGAGTACCGATCGGAGGTGGCCCGGTGAGCGCGGTCACGAGCGACACCCTGCCCCGGCACGACGGAGCCGGCAGCCACACGTCCGGCGTCCACTTCTCCGGCGTCCTGCGCTCGGAGTGGATCAAGCTCCGCTCGCTGCGGTCGACGGTGTGGAGCTTCCTGCTGGTGCTCGTCCTGCCGATCGGCATCGGTGTGCTCCTGGCGGCCTTCGCGGACAACGGCGGTCAGGGGCTCACGGGTGACGCGGCCCGGAACGCCCTCGTCCTCTACAGCACGAGCGGCACGATGCTCTCGTCGCTGATCGTCGCGGTGATCGGCGCCCTCGTCGTCACCGGCGAGTACGGCACCGGCATGATCCGCTCGTCGTTCGCGGCGGTCCCACGGCGGTCGGTCGCACTGGCGGCGAAGGCGATCGTCCTCGCCGTGGCCGTCTTCGTCACGAGTGCCGTGAGCGTCTGGGCCACCGCGTTCACCACCCTGCCGATCGCCGCGGGACGGAACGTCGAGGCGTCGCTGGACGCGAGCGTCGCGATGCCGCTGCTCGGCGCCTCGGTCTACCTGACGCTCATCGCGCTGCTCGCCTTCGCGGTCGGTGTGGTCCTGCGTTCCACAGCCGGCGCGATCGCCGGGGTCCTCGGCCTGATGCTGGTCGCCCCGGTCGTCGTGCAGCTGGTGCAGTCGTTCACGGGAGCGGACTGGCTCGGCACGCTGACCAACCTGCTGCCGCAGAACGCCGGGCAGCCGCTCATGCAGTTCGGCACCGAGGTGACGTCGGGGTGGCACGACGGCGTCCTAGCCTTGGGGGGATGGAGCGGATTCGCGGTACTGCTGGCCTGGGTGGTCGTCGCCTCGGTGACGGCGCTCGCCCTGGTCGAGAAGCGGGACGCGTGACCCCTGCCGACCTCGCCCCCGGTGCCGTCCAGGACGGTGCCGGGGGCATCGCCCTGCCCGACGCACCCGGCCGGCTCCGGCGGCTCTGGGCGCGCCACCCGGTCATGACCGACGCGCTGCTCATGGTCTTCTGGGGTGCGATCGAGGTCGTCGTCGCGTTCCGGAGTGCGTGGCAGGTCGACGGGAGCCCCGCCGCGCGGGTCACGGTCGTCGTCCTCGTGGTCATCGCCGTCTCCGGCATCCCGCTCCGGCGCACGCACCCCGCGGTGACGGCGGTGCTCGGGCTCGCGTCCGTCGTCGCGATGACGTGGACCCAGGCCGGGTACTCGCCGGTGCTCTTCACCGTCTATGCCGCGACCGTGTGGTGGTCGCGTGCCGCCGGGTGGTGGACGGCCGCGGTCGCCGTCGTGCTGGCCGCGGGGGCGACGGCGCTGCGCGTCTTCGTGGTCGCGCCGGGGTCCGGAGGACTCGCGGACGTCCTGTACCCGCAGCCCACGACGTTCCTGCTGGCAGCGGTCCTGATCGGGGTCAACGTGTCGAACCGCCGTCGCTACACGCAGGCGCTGATCGACCGCGCGCACCAGCTGGCCCGGGAGCGCGACCAGCAGGCGCAGCTCGCCACCGCCGCGGAGCGGGCCCGGATCGCGCGGGAGATGCACGACATCGTGTCGCACTCGCTCACGGTGATGGTGCGGCTGGCCGAGGGCGCGGCGGCCGGGTCGGCAGCCGGTGCACCCACCGGTTCGGCGGGGTCCGCTGCCGCTGCCATGCGCGGTGTCGCCGACGTCGGCCGTGGCGCGATGGGCGACATGCGCCGCATGCTCGGGGTGCTCGGAGGCGACGGCGAACCCGCGCTCGCGCCGCAACCGGGCATCCACGACGTCCCGCAGCTCGTCGACCGGTTCCGCGCGCTGGGCACCCCCGTCGCCCTCGAACGCATCGGCGTCGTCCCCGACGACGATGCCCTGCAGCTCGCCGTGTACCGGGTCGTGCAGGAGGGCCTCACCAACACCGCCCGGCACGCGCAGCGCGTCCGATCCGTCGACGTCCGCGTGGCAGCGTCCGCCACCGAGGTCACCGTGGTCGTCACCGACGACGGACGGACAGGAGGCCCGACTCGGCCGGGCGGATCGGCCCACGCCCCAGCGGGGTCGGGTCGAGGGCTCATCGGGATCGACGAGCGCATCCGCGCGCTGGGTGGGCAGGTGCGCGCGGGCTCCCGCGACGGCACCGACGGTTGGCAGATCCGGGCGACGATCCCGGTCAGGACGGAGGACCGGTGATCCGCGTGGCGATCGTCGACGACCAGCAGCTCATCCGGACGGGGTTCCGACTGCTGCTCGAGGCACAGTCCGACATCGAGGTCGTCGGCGAAGCCGGCGACGGCGGTGCGGGAGTTCGGCTCGTGCGTGCTCTGCGTCCGGATGTCGTGCTCATGGACGTCCGGATGCCCCACGTCGACGGCGTCACGGCGACGGCCGCGATCGTCGAACAGGTCCCCGAGACCCGGGTGCTCGTGCTGACCACCTTCGACCTGGACGAGTACGCGTTCGGTGGCCTGCGTGCCGGGGCGAGCGGGTTCCTGCTCAAGGACGTCAGCGCCGCGCAGCTCCTCGACGCCGTCCGGTCCGTGGCAGCGGGGGAGGCCGCGGTCTCACCGCGGGTGACGCAGCGGATGCTCGAGCTGTTCGGTTCCGTGCTCCCCTACGAGCGGCCGGCGGGTCCGGACCCGCTGGAGCCCCTGACCCCGCGGGAGCGCGAGGTGCTGCTCGCGATGGCCCGCGGGTTGTCGAACCCCGAGATCGCCGCACACCTGGTGACGAGCGAGTCCACGGTCAAGACCCACGTCGGGCGGGTGCTCGGCAAGCTCGGGCTGCGTGACCGGGTGCACGCGGTGATCTTCGCCTACGAGCACGGTCTCGTGCCGCGGTCCTAGCTGCGCGGGGCCCTCGCGAAGAACAGGGTGATCGCGCCGAGGGCGATGGACGCGACGATCAGCACCCAGGCGAGCACGGGGATCAAGCCGTCCCACGGTGTGAACAGGAGCACGATGCCGATCACCAGCACGACGGCGGCGGCGATCAGCACGAGGCGGTGCGGTCTTGCCGGGGTTCTGGTCACAGGTGCACCGTACGCGTCGGGACTGCGGACGGGCGCAGTCGCGCGCCGCTAGCCTGGCCGCAGTGACACGTTCTCCCGCTCTGTGACCCAGACCCCACCCAGTTCCGCCGACCGCTCGGGGCTCCGCGCTTCGTGCGGTGACTGCTTCGCCCTCTGCTGCACCGCCTTCGGGTTCCAGCGGTCCAGCGACTTCCCGATCGACAAGCCCGCAGGGAGCCCGTGCCGGAACCTGGCCGACGACTTCTCCTGCACGATCCACCAGGCGCTTCGTCCGCGGGGCTTCACCGGGTGCACCACCTTCGACTGCTTCGGGGCTGGCCAGTACGTCTCGCAGGTCCTGTTCGACGGCACGAGCTGGGTCGACGAGCCGGACTCGAAGCCCGAGATGTTCCGGGCCTTCGCCGTCGCCCGGCAGCTCCACGAGATGCTCTGGTACCTGGTCGAGGCGGTGTCTCGCTCGACCGCTCTGGGGTCAGCGGAAGCACCGACCGTGCTCCGGCTCCGCATCCAGCAGGTCCTCGACGGCGAGCTGTCCGGCGTCCTCGCGGTGGACGTCGAGTCGCTCCGGTCCGAGGTCCGTTCCGTCCTGATCGACGTCAGCGCGGAGGCCCGAGGTGGGTACCCCGCCGCCGGCGACTCGGCCGGTGACCTGCACCCGTCGGCTGACCTGGCCGGCCGCGACCTGCGATCTCGCGTCCTGGTCGGCGCCGATCTGCGCGGTGCGGTCCTGATCGCCGCGGACCTGCGGGGATGCGACCTGTCGGGCGTGGACCTGCTCGGGGCGGACCTGCGCGATGCCCGGCTCGGGGGAGCGGACCTGTCGAACGCGCTGTTCTTGACTCAACCCCAGGTGAACGCCGCGCAGGGCGATGCGTCAACGGTGCTGCCCGACGACCTCGATCGTCCAGGGCACTGGCCGCTCCGGTGATCCGGGTCAGGGCAGGACGATGACCTTGCCGACGATCCTCCCGGCTGCGCCCTCGGCGTGCAGTGCGGGCAGATCGGCGAGCGGGATGCGCCGCGTGACCTCGACCGTCAGGGCCCCGGCGTCCACGAGCGCGACGAGCTCCGTCAGGCGTTCGCGGTTCGGCAGGACGAACACAGTCGCTGCACGAACGCCTCGCGACTCGTCACCCGGCGTGGCCATGAACGCCGTCGTGCTCACGACGACCCCGCCGTCACGGACCGCTGCGACGTCCGCCGCGAACTGCTCGGGCTCGATCGGCGCCAGGTTGAGCAGCACGTCGACCTGACCGTCGAGGGCGTCGAGCAGGTCGACGTCGGTGTGGTCGATGACCTGGTCGGCACCGGCCGCGCGCACGGCATCGGCACTGCGGGGGCTGGCGGTCGCGATGACGTGTGCTCCGGCGCGCTTGGCGAGCTGGACGGCGTACTTGCCGACGACCCCGCCGGCACCCACGACGAGCAGACGCTGCCCGGCGGTGAGCCGGCCGTCGTCGAACAGGGCCTGCCATGCCGTCAGCGCGACGGACGGCAGGGCGGCGGCATCGGCCAGTGGGATGCTCGTGGGTGCTGCCACGACGGCCTCAGCGGGTGCGACGACGGACTCGGCTGCCCCGCCGTCCCGGTCCATCGGCAGGAACGCGATGACCGCGTCGCCCACGGTCAACTCGGTCACCCCCTCGCCGATCGCGTCGACCGTGCCGGAGACGTCGTAGCCGGGGATGTGCGGCAGCTGGATCGGGATCGGCAGGAAGCCGGCCCGCATGCCGTTGTCCGCAGCGTTGTACGCGGAGGCCGCGACGCGGAGCCGCACCTGACCGGCTGCCGGGGTCGGCTGCTCGACCTCGCCGTACTGGAGGACCTCGGGTCCGCCGACTTCGTGGAACTGCACTGCCTTCATGGTGATGTCCTCTCGGAGTTGCTTCGAATTCGAAGCGCTTATCGGAGACGCTAGCACTGCTTCGAACTCGAAGCAACAGGTAGGATGGCTCCATGAGCGACACCCCCACCGCACTGACCCCGACACAGCTCGGGGCCTACTTCGCGCTGACCGAGGTGAGTGCGCTCCTGCGCCCTGCGGTCGAGAAGCAGCTCCGCGACGTCGGCGGGCTGAGCACCGTGCAGTTCCAGCTCCTGGCGCGGTTGGGGGACGCTCCGGAGGGGCACCTGCGCATGACGGACCTGGCCGACGGCGTCGTTTACAGCCGCAGCGGGCTGACCTACCAGGCGCAACTGCTCGAACAGCGCGGCCTCGTCACGAGGTCACCGTCGCCGGACGACGAACGCAGCACCGTCGTCGCGATCACCGACGCGGGGCGCGAAGTCCTTGCCGACGTGTTCCCCGGCCACATCGGCACCGTGCACGGACTCCTGTTCGCACCGATCACGGACGACGACTCGAGTGACCTCGCCCGGATCCTCGGACGCATCAGCGAACACCTGCGAGCGAACCCACCGCGGTCAGCGTCGCGACGATCCGTGAAGGGGGCGTCCGCGTGACCGTCGGAGCGCGCGCCGCTCGGTGGATCATCGTCGGCTCGGTCGTCGTCGGACTGGCGCTGACCGTCTACGCGACGTCCTACTGGCTGTTCCCGACGTCGTTCCAACTCCAGGAGCGGTTGCCCGACGGATCGATCAACCCGCGCGCATGGGCCGACCTGCTCGTCTCGTACATCCTCGCGCTCGGCTGCTTCGCGGTCGCCGGATGGGTGGGCGTGCAGCGGCTCCGCACCCGCCGCCGCTGAGGCGTCAGCTGCGCGTGCGTGACCGTCGCCGCGACACGGTGGCGACGACGAGCGTGGCGACGCCGAGCGCGATCCCGATCAGACCGAGCAGGTAGCCGAACAGCATCAGGATTCCGCCGCCGATGTTCGCACCGCCCCCGGTGTCGTTCGCGAGCGACCACCCACCGATCCCGACCGACAGGAAAGCACCCAACAGGAACACCGTGCACATCACGTGCAGGACCCTCGTGCTCTGGGAGGTCATGGCGACTCGCTTCCGTGCGTGGACCGGTACCGGATTGTAGCGCGACCTGCGAGGGTGGAGCGATGACGCTCGAGATGCTCTGGGAACGAGCCGATCCAGACCAGGTGCTGCGGAGCCGCTTCGGGTTCACCGACGTCGCCGCTGCCGAGGACTGGCTCATCCGGACGCTCGAGCGGTGGTGGAACGTGCGCGTCATCGCCTGCGAGCGCATTGTGATGAGCGACCACAACGCACTCGCCTGGGTCTCGACCGCTGGCGGCCGGATGCTCCTGAAGTGGTCGATCGCACCGGAGGGGTTCGAGCGCTTGGCGTTCGCGGCGGACCTCACGACGTGGCTCGCGGAGCGCGGCCTGCCCGTTTCCGCCCCGGTGCCGACGCCCGACGGACGGGTACAGGTCGAGGAAGACGGGGTCTCGATGGGGCTCCAGCACGTCATCGGCGGAACCCTGCTGGACGTCCGCGATCCGGCACAGGTCCACGCGGCCGGTGCGACGCTGGCCCGCTTCCACGACGCCCTGCGCGACAGCCCCGATCGGGCGCGCGCCGCCGGTGTGCGCCCGCCGCCGACCCCGCTCCTGCAGCAGATCGCAGGCTGGCTCGACGGTGCGACGCACGTGCCGGACCGTGCCCGGGTGGCGCTGCGACGGCTGCTGGCGGCAGCGCCGTCCGACGACCTGCCGGTCCAGATCGTGCACGGGGACTACCGGGCGGCGAACGTCCTGTGCGCTGACGCGGACGTCGTCGCCGTCATCGACTTCGAGGACCTGCGGCTCGACCACCGCATCGTCGAACTGGCGCGGTCGGCCGTCCTGCTCGGGACGCTCTTCCACGACTGGGGGCCGGTCCCCGAAGCCGTCCATCGGCAGCTGCTCGACGGCTACCGCTCGGTGAGCGCGCTCACTGCCGACGAGCTCGCGTGGTGGGACGTCCTGGTGCTCTGGAACACGATGCTGTTCGTCCCGCCGGGGGACGACCCCACCGGGTGGGGCGCTGCCGCCGGGGCGCTCGCCGGTTAGCGGACGACGCGCTTCGCCGCCCGGGCGACGGCCACGAGCGCCGCGACCCCGAGTGCGATCCCGGCGATGCCGACGACCATGCCGCCCATGTACATGAACCCCGCGGCGAAGTTCACGCCGGTGCCGTCCGGAGTGAGGATCGTCCAGACGGAACCACCGGCGGTGAGCAGGAAGCCCAGACCGAGGAAGACGATCGCGAGGGTGACGATCGAGCGGATGTGGTGCACGGTCTGAACCTACCGAACCCGCGCCGGTGGCAGAGTGGCGTGATGGGGAGCATCCGGAACATCTCGGTCGGGCTGCCGACCAAGGACGGCCACGTGCTGCTGTCCGAGTCGTTCGACCAGATGCGCTGCCTGCGCTTTCACCGTGCAGTCGGCGGCGGCATCGAGTTCGGCGAGACCGCGGTCCAGGCGCTCCGTCGCGAGTTCCGCGAGGAGCTCGACGTCGCCCTCGACGAGGTCCGGCTGCTCGGTGTCCTCGAGAACCTGTTCGAGTACGAGGGGCAGCCCGGGCACGAGTACGTCCACGTGTTCGCCGTCCGGTCGGCGGAGCTGGACGCGGTGCCGCTGGACGCTGAACTCGTGGTGCTGGACGAGGGCGGCCCGGTGCGCTGGGTACCCGTCGACACGGACGTCCCGGTGTTCCCGGACGGCGTGCTCGACCTGCTCGCAGGCACCATCCCGGCGACGCAAGGTGACCACTCGACCCACTGACGTCACGATCCCGTCACGACGGGCGCATTCCCAGCGGACACGGCGGTGTTCCGCGGCGAAGTCCCGGCGACCGCCCGAGAACGGCTGGGACGCTCCCGAACTACCGCGCCAGATCGGTGCGGTGATGCACCACGGGGGATCCAGAGCGATGACGATGAGACGTGCAGGGGGAGCCGCGCTCGGCTTCGTGGGCGGCAGTGTGCTCGCCGGGTTGATGGTCGGTGTGGGCGTGACGCCGATGATCGCGGTCGCCGGGGTGAGCACGACGTCGGCGATCGGGGTGTTCGAGTCGCTGCCGGAGCACATCGAGATCGGGGACCTGCCGCAGCGCAACCAGGTCTGGGCGTACCGCGGTGGCGAACCGGTGCACCTGGCGAACGTGTGGGCGCAAGACCGGCAGGAGCTGTCGTTCGACCAGATCAGCGACCAGCTGAAGCACGCTGCGGTCGACGGCGAGGACAAGCGGTTCTACGAGACCGGTGGTGTGGACGCGACGTCGATGGTCCGCTCCCTGGTGAGTGTTGCCGCGTCGCAGGGCGAGGGCGGATCGGGCGGCTCGACGCTCACGATGCAGCTCGTCCGGAACATCAAGATCCAGCGGGCGAGCGAGCTGCCGACGCTCGAGGAGCAGAAGGCCGGCTACGAGGAGGCGACGAAGCGGTCGCCGCAGCGGAAGCTCGCCGAGATGAAGCTCGCGATCGGCCTGGCGAAGAAGTACACCAAGGAGCAGATCCTGACGGCTTACCTGAACATCGCGTACTTCGGCGACCAGACCTACGGTGTGCAGTCGGCCGCGCAGCACTACTACGGCAAGTCCGCCACCGACCTGACCCCGGCCGAGGCGGCATCGCTCATCGCGATCGTGCAGTGGCCGGAGCGCCGCGACCTGTCCACGCCGGACCACTACCGCGACAACGCCGCGCGGCGGAACGTGATCCTCCGCTCGATGCACGAGCAGGGGCACCTGACGACCGACGAGTACCGCACGGCACGGCTGTCGCGGCTGGCCGATTACGTCCGGATCACCGCGCCGCAGCAGGGGTGCGAGGCCGTCGAGACCGGGGCGGAGTTCTTCTGCGACTACGCCAAGCGCGTCGCAGCGCGGCTGCCGCAGCTCGGCGCGACGAAGCAGCAGCGCGCCGATGCCTGGCGGACGGGTGGGTATCGCATCCAGACGACGCTCGACCTCGACCTGAACGCGAAGCAGAAGGAACTGCTCGACCGGTACGACCCGAAGACCGAGACGCGTCTCGCGTTGGGCGCGACGCTGAACACCGTCGAGGCGGGCACCGGCCGGGTGCTCACGATGGCGCAGAACACCGACTACGACCGGTCGGAGCAGGCGCCACCGACGGCGACGTCGCTGAACTACGCCGTCGACCAGGCCGACGGAGATTCGACGGGCTTCCAGACCGGCTCGACGTACAAGATGTTCACGCTGCTGGCGTGGCTCGAGGCCGGCCGCAGCCCGGACACGGTCGTGAACGGTACGCCGCACCCGCAGAGCACGTGGACGGCGTGCGGCGAGCAGACGACGGCCTTCTGGCAGCCGAAGAACGACTCGCAGGGCCAGAAGGGGCCGTACTCGGTGCGCTCCGCCACGGCCCAGTCCGTGAACGCCGCGTACCAGTCGATGGCGGCGCAGCTCGACCTGTGCGACATCCGCGACGTCGCGAAGCGGCTCGGCGTGCACCTTGCGGCCGGCGGCGAGCTGCCGTGGAACCCCGCGTCGCTGCTCGGCACCGAGAGCATCGCGCCGCTGACGATGGCGGCGGCGTACGCGGGCGTCGCGAACGGTGGTCGGTACTGCGCGCCGGTCGTCATCGACCAGGTCACCGCACCGGACGGCACGGAGCTCGGCGGGCAGCCGCGCACCTGCTCGCAGGCCGTCTCGCCGCAGACCGCGGCGACGGCCTTCGAGGTCATGCAGGGCGCGTTCCGGGGCGGCACGGCGAGTGGCGGCCAGACCCCGGACGGCACCACGCTGTTCGGCAAGACCGGAACGGCCGACGCCGCCGACCAGGTGTGGTTGGTCGGCGGGAGCTCGCGTGCTGTGACCGCGTACTGGCAGGGCAACACCGACGGCGGGAAGCACAACCTGCGGTACTACTCGAACGGTCAGGGCGGCACCTACGCGGGGTCCCGCGCAGCGGTCTGGCGCGATGCGCAGACCGCGGTGAACGCCGCCTTGCCGGTGGGCTGACGACACCAGGCGGGGCACGTGCACGAGAACGCACCACGGACAGACGGGAGGCCCGTTGCCAGCTGGCAACGGGCCTCCCGTCTGATCGTCGGTTGCGTTCTAGGACAGCTTCTTGCTGTCCTCGAGCCAGTCCGCGAGCTCCGTCATGTAGCCGGCCTGCGAGGCGTAGTCGAGCGCCGGGAAGGTGAAGCTGTGCACCTGGCCGGCCTCGAGCGCCGCGTTGTCGGCGAAGGTCGGCTGCTTCTCGAGGTCCGCGACCTGGTAGCCCTGCTGCGACAGCAGCAGTACGTCGGCCTTGATCTGGCCCGCGTTCTCCCACGAGTAGATGCCCCAGTAGAAGCCCTTCGGCTTCGGGTTCACGAAGTCGACGCCGAACGACGAGTACATCTGCAGCAGCGGCTCGTCGGTCGGGCGGGTGACGTAGGCGCCGTCACCGTCGGCGTACATGGAGACGACCGACAGGTCCTGCTCCTTCGCGACCTTCTCGAGCTCGTCACCGGCGGTGTCGAAGCGCTTCTCGGCGGCCTCGATCGTCGACTCCTTCGCACCGAGGGACTCGCTCAGGTCGGCGATCTTCTCGATGACGTCCTCGCCCTTGCCGCCCCACTTGACCTGGACGACCGGCGCGATGGCCTCGATCTGCTTCTCCTGCTCGTTGTCCTTGAAGCCGTAGCCGGGCTGCGTGTCGTCGAGCGTGCCCTTCTCGTCGGTCGGGTAGACCGAGGTCACGACGAGGTCGGGCTTCAGTGCGGCGAGCTTCTCGAGGTCGACGTCGCCGTACCCGGTGCCGAGCTGCGTGATGCCGTCGGTGTCCAGGTCATCGAAGCGGGCGTCCTTCGCCATGGTCAGCTGGCCGAAGGTGCCGACCGGCTTCAGGCCGTACTCGATGAACGAGATCGCGATGTCGTTCAGCACGACGACGCGCTTCGGCGTGTGGTCGACCTTGACGGTCGTGCCGGTGGCGTCCTCGTAGGACCAGGCCTTCGACGCCGCGGTGTCACCGTCGGAGTCGTTCGAGTCGGTGCTCGAGCAGCCGGCGAGGAGGAGGGCCGAGACGGCCACGGAGGTCAGGAGAGTGGCTCGGAGGGAGCCGCGTCGGGAGAGCTTCACGTTAGGAGAGGCTAACCTAAGTCTGCCGCCGTCGCCAGCGCGATGTCGCGTTCGCGGTGCAGCGACGTGTCGTGCTCGTCGGCCTCGGGCACGATCATCGGGGCGCCGGTCACGGGGTCCGGGAACACGCGCGCGTGCAGCCCGAAGGCGTGCTCGAGCAACGCGGGGGTCAGTACCTCGTGCGGTGCGCCGTCGGCAGCGACCCCGCCGTCGTGCAGCACGACGAGCCGGTCGGAGAACCGGGCCGCGAGCGACAGGTCGTGCAGGACCATCACGATGGTGGAACCCTGCTCGCGGTTGAGCCGGCGCACCAGGCGCAGGACCTCGAGCTGGTGCGCGAGGTCCAGGTAGGTCGTCGGTTCGTCGAGCAGCAACGTGTCGGCCTGCTGCGCCACCACCAGGGCGATCCATGCACGCTGTCGCTGGCCACCCGACAGGCTCGCGACGTCGCGGTGTGCGACGTCGGTCAGGCCGGTCGCCGCGATGGCCTGCTCCGCGACGTCGGCGTCGTCCGCGGTCCACGGCTTCGCCCACGACTGGTGCGGGTTGCGGCCGCGCATCACCAGGTCGAGCACGCTCGTGCCGGCGGGGGCGACGGGCGACTGCGGCAGGATCGCGAGCTTCCGCGCGACCTGGCGGTTCGGTTCCTTGCGGATCGGGGAACCGTCGAGCAGGACCTCGCCGGACTGCGGCTTCAGCACCCGCCCGAAGGCCTTGAGCAGGGTCGACTTGCCGCAGCCGTTCGCGCCGAGGAACGTCGTCACGGTGCCGCGCTCGACGCGCAGGTCGAGATCGGTCAGCACGGGGTGCCGGTCGTAGCCGACGGACAGGCCGCGGGCTTCGAGGACCGGGGTGGACGGGGGTGTCGTCATCGGGACATCTCCTTGCGGTGACGGATGAGGAGCCAGATCAGGTACGGGGCGCCGATCACGGTCGTGATGATGCCGACGGGTACCTGCCACGGGAACGCCGATCGGGACAGCAGGTCCGCCGCGAGGACCAGCGCGGCGCCGAGCAGACCGGCGAGCAGCAGCGGTGGCCGGTTCGTCCCGGCCAGCCGGAGTCCGACCTGCGGCACCACGAACGCGACGAAGCCGACCGGTCCCGCAGCGGCGACGGCGGCGGCGGTGAGCACGACGGCCAGGGCGATCACGAGCAGGCGGTGCCGTTGGACGGCGAGCCCCACCCCGGTCGCGACCTCGTCACCGAGCTGTCCGATGCCGAGCGCCGCACTCGTTGCCAGGGCGATCGGCACCGCGACCGCGGCGACGATGAGCAGTGGCCAGACGCTCGACCACGAGGTGCTCGACAGGCTGCCGACGAGCCACTGCGACGCGGCGGTCGCGATGGTGATCTTGGCGCGGACGAGCAGGTAGCTCGTCACGGCGTCGAGGGTCGCGCTCACACCGATGCCGACCAGGATGAGCCGGTAGCTCTGCACCCCACCGCGCCAACCGAGCCCGTACACGACGGCGGCGGCGACGAGCGCACCGATCGTCGCGGCCACCGGGATCCCGCCGCTGAGCACGATCGAGGACACCGAGTACGTGCCCCCGCCGAGCACGATGGCCGCCACGGCGCCGACGCTCGCGCCCGACGTCACGCCGATGATGTCCGGGGTGCCCAGGGGGTTCCGCGTGAAGGTCTGGGTCAGTGCGCCGGCGATGCCGAGGGTCAGCCCGACGAGCGCTCCGGTGAGGACACGGGGCAGTCGGAGCGTGGTGATGATGAAGCCGTCCGGGCCGGTCTCGAGCCCGACCAGGGAGCGGAGCACGATGCCCGGGGCGATCCAGGTCGAGCCGATCGCCACACCGAGGACGACGAGCGCCAGGACCAGACCGAGCGAGGCCACCGTGTACCAGAACACCCGCGGGCGCCAGGCGAGGCCGATCGGACCGATGCGGACACCGGAACGGCCGGGCGCGCGGACCGCAGCGCCCGTCACAGGGACACCAGCGATCGGCGACGGGCGACGGCGACGAACACGGGGCCGCCGATGACGGCCAGGACGATGCCGACCTCGACCTCCGAGAACCCGCCGATCAGGCGTCCGACGACGTCGGCGAGCAGCACGAGCGCCGCTCCGACGAGCCCGGAGACCGGCAGGGTCCACCGGTGCCCGGTGCCGACGAGGGCTCGGGCGACGTGCGGCACGGTCAGGCCGACGAAGCCGATCGGCCCGGCGGCGGCGGTCGCACCGGCTGCGAGCAACGTGATGGCCCCGAGCCCGACGAGCCGCGCGACGAGCACGTTCTCGCCCAGGCCCCTGGCCAGGTCCGAGCCGAGCCCGAGCGCATCGAGTGCCCGGACGTTCAGGATCGCGAGCACCAGCCCGGCGACCAGGAACGGCCACACCGCGCCGAGGATGTCGAGTTGGCGTGCGGCGAGGGAACCGACGACCCACAGCCGGTACGCGTCGAGCGAGTCCTGGTCGGTCAGGACGACGAACGAGGTCAGCGCGCCCAACAGGGCCGAGACGGCAGCGCCAGCGAGGGCGAGGGGGACCGGGCTGGCCGTCCCGCTGCCCGCGATCGTCACCGAGAACACCACGACGCTCGCGACCAGTGCGCCGCCGAGGGCGAACCACACCGTCGCGCCGGTGCTCGTGACCCCGAACACGTAGACGCCGAGGACGACGGCGAGCCCGGCGCCCGACGAGACGCCGAACAGTCCGGGGTCGGCGAGCGGGTTGCGCGTGTGTCCCTGCATCAGGAGTCCCGCGATCCCCAGCGCCGCACCGACTGCGGCACCGATGAGCGTGCGCGGGACCCGGGAGCCCCAGACGATCGCCTCGTCTGTGGTCGACCCGGTCCGGAAGAGGCCGTCGAGCACCCGGTCGACGCTGATCCGGTTGCTGCCGAGGAGCATGCTCGCGACCGCCACCAGGACCAGCACGACGACCAGTCCGGCGATCACCAGGACGCGGCGGCGGACGGCGGTGCGGTGGACACCGAGGGCTGCTGACGCATCGGCGGTGCGGGCCTCCGAGACGGAAGCCAGGGCAGGGGAGGGGGCTGGCACGGAGAACATCTTAGGTTAGCCTTGCCTCATGGCGAAGACTCCGCGGCTCCTGCCCGAGAATCCCCGGCTCTTCCGTGCCCGAGTCCTGCGGACCGAGCGCACGACGCCGTCGATGCAGCGCGTCACCGTCACCGGCGACGACCTGCACGAGTTCCCGTTCCTCGGCTTCGACCACTGGTTCCGCCTGTTCACCGGGCGTCCGGACCAGGACGCGTTCCGGATGCCGGACCTCGACGGCAAGAAGTGGTGGCCGACGTTCCTGGCCATCCCCGAGGACGTCCGCCCACACTGCGCGAACTACACCGTCGCCGCGTTCCGCCCGATGCCCGACGGCACCGCCGAGATGGACATCGACTTCGTCGTGCACACCGACGCCGACGGCGAGCCCGAGGGCCGTGCCGCGATCTGGGCCTGCGGCGCCCGCCCCGGCGACCAGCTGGCGATGCTCGACCAGGGCTGCATCTTCGACTGCCCGGAGGACACCAGCGAGATCGTGATCGCGGCCGAGGAGACCGGCCTGCCCGGCGTGCTCGGCATCGCCGCATCGCTGCCCCGGAACGCCGTCGGACGCATCATCCAAGAGGTCCCCACCGCCGGCGACGTCCGCGAGATCGACGCACCGGCCGGGGTCGCGGTCACGTGGATCGTCCGCGACGAGGTCGACCACCACGCCGTCCCGGGCCGCGCCGCGCTCGCCGAACTGCAGCGGCACGTGCCCGTCGACGACCGCGGGTACGCCTTCGTGGTCGGCGAGTCGACCCTCGCCACCGAGGGCCGCCGGCACCTGCACCGTGCGGGTCTGCCGAAGGCGCGCATCACGTTCTCGGGCTTCTGGAAGCACGAGGCCAAGGAGTCCGTCTCCGCCTGAGCGGTGCCCGTTCCTTCCCATGGCGTGTGCGATGCCTGGTGCTTTCGGGCGTACCGTCACGAAACTTCTCGCCAGGTACGCCCGTTTCCGCCAGCTACGCCCGCGCCTGAGACGCGACCAGCACGACGGACGGGAGGCCCGGTGCCAGCTGGCACCGGGCCTCCCGTCCGTCGTGGGGTGGCGTCAGCCCTTGAGGCCGGAACCCGTCACGCCCTCCACGATCTGCCGCTGGAAGATCAGGTAGAGGATGATCAGCGGCAACGCCGCGAGGATCGCTCCGGCCTGGATGTCCGCGTAGCGCTGACCGAAGCTGCCCTGGACCGTGGCGAGCCCGACCGGGATCGTCATGAGGTCCGGGTTCGACAGCACGAACAGCGGCAGCAGCAGGTTGTTCCAGACGCCGACGAACGTCAGGATCGTCACCGCGGCGATCACCGGACGCGACAGCGGCAGGATGACCGACCAGTAGATCTTCCAGATGTTGGCACCGTCGATGCGAGCCGCTTCCTCCAGCTCCTTCGGGATGCCGTCGAAGAACTGCTTGAAGATGAACACCGCGATCACGGCGGGCACCTGCGGGAAGATGACCGACCAGTAGGTGTTCAGCAGGCCGACGGCGTTGAGCTCCTGGAAGATCGGGATGATCAGGACCTGCGTCGGGATCATGATCCCGAGGATGATGAGCAGGAACGCGATGTTCCGACCGCGGAACACCAAGCGGGACAGCGCGAACGCCGCCATCGAGGCGAACATGACCGTCAGGATGGCCGTGATCACGCTCGTGATGGCGCTGGCGAGGTACCAGTTCCAGATGTCGCCGGCCTGGAACAGTGCCGCGTAGGAGTGCAGCGTCGGGTTCCAGTTCGACAGGATCGAGTTCGCGCCGAGGGCGGCGACGCCGTTGTCGGACAGCGACGTCTTCAGGGCGAACAGGCTGGGGATGAGCCAGATGATCGCGAAGACGATCAGGATGATCCCGGCGACCAGGTTGAAGCCCTTGCCGGAGACGCCGATCTTGGCGGCGTTCGCGGGGGCGGCGGCCGAGACGCCGGTGCGGAGCTTGGCTCGGCCGGTGGTGATGCTCTCGGTGGCGGTCATGTCAGGCCCCGATCTCTCGCTTGGCGGCAGCGCGCTCGACGAGCTGCCGGATGACCGCGATCGCGACGATCACGATGAACAGGAGCACCGACGCTGCCGAAGCGGCACCGAGTCGGTTGTCGGTGAAGCCGACGCCCGTGATGAGCTGCAGCGAGACCTGGGTGGAGATGCCCGGTCCGCCGTTCGTCATCAGGTACACCTGGTCGAAGATCTTCAGGCTCGCGATGATCTGCAACAGGATGACCAGCGTCGTGGTGCGGCCGAGCAGCGGCAGCGTGATCGACTTGATCTGCTGCCAGTTCGACGCACCGTCGACGGCGGCCGCTTCGTACAGTTCGCGCGGGATCTCCTGCAGACCGGCCAGGTAGAGCACGAAGTTGAAGCCGAGGGTCCACCAGACGGTGGCGATCGCGACACCGATCATCGCGGTGTTCGGGCTGGACAGCATGCCGGAGCCCGGGGTGAGGCCGATCGCCGACTGCATGCTCGCCCACAGGCCGGTCGCCGGCGTGAAGATGAACACCCAGATGAGCGAGATCGTTGCCGACGGCAGGATGAACGGCAGGAAGAACGCCAGTCGGAAGAACCACTGGCCGCGGTTCATCCGGTTCGTCAGCACGGCGAAGACGAACGCCAGGATGACGAGCGGCGGCGTCGTGTACAGCGTGAACTGCAGCGTGTGCCAGAGCGACGACCAGAAGTCGGAGCGTCCGAGCATCTCGGCGTAGTTCGCGAACCCGGCGAAGCTGCCGAGGCCCGTGCGGACGGTCGAGGTGTTGAAGAAGCTCGAGACGATCATCCAGACCGTCGGGCCGAGCAGGAAGGCCGCGTAGAACAGGCCGAACGGGGCGAGGAAGAGCCAGCCGCTGCGGCCCTGGCCACGGGTGAGGCTGGTGCCGTAGGTGCGGTTCCGGCGCGGACGCGACGCGGTGGCCGCGTCCGTGGGCCGGTCGAGGACAGGTGCTGTGGTCACGTCATCGTGCCTTTCGCGCGGTGTTCACGGCGATCGCGTGGGTCGTGTGCCCGGAGCGTACGAGCCGGGCGGTCGTGTGCCCGGTCACAGCGGGCTCGGGGTGTTCAGGTAGGTTGCGAGCTGCGACTTGATGGCACTGAGCGCCTGTGCGGGCGACGAGCTGCCCTGCTGCACGAGCGCCAGCTGGGCGCCGACGGTGCCCTCGAAGGTCGAGCCGGAGCCGCCGTACCAGGCGGGGTCGTCGAACACGGCGGTCTCGGCTGCGGCCGCGTAGTTCGACTGTGGCTTGAGCTCCTTGTAGGCGCTGCTGTCGAAGGTCGGGATGTAGGCGGGGACGTGCCCACCCTCGGCCCAGGTCAGGCTCTGCTCGAGCATCTGCTTGATGAAGAGCATGTGCTGCTTGCGCTGCTCCGGCGTGCGGTCCTTCTTCGGCAGCACGAAGGTGTGCGAGTCCGCCTGCGTCGCGGGCTTGTCGTAGAGCTGCGGGATCGGGGCCATGCCGAACTTCAGTCCCTTGATGGACTGCGCCGTGCTGATCTCCCACTCGCCCTGCATGAAGAAGCCGGCCTTGCCGTCGAACATCAGGGACTGCGCCGTGGCGTAGTCGAGCGCCTTGTTCATCCAGCCCTGCTTGACCCACTTCTGGGTGCGGCTGGTGACCTCGTTGTAGGCGTCCTCGTTGACCGTGAGCTTCGCGCCGCCGTCGCTGATGAACGGGGTCGCGTCGTTGATCTGGTTGTACATCGTCCAGAAGAAGCGCCACGGGGTGGCGGTCTCCGGCACGACGTTGGCGACGTTGAGCGCGGTGCCGCCGGTGACCTTCGCGACGGCGGCGAGGGCGCTCTCGAACGTGTCCATGCCGGACAGGTCCTTGAGGTTGCCGTCACTGTCGAGCAGGCCCGCCTTCTTGCACACGTCAACGTTGTAGAAGAGCACGAAGGGGTGGGTGTCGAGCGGGATGGCGATGTTGTTGCCGTCGGTCTTCTGCGCCGTCCACGCCTTCTGGTTGAAGTCGGCGGCGCTCAGGCCGACGCTCGCCAGGTCCTCGGACGTGATCGGGTCGAGCAGGTCGCCGTCCCACAGCGGCTTCGCGCGGGTCAGGTGGGCGACCGCGACGTCCGGCGGCTTGTTCCCGACGGTGGCCAGTGTCAGCTTCGAGTAGTACGGGTTGCCCCACGCGAACGTGGTGGCCTGCAGCGAGCTCGATCCGCCGTGCTGCTTCGCGTAGCCGTCCTCCATCGCCTGCATGCGGAGGCCGTCACCGCCGCCGAAGAGGTTCCAGAAGACGAGCGTCTCGGGGTTGAGGGCGCTGCCGGCCAGGCCGGCCGCGATCGGGCTCGAGCACGCGGCGAGCGGCAGGACCGTCGCGGCCGCCGCTCCTGCGGCGAGGAAGCCGCGGCGCGAGAGGCGCGACGCGGGTGTTGCTGGGCGGTTCGGCATGGCATCACTCCATCGGGATGGGCCGGGCTCGGGAGCAGGGTCGGTGCTCCCGCCGGAGCATCGCTGCTCCGTTCGCGGAACACTGCTGCTCCGTGCACGAGAGCCGTGGGTCGGTGCTCCGTGAGCGCTCACATTAGCGCTCGCGAAGATCATCCGCCACCCCTTTCGCGTCGCCGTGGAACCCGGTAGCGTTTCGGTCAGGTGAGCGCTCACTTTCGTGACGGTCCGCTTCGCTACCCCTGGCGCCGGATCGAACCCGCGCACCGCACGACCCGCAGTACCCGCTCTCGCACGATCGAAGGAGATCCATGCCCCGCACACACCTCGTCCTCGACGCCGCGTTCACCGTGGGGCCGGTGCGACGTCGCCTGTTCGGCGGGTTCGTCGAGCACCTCGGCCGCCACGTCTACGACGGCATCCACGAGCCCGCGCACGAGACCGCTGACGAGCACGGCTTCCGGAAGGACGTCGTCGAGCTCGTCAAGGAACTCGGCGTCTCCGCCATCCGCTACCCCGGCGGCAACTTCGTCTCCGGCTACAAGTGGGAGGACGGCGTCGGCCCCGTCGAGCAGCGCCCGAAGCGCCTCGACCTGGCCTGGCACTCGACCGAGACCAACGAGGTCGGCCTGCACGAGTTCCAGCACTGGCTCGACCAGGTCGGTTCGGAGCTCATGCTCGCCGTGAACCTCGGCACACGCGGCACCGCCGAGGCGATCGAGCTGCTCGAGTACGCGAACATCGACGCCGGCACCGCACTGTCCGAGTACCGCAAGTCCAACGGTCGCCAGGAGCCCTTCGCCATCAAGATGTGGTGCCTCGGCAACGAGATGGACGGCCCGTGGCAGCTCGGCCACAAGAACGCCGAGGACTACGGCAAGCTCGCCGCCATGACCGCGAAGGCCATGCGCCAGATCCAGCCCGACCTCGAGCTGGTCGCCTGCGGTTCGTCCGGAGCGTCGATGCCGACGTTCGGCGAGTGGGAGCGCACCGTCCTCGAGCACACCTACGACGACGTGGACTACATCTCCGCGCACGCCTACTACGAAGAGGACAACGACCTGCCGTCGTTCCTCGCCGCCGGCGTCAACATGGACCACTTCATCAAGACGGTCACCACCGCTGCCGACCACGTGCAGGCGCAGAAGAAGTCCGACAAGCGCATCGATATCTCGTTCGACGAGTGGAACGTCTGGTCGATCACGAAGTGGCACGAGCAGGCCGCCGAGTTCACGCTCGACGAGTGGCCCGTCGCCCCGCGTCTGCTCGAGGACGTCTACACCGTCGCCGACGCCGTCGTCGTGGGTGGGCTGCTCATCTCGCTGCTCCGCCACGCGGACCGCGTCGCCTCGGCCTCGCTCGCGCAGCTCGTCAACGTCATCGGCCCGATCATGACCGAGCCCGGCGGCCCGGCCTGGCGCCAGACGACGTTCTTCCCGTTCTCGGTGACGTCGCGCCTGGCGAACGGCACGTCGCTGCAGGTCAAGGCCTCGGGTGACACCGTCGACGGCGGCAAGTACGGCGAGGTGCCGGTCGTGGACTCGGCCGCCACCGTGACCGAGGACGGCAAGGCAGCGGTCTTCCTCATCAACCGCCACCCGTCCGAGTCGACCACCGTCACGATCGACCTCGCGGGCCTGGCGGCCTCGGGCGACGTCCGTGCCGAGGGCGTCTGGGACGACGACATCCACGCCGTGAACGACCTCTCGTCCACCGAGCGCGTCGGGCTCCGCACGAACGAGACGGTCAGCCGCGACGGCGACACCATCACGATCGAGCTGCCGCCCGTGTCCTGGACCGCCGTGTCGATCGGCTGAGACGCCTCGGCGTTCGCTGCGGCGGGCGTCGAGTGAGCACAGAGGACGTCGGGCGCTCGCGCCCGACGTCCTCTGCTCGTTCGTGCGCTGGCGCGCGGCGCCGGCCGCGACTTCACGGGCCGGGCGACAGTTCACGGGGCGCGGCGCGCGTGAGGTGTCGCTGGGCGCGAAACGTGCGCGGCTGGCGGACGGGAGGACCGTGGCGGGCTGGCGCCGGGCCTCCTGTCCGGCGCGTGGCCGGTCTCACGGGCTGGGCGACAGTTCACGGGGCGCGGCGCGCGTGAGGTGTCGCTGGGCGCGAAACGTGCGCAGCGCGCAGCGCAGCGCAGCGCAGCGCGGCGCGCAGCGCAGCGCGTCAGCGCGCGGCGGGCGGCGGCGCGGTGCTCGCCCGCTCCACCAGGCGCACGGGCACCAGGTCGGGGGCGGAGGACACGGACTCGCCGTCGATCTGGGCGAGCAGGTTGGCGACGGCTCGGCGCCCGACCTCGTCGAAGGACTGGTGCACGGTGGTGAGCGGCGGCCAGAAGGAGTCGGACTCGGGGGAGTCGTCGAACCCCACCACGCTGAGCGACGACGGCACGGACCGCCCGAACTCGTGCGCGGCGCGGAGCACCCCGAGCGCGGTCTGGTCGTTGGCGGCGAAGACGGCGGTGATGTCCGGGCGTGCGGCGATGGTGAGGCCGGCGCGGTAGCCGGAATCGGTGCTCCAGCCGCCGTGGAACACCGGCGGGACGAGCCGACCGGCGCGCTCGAGGGTGTCCTGCCACGCGGCCAACCGGCGTGCGGCGGAGTACGACGAGGTCGGTCCGGCGACGTGCCAGACGGTCTCGTGGCCGAGGTCGAGCAGGTGCTGGGTGGCCTGGCGGGCGCCGTCGGTCTGGTCGGTGTCGATCGCGGGGTGGTCGGTGCTGCCGGTGGAGTCGATGATGACCATGGGCACGCCGTCGGGCAGTACCACCTCGGCCGTGTCGATGATGTGCGACTCGATGATGATCACGACGCCGTCCACGGCCTGTTCGTGCAGGCGGGAGAACGCGGAGCGCACGCCTTCTTCGGTGCGCGAGGCCATCGGCAGCAACGTGATCGTGAAGTCGGCTGCCCCGGCGGCGTCGGCGATCGCCTCGAGCGTGCGCATGTTGCCGAAGGACGCGAGCGTGAACATGATCACGCCGATGGTGCGGAAGCGCCCCGATCGCAGGGCCCGTGCGGCACGGTTGGGCCGGTAGCCCAGGGTGTCCATCGCGCGCTGCACGCGGTCGCGGGTGTCCGGGCTGACGTTGTCGAACCCGCGGGCGACGCGCGAGACGGTCTGCATCGAGACCCCGGCGGCGTCGGCGACGGCGGCCATCGAGGGGGAGCGGCGGGTGCCGGCGGGGGACTCGGTCGTCATCGGCTCGAGCTCCTTCCGTTGCGGGATCACGCAGTCTGCGTTCCCGGACGCTAGCGCATGTTGACGTTGCCATGCTATCGTCCTGACGTTCGATGTTGACGTCAACATCTGCGACCGCCAGAGCGCCCGTCACCGGGCCCGGGTCGCGGCCGAGACACCGGACACCCGAACGCAGCAGACGAAGGAGTCACATGAGCACGCTCGCAGCGCGGCCCGGCGAGGCAGCCGCAGCGCAGCCGGCAGCCCCTCGCCCGGCAGGTCGCCGGACCAAGGCGCGGGGGCGCTACACCGGCTGGCTGTTCGTCGGCCCCTTCGTGATCGTCCTGATCGCCATGCTCATCGTCCCGATCGGCTACGCCCTCTGGCTCAGCCTGTTCCGCGACCAGCTCATCGGCGGCAACCAGTTCGTCTGGTTCGCCAACTACGTTCAGCTCTTCCAGGACGCCAAGTTCTGGTCCGGCTTCGGTCGGGTCGCGATCTTCCTGGTCGTCCAGGTGCCGATCATGCTCGGGCTCGCACTCGTCGCCGCCCTCGCACTCGACAGCGCACGGCTCTGGGGCACGTCGTTCTTCCGCATCGCGGTGTTCCTGCCCTACGCCGTCCCCGGTGTCGTCGCGGCCCTGATCTGGGGCTTCATCTACGGCAACCAGTTCGGTCTGACCGGTGCGGCGAACGACGCGCTCGGCATCGACCTGCTGCAGCCGTTCAGCCCGAGCTGGGTGCTGACCTCCATCGGCAACGTGGTCACGTGGGAGTTCCTCGGCTACAACATGCTGATCTTCTACGCCGCACTCCGCACGGTGCCCGGTGAGCTGTACGAGGCCGCCGAGCTCGACGGCGCCGGCCCCCTGCGCACGGTCTTCTCGATCAAGCTCCCGGCCCTGCGCGGCCCCATGGTCATCGCCACGATCTTCTCGATCATCGGCAGCTTCCAGCTCTTCAACGAGCCGAACCTGCTGAAGACCCTGGCCCCGAACGTCATCGGCAGCGCCTTCACCCCGAACATGTACGCCTACTCGCTGTCCTTCAGCGGCCAGCAGTTCAACTACTCCGCCACCGTCGCGATCGTGATGGGCGTGATCACCGCGGTGATCGCCTACGTCGTCCAGGTCCGCGGAACCCGCCAGGAGAACCGATGAGCACCATCCAGCACCCCGCGACCGGCGCCGCCGGACCGGCCACGGTCGCGGAGGCGACCACGACGCAGCGCGACCCGCGCACCCGCTCGACCCGGGCCTCCCGGAAGGCCGAGCGCAAGGCCGAGCAGCACGTCGACGGACGCAAGCCGAAGCGTTCCGGCCTGTTGACCGCGGTCATGGTCGTCTTCGTCGTCTACTCGTTCGCGCCGCTGTTCTACCTGCTCGTGAACAGCACGAAGACGCAGGCGTCGCTGCTCTCCACGTTCGGGCTCTGGTTCGGCGGGGACTTCAACCTCTGGCAGAACATCGTCGACACCGTCACGTACAACGACGGCATCTTCCTGCAGTGGTTCGGCAACACGCTGCTCTACGTGGTCGTCGGTGCCGGTGGCGCCACCCTGCTCGCGACCGTCGCGGGCTACGGCATGGCGAAGTTCCAGTTCCCCGGACGCCGCGCAGTGTTCGCCATCGTGCTCGGTGCCATCGCGGTCCCCGGCACGGCCCTGGCGGTCCCGACCTTCCTGCTCTTCTCGCAGGTCGGCCTGACCAACACCCCGTGGTCGATCATCCTGCCGTCGCTCATCAGCCCGTTCGGCATGTACCTGATCTGGACCTACGCGGTCGACGCGATCCCCGCCGAACTCCTCGAGGCCGCCCGCATGGACGGCGCCGGCGAGTTCCGGATCTTCTTCACCATCGCGCTCCGCCTGCTCGCTCCCGGTGTCGTCACCGTCCTGCTCTTCGCGGTCGTCGCCACCTGGAACAACTACTTCCTGCCGCTCATCATGCTGAGCGACCCGAAGTGGTACCCCCTGACGGTCGGCCTGAACCAGTGGAACGCCCAGGCCACCGGGTCCGGTGCGCAGCCGATCTACAACCTCGTCGTCACGGGATCGCTCCTCACGATCATCCCGATCGTGGTCGCGTTCCTCTTCCTCCAGCGCTTCTGGCAGTCCGGCCTCGCGGCCGGGTCCGTCAAGGCCTGATCCGTCGGACGGGAGGCCCGTGGCGACCTCGCCACGCGCCATCCGGTCCGGAACGCAGCAGCCCTACCCCCCTCTCCACGAAGAAGTGAAAGGCACCCCCATGAACAAGCGTCTCCGGCGCGGGCTCAGCGCCCTCGCCATCGGCGTCACCGCCACGATCGCCCTCGCCGCCTGCGCGACCGGCGGCTCGTCGTCCGGTGGCTCGTCCGACGACATCACCAAGGCACTGAAGGACGGTGGCACCCTGACCTACTGGTCGTGGACCCCCTCCGCCAAGGCCCAGGTCGCCGCGTTCGAGAAGCAGTACCCCAAGGTGAAGGTCAAGCTCGTCAACGCCGGCACCGGCGCCGACCAGTACACCAAGCTCCAGAACACCGTGAAGGCCGGCTCGGGCGCCCCCGACGTCGCCCAGGTCGAGTACTTCGCGCTGCCGCAGTTCGCCCTGTCCGACTCGCTGCTCGACCTGTCCGGCTACGGCTTCGACTCGCTCGAGGACAAGTTCGCGAAGAGCACCTGGAGCTCGGTGTCGATCGACGACAAGGTCTACGGCCTGCCGCAGGACTCCGGCCCCATGGCGCTGTTCTACAACAAGACGGTCTTCGACAAGCACGACATCGCCGTGCCGAAGACCTGGGACGAGTACGTCGCCGCCGCGAAGAAGCTGCACGAGGCCGACCCGAACGCCTACATCGCGGCCGACTCCGGCGACGCCGGCTTCACCACGAGCATGATCGCCCAGGCCGGCGGTACCCCGTTCACCACCGACGGTGACAAGGTGACCATCAACCTGCAGGACGAGGGCTCGAAGAAGTGGACGAGCACCTGGAACGAGCTCGTCGAGCAGGGCCTGCTGTCGAAGACCGTCGGCTGGACCGATGACTGGTACAAGCAGCTCGGCAACGGTGAGATCGCCACGATGATCACCGGCGCCTGGATGCCCGGCAACCTGGAGTCCGGCGTCGCCCAGGCCTCGGGTGACTGGCGCGTCGCCCCGATGCCGACCTACGACGGCGGCACCGCCCAGACCGCGAACAACGGCGGCAGCGCCGAGGTCGTCATGAAGCAGTCGAAGAACCCGGCCCTCGCCGCGGGCTTCCTGAAGTGGCTGAACTCGTCCAAGGAGTCGACCGGCGTCTTCATGAAGTCCGGTGGGTTCCCCTCGACGACCGCTGACCTCGACTCGTCGGCCTTCCTCGACGAGAAGCCGTCCTACTTCGGTGGGCAGCAGATCAACAAGGTGCTCGTCGACGCGTCGAAGTCCTCGGACAACGACTTCACCTACCTGCCGTACCAGGTGTACGCGAACAGCGTCTACGCCGACACCGTCGGTCAGGCGTACGAGAACGGCACCTCGCTCGACGCCGGCCTCGAGGCCTGGCAGAAGGCCCTCGCCAAGTACGGCAAGGACCAGGGCTTCACGGTCTCGACCAAGTAGCACCGGCACCAACTCCCCGGGGTCGTGCGGACATCGTCCGCACGACCCCGCTGTCTGAAAGAGTCATCTCATGCGATTCGCCATCGGCGACACCGACTTCCTGCTCGACGGCGAGCCGCACCGCGTGCTGTCCGGTGCGATCCACTACTTCCGCGTACACCCCGACCTGTGGGCCGACCGGATCCGCAAGGCGAAGCTGATGGGCCTCAACACCATCGAGACCTACGTCGCCTGGAACGCGCACGCGCCGTCGCCCGGGGTCTTCGACCTGACCGGCGGGCTCGACCTCGGCCGGTTCCTCGACCTGGTCGCTGCCGAGGGGATGCACGCCATCGTCCGCCCCGGCCCCTACATCTGCGCGGAGTGGGCCAACGGCGGTCTGCCGTACTGGTTGTTCGCGGACGGCTCCGTGGGCGTCCGGCGCAACGAGCCCGGGTTCCTCGCGGCGGTCCAGACGTACCTGCAGCAGCTGGCCCCCGTGCTGGTCCCTCGGCAGATCGACCAGGGCGGGCCCATCGTCCTGGTGCAGGTCGAGAACGAGTACGGCGCCTACGGCTCCGACCCCGAGTACCTGCGTGCACTCGAGCAGATGCACCGCGACATCGGGCTGACCGTCCCGTTCACGAGCGTCGACCAGCCGATGGGCACGATGCTCGAGGACGGTTCGCTGCCGTCGCTGCACAAGACCGGCTCGTTCGGGTCGCGGTCCGCCGCGCGCCTCGAACGCCTGCGGCGGGCCCAGCCCACCGGACCCCTGATGTGCTCGGAGTTCTGGGACGGCTGGTTCGACAGCTGGGGCGAGCACCACCACACCACCTCGGCCGCGGACAGCGCAGCGGACCTCGACGTCCTGCTCGCCGCCGGTGGCTCGGTCAACATCTACATGTTCCACGGTGGCACGAACTTCGGCTTCACCAACGGCGCCAACGACAAGGGCGTCTACCGTCCGATCGCGACGTCGTACGACTACGACGCCCCGCTCGACGAGGCTGGTCGGCCCACCTCGAAGTTCCACGCCTTCCGCGCGGTCATCGAGCGCTACGCGCCCGTCCCGCCGCTCCCGGCGTCGATGGAGCCGGGTGGGTCGGGTCGACTCGCGTCCGATGGGGCGGACGGAGTCGGCCTGGAGGCCCGGATCACCCCCGCCACGGACCTCGCCGTCCGCCTCGACCGCGTCGCGTCGCTCCGCTCCCTGCTGCCCACGCTCACGACGTGGTCGGCGCACGACGAGCCGCCGACGTTCGACGCCCTCGGTGCGGCCAGCGGCTTCGTCCTGTACCGCGCCGAGGTCGACCTGCCGACCGGCGGAGTGCTGACCATCGGGGAAGAGGTCCGCGACCGCGCGATCGTGTCCGTCGACGGCGTCGTCGTCGGCGTCCTGGAGCGCGAGCACCACGACCGCGCCGTCGTCCTGCCGCCGGTGACCGGCACGCTCGAACTGCTCGTCGAGGACCAGGGCCGGGTCGACTACGGTATCCGCATCGGCGAACCGAAAGGCCTGATCGGCGGGGTCGCCGTCGACGGTGTCCCGCTGTCGCGCTGGACCGCGGCACCGTTGGCGCTCGACCCGATCGCACCGTCCGCCCTCGATGCGCTGTCCGCCGTGGAACCGGCCGACGGCGAGGTGCTCGCCGGGCCGACGTTCGCCGCGGGGTCGTTCGACCTCGACGCGGTGGACGACCGCTACCTGGCGCTCGACGGCTTCCGCAAGGGTGTCGCCTGGGTGAACGGGTTCTGCCTCGGCCGGTACTGGTCGCGCGGCCCGCAGCAGACCCTGGCGATCCCGGGGCCGGTCCTGCGCTCAGGCCGGAACGAGCTCGTCGTGTTCGAGTTGCACGCGTCGGCATCCCGCACGGCCCACTTGCTCCTCGAGCCGTCCTTGGGCCACACCGAGGGCTGACGAGGCTGGCCGCGTACCTGGTCGAAACGGGCGTACCTGGTCGGAACTTCCGACCAGGTACGCCCGATTCCGCTTTCCACCGCGGGCGTCATGGGACGTTTCGGACTTCGTGAGTCGCTGCCCACGCCCGCACCTCGAGGAGCGCCTCGCGTCGCCAGCGCCAGAGCGGGGCGAACCTCGTGCCGTCGTCCTCCCATGCTCGGGTCAGCAGCCAGATCTGCCGTCGGTGGCCGACACCGCGATCGTCGCGCCACTCGACGTACGCGTCGTCGAGCACCGCGGTGATGCCCGCACGCGGTGCGGTCCACGACGACAGGAAGCCGGAGTACCGGAGGGTTTCGTCGGACAGGTGCACGGCGACGCGACGGAGCCTGGCCGTGGCCCAGGTCCCGCCGGCGATGAAGGCGACACCGAGGACGAAGACGAACACCCGCGCCGATGCTCCGGGTACGAAGGCCACGCTCGCGAGTGCGACTCCTGTCCCGATCATCACCGGGCCGAACACGATGAGGTTCAGGATGCGGTCCAGGCGCGGCGGACGGATCGTCGTCACGGCAGAGCGTCCAGGTCGGCCAGGGCCTGCTCGGCGTCGGCGATCCGATCGGCCTCGGGGCGCGTCCACCACTCCGTGCCGCGTTCGCCCAGACCGTGCTTCGCGAGCCCGTTCCGGTGCCGTGCCGCGGCCAGCGCAGCGTCGTCGCCCGCGCGCTTCGCGGTCTTCACCGCGTTGCGCCCGCGCCCCAGGTGGGAACGGAGCGCGGCCGCGAGTTCCTCGGGCAGGGCCGGGTCGGTGCGGCGCCAGCGTCGGCCGTTCACCAAGAAGTAATGGTCGTCGGCTTCGGCGGTCATGCCCCGAGTCTGCACCGTCAGTGGTCCCCGGTAGACAGGAGTCGATGAGCAACGACCGCGCCCGCCCGATGCTCGACGTCCGTCGGATCTACGCCGAGCCCGCTGCCCTCGAACTGCAGCGCGGGCAAGAGGTGATCGGGCGCTGGCCGGACGCCGAGATCGTGCCGGTGGAGTCCCACTGGAACATCCCCGAGGTGCACGGCGATGAGCGCAACGTGCAGCGGTGGGTCCGGATCAAGACCGAGGCGCTGGTGCTCGGCGTGAAGAAGTCGTTGATCACGCGACCGAACGGCCGCTCCGCCGACTTCATCGCGCCCTCGACGGCGAACGGCTGTGCGATGGCGTGTGCGTACTGCTACGTCCCGCGGCGCAAGGGCTACAGCAACCCCGTCACGGTGTTCGCCAACATCGACCAGATCACGAAGCACGTCGCTCGCAACATCGCGAAGCAGGGGCCGAAGACCGAGCCGAACCAGTGCGATCCCGAGTCGTGGGTGTACGACATCGGCGAGAACAGCGACTGCTCGGTCGACGCGATGATCAGCGACAACGTCCGTGACCTGTGCGACCTGTTCCGGATGACCCCGACCGCGAAGGCGTCCTTCGCGACGAAGTACGTCAACCGCGAGTTGCTCGACTGGGACCCGATGGGCCGGACGCGCATCCGGTTCTCGCTCATGCCGCACGACACCGCGAAGGTCACCGACATCCGGACGAGTCCCGTCGCCGAGCGGATCGCTGCGGTGAACGAGTTCGTCGACGCCGGCTACGAGGTCCACCTCAACTTCTCGCCCGTCATCGTCACCCCGACGTGGGAGTCCGACTGGACCGAGCTGCTGCGGCAGGTCGACGACGTACTGTCACCGGCCGCCAAGGCGCAGATCGCGGCCGAGGTGATCTTCCTCACGCACAACCAACCCCTGCACGAGGTCAACCTCGGCTGGCACCCGAAGGCCGAGGACCTGCTCTGGCGCCCCGACCTGCAGGAGCAGAAGGTGTCGCAGAACGGTGCGGTGAACGTCCGCTACCGGTCCGGGATGAAGGGGCAGCTCATCGAGCGCTTCCGCGAGCTCGTCGCCGAGCACCTGCCGTCCTGTCGGATCCGCTACGCCTTCTGACGGTCGGCGGGCTGGTGACGCTCCGCCAGTGCCCGACGGACCTGGTCGCCGCGCAGGGGGCGTCCGGCCAGCACGCCGCGCGGGATGTCCGCCGCCCGGAACCCGTCGAGCACCAGGTCCACCCAGCGTCGGTACGCCTCGGGCGCGACCCGGCCGAAGGTGCGGATCGTCTCCGCGATCGACAGCTGCAGGAGTGCGACGTCGGCCAGCGTGGCGTCGGCGCGGAGGACCGCGGCCGCCTGCCCGGCTGTGAAGAGGGCGTCGATCCCGTCCTGCACGGCGATGCGGAGCCGGAGGAGTTCCGGAGCGTCGCGGTAGTCGGTGGTCATGAGTTCGCTGAACCCGGTGCGGCGCGCCTCGATCGCCGCCGTCTCGCGGACGAAGGTCGCGAAGCCCTCCCACGGGTCCGAGGCGGACAGCTCGCGGCAGTGCTCGACGAGGTCGAGCACCTCGTGCATCGGCTCGACCAGGACGGCTTCCCACAGCGCCGCTCGGGTCGGGAAGTGCCGGTACAGGGTCGCGTTGCCGAGTCCCGCTGCGACCGCGATCGGTTCCAGTGCAGCCTGGAGGCCGTGGTCGGTGAACGCGGACCGGGCCGCGTCGACGAGCGCCTGACGGTTCCGGGCGACGTCTCGGCGGGTCATGCACCGAGCCTAGATCGCGTGGCCGGGAATACGGGGAGCAGTCCCCGGTTTGAAACGGGGACAAGCATCCGTTTCATCACCTGGAGTTCCCCGTGCACATCGCTGCCGTCGTCCTGTCCCTCGTCCTCGCCGTGGCCCTGCTCGGGTCGGGCGTCATGAAACTCGTCCGCAACCCGAAGATCGTCGCCTCGATGCAGGCCGTCCACGTCACTCCCGCGCAGATGACGGTCCTCGGGGTGCTCGAGGTCGCCGCTGCCGCCGGGCTCGTCATCGGCATCTGGTGGGTGCCGCTCGCCATCGCCGCGGCCATCGGCGCGGTGGTCTACTTCGTCGGCGCCGTGGTGGCGCACCTCCGAGCGCACGACAAGGACCTGCAGGGCGCCGTCGTCCTGCTGGTGCTGTCGGTCGCGACGCTCGTGGTGCTCCTGCTCGCGCTGTAGCCCGCTGTCCCGGGCCGACGGCTCAGGGGATGAGTCGGTCGGCCCGGTAGCGCGCGAACAGGTCGGCGAACGCGCGTTCGGTCCGGCGGAAGGCCGTGAACCCGGCCTCGCGGCTCTTCGCCATGTCGGTGACGACCTCCATCGCGCGACCGAGGTCGGCGTCGGTGTGCCACCACGAGGCGAGTCGCGTGATGTCCGCCTCTGCCAGACCGTGTCGCTCGGCGATGCCGGCCCACTCCGACTCGTACGGCGCCATCTGCTGCTCGAGCGGTCGCGGCTCGTCCTGGTACCCGACCGCGCGCGCCGGGTCGACGCCGAGGTGCGCCGCGAGGCGCGGCCACATCCAGCGCCACCGGAAGACGTCACCGTTCACGATGTTGAACGCCTCGTCGGCACCCTCGGGTGCGGTCGCCGCCCAGACCATCTGCTCGGCGAGGATCCCCGCCTCGGTCATGTCGGTCAGGCCGTTCCACTGCGCCTCGCTGCCCGGGAACACGAAGTCCAGGTCGAGCTCCTTCGCGAGCGTCGCCTGCACCGCGATCGTCAGGCCCATGTTCATGGCGTTGCCGACGGCGTGCCCGATCACGGTGTGCGAGCGGTGCACCGACCACGTGAAGCCCTGGCGCTCGGCGGCGGCGAACAGTTCGTCCTCTTGTGCGTAGTAGAAGTTCGGGGTGTCCAGGCGGGGCTCTTCCTCGTGGAAGGGCGTGTCCGGCATCTCGCCCGCGGCGTAGGCCTCGAACGGGCCGAGGTAGTGCTTCAGCCCGGTCACCAGCGCGACGTGCGCCAGCGGGGCGTGCGCGAGTGCGGCGAGCAGGTCGCGGACCATGCCGCCGTTCACGCGGATGTTCTCCGCCTCCGTCTCCTGGCGCTGCCACGCGGTGAAGAACACGTGCGTGGCACGCTCGTCGGCCAGCGCGGCGCCGAGGCTGTCGGGATCGCGGAGGTCCGCGGCGACGGTCCGGACGTCCTGCTGGGGGAGCGGTCGGCGGGACAGCGCGGTCACGTCCCAGCCGAGGTCGAGCAGGTGGCCCACCAGGGCGGAGCCGGTGATGCCGCTCGCTCCCACGACGAGGGCTCGGGGCTGGACGGGGGTCGGTTCGGTCGATCCGGTTGCAGTCATCCCCGTCCCCAACCGACGGTGCGCGACAGGTGTTCCCTCACCGCGGGCGGCGGATGCGGATCGGGCCCTTCGCGGTCGACGGGTCCACGACGGAGCCGCCCTGGGTGATCTCGACCTCGCCGCGCGCCATCATGCGCTGGGCCGCTCGACGGGCGGGCTCCATGAGCGGGCGCCAGTCGTCCGGTTCGAGCGACCGAGCGACCTCGGACGGGCAGATGCTCGAGGTGCGTGCCCGTGCGGCGAGCAGCTCGTCGATGCGCTGTTCGAGTGCCAGGTCCGTCCGGTCCACTCCGTGGCGGCGGCAGGCGCGGGAACACCACTTGGTTTCGGGTGCCGCCGTCGACGGCATCCGACGGCCGCACGACGCACAGGTCCGATCGGCCTGTGCCGACTCCGACGCCGCAGCGTCCGCTTCCGTCCTGATCGCACGTCCCATGCCCACATCCTCGTCCTGTCGTCCCTGTCCGTTCCCAGCACAGGAGCGCCCAGCACAGGCGCGGCTGGCAGTGTCGAGGGGTGAGCACCGACACCGCACCGTCCCGTCCGCCCGAGCCCGCCTGGGTCCCGCACGTCATGTGGTGGCACGTGTACCCGCTCGGGTTCGTCGGGGCGGACGTCCGCCCGGGGGTGCCGGTCGAGGAGCGCGCCGTCGAGCACCGTCTCGGCCGCATCGAACCCTGGCTCGACCACGTGGTGGACCTCGGCTTGAACGGCCTGGTGCTCGGGCCGGTGTTCGCGAGCTCCACCCATGGCTACGACACGGTGGACCACTTCCGGATCGACCCTCGGCTCGGCGACGACTCCGACTTCGACCGTCTGGTGTCCGGGGCGCACGAGCGGGGGATCCGGGTCCTGCTCGACGGTGTCTTCAACCACGTCGGCCGTGAGCATCCGGCGTTCCGGGCGCTCGAAGAAGAGGGACCGGACGCGGCGACCGCTGGCCTGTTCGCGATCGACTGGTCGGGGTGGACGCCGGGGCAGCCGGTTCCCGTCGGGTTGTTCGAGGGACACGACATCCTCGTGGCGCTGGACCACGACAGCCGAGCGTCCGAGGACCTCGTCGTGCAGATCATGACGCACTGGCTGGAGCGCGGGATCGACGGCTGGCGCCTCGATGCTGCGTACGCGGTCCCACCGGCGTTCTGGGCCAGGGTGCTGCCGCGGGTGCGCGAGCGGTTCCCGGACGCGTGGTTCAGCGGTGAGGTGATCCACGGCGACGCGGCGGCGATCGCGCGGGAGTCGACCATGGACTCGTTGACGCAGTACGAACTGTGGCAGGGCATCTGGCACGGCATCGCGGACGGCAACGGCCACGAACTGGCGCACGCGATCGAGCGGCACGACGCCCTGCTCGAGACGTTCGCCCCGACGACCTTCATCGGCAACCACGACGTCACCCGCATCGCGAGCGCCGTGGGGGAGCAGTTCGCCGGGCACGCGGCCGCGGTGTTGTTCACCGTCGCCGGCACCCCGATCGTCTACGCGGGCGACGAGTACGGCTGGACCGGGGTGAAGGAGGAACGCGCGGGTGGCGACGACGCGGTCCGACCGGAGTTCCCGGACACACCACCCGCAGCGGGCGATCTGACGCACGCGTACGAGGCCCTGATCGCCCTGCGCCGCCGCAACCCGTGGTTGCACCGGGCGCACACCGACGTGGTGCACTTGACGAACACGGCGGTCGTCCTGCGGACCGCGACGTCGGACGCGGCCGTGGTGACCGCCCTGAACCTGTCGGCCGATCCCGTCGAGGTGCCCGCGGCGGATGCGACGCGGGTGGAGGCGGGCGGCGCGGATCTCGGGGACGGGACCCTGCGCCTCCCGGCCAGGGGTTGGGCCGTCGCGTCACGATCGTGAGCAGAAAAGGTCGGGTCCCCACAGAGGACCCGACCTTTTCTGTTCACCAAGCGACCGCGAACGCGACCGCGCGCATCCCTACTTGCGCGCGGCAGCAGCCCGACGCTTGTTGAACACGTCGAACGCGACGGCGGCGAGCAGGACCAAGCCCTTGATGAGCGACTGGTACTCGGTGCCGACGCCGAGGATCGACATACCGTTGTTGAGCAGACCGATGATGAGACCACCGACGATGGCGCCGGGGACCGTGCCGATGCCGCCGGTGACCGCTGCGCCACCGATGAACACCGCGGCGATGGCGTCGAGTTCGAAGCCGTTGCCCGCACCGGGTGCCGCCAGGTTGAGCTGACCGGTGAAGACCACGCCGGCCAGGGCCGAGATGACTCCCATGTTGACGAACAGCATGAACGTGAGGCGCTTCGTCTTCACGCCGGACAGCTGCGCGGCCAGGGCGTTGCCGCCGATGGCGTAGACGTGGCGGCCGAACACCGCGCTCCGCATGATGACCGAGTAGATCACCACGAGTGCGCCGAGGATGACGAGCACGATCGGGGTGCCGTTGTAGCTCGCGAGCAGCAGGGCCACGTAGACGACCAGCACGACGCCGAAGACGAGCTTCACGATGAACCAGGCGAACGGTTCGCTCTCGAGCTGGTACTTGCGGCGGGTGGCCCGGCCGCGGAACGCCGTGACGGCCATGACGGCCGCGGCGGCGAAGCCGAGGATCATCGTGAGCGGCTCGTACCCGGTGGTGCCGAACGACGGCAGGAAGCCGGACCCGAGGGCACGGAACCCGTCCGGGAACGGCGAGATCTGCTGGTTGTGCAGCACGATCTGCGCCGCACCGCGGAAGGCGAGCATGCCGGCCAGGGTGACGATGAACGCCGGGATCCCGAAGTAGGCGATCCAGAACCCCTGCCAGGCGCCGACGAGCGCTCCGACGACGAGGCAGAGCACGACGGCGATCGGCCACGGGATGTGCCACTGCGTGATCATCACGCCGGCCATGGCGCCGGTGAAGGCGACGACCGACCCGACGGACAGGTCGATGTGCCCGGCGATGATGACCATCACCATGCCGATGGCGAGGATGAGGATGTAGCTGTTCTGGACGATCAGGTTCGAGACGTTGATCGGGGCCAGGGTGATGCCGTTGGTCGTCACCTGGAAGAAGACGACGATGACGATCAGCGCGATGAACAGGCCGATCTGTCGGAGCTGCCCGGTGAGGTAGCCGGCGGCGGACTTAAGCGCGTTCATTGACAGGGGTCTCCCGTTCCTGGGTCATGTACTGCATGAGGACCTCTGGGGTGGCCTCGGAGCGGGGCACATCGGCGGTGATGGTGCCCTCGGAGAGTGTGTAGATGCGGTCGCAGATGCCGAGGAGCTCCGGGAGCTCCGAGGAGATCACGATGACCCCCTTGCCCTGGTCCGCGAGGCTGTTGATGATCGTGTAGATCTCGTACTTCGCACCGACGTCGATGCCGCGGGTCGGCTCGTCGAGGATGAGCACGTCCGGGTCGGTGTACATCCACTTCGACAGGACGACCTTCTGCTGGTTGCCGCCGGAGAGCTTGCCCGTGATGACGTCGACGTTCGGTGCCTTGATGTTGAGGTTCTTCAGGAACTGCCCGGCGACCGTGGTCTCCTCCGACGCGTTCACGAAGCCCCAGCTGGCGAGCTTGCCGAGCGCCGACCCGGAGATGTTCCGTTTGATGTCGTCGATGAGGTTCAGGCCGTAGCGCTTGCGGTCCTCGGTGACGTACGCGATGCCGTGGTCGATCGCCTGCGACACCGTGTGGGTCTTGATCGGCTCGCCGCGCTTGTAGACGGTGCCGCTGATGCCGGATCCGTACGACCGGCCGAACACGCTCATCGCGAGTTCGGTCCGCCCGGCGCCCATGAGTCCGGCGATGCCGACGATCTCGCCGGCTCGCACGTTCAGGTCGACCTGGTGGATGATCTCGCGTGACCCGTCGAGCGGGTGGTGGACCGTCCAGTCCTCGATCCGCAGGAGCTCCTCGCCGATCTTCGGCTCGTGCTCGGGGTACCGGTTCGACAGGTCGCGGCCGACCATCCCGCGGATGATGCGGTCCTCGGAGACGTCGTCGGCGTGCATGTCGAGCGTCTCGATGGTCTTGCCGTCGCGGATGATCGTGACCTTGTCGGCGATCGCCTTGATCTCGTTGAGCTTGTGGCTGATGATGATCGCCGTCATGCCCTCGGCCTGCAACGAGCGGATGAGCTCGAGCAGGTGCGCGGAGTCGTCGTCGTTCAGGGCAGCGGTGGGCTCGTCGAGGATGAGGAGCTTGACCTTCTTCGACAGTGCCTTCGCGATCTCGACGAGCTGTTGCTTGCCGACACCGATGTCCACGATCTTCGTGACCGGGTTGTCCTTGAGGCCGACGCGCTGCAGGAGCTCGGCGGCTGCCAGGTTCGTCTTGTTCCAGTCGATGAAGCCGCCCTTGGACCGCTCGTTGCCGAGGAAGATGTTCTCGGCGATCGACAGGAACGGGCTCAGCGCGAGTTCCTGGTGGATGATGACGACGCCAGCGGCTTCGGAGTCGTTGATGTTCGCGAACGAGACAGGTGCGCCGTCGAGCAGGATCTCGCCCTCGAAGGAGCCGTGCGGGTAGACGCCCGACAACACCTTCATGAGGGTCGACTTGCCGGCGCCGTTCTCGCCGCAGATGGCGTGGACCTGTCCACGCTCGACCTCGATCGAGACGCCCTGCAGGGCCTTCACGCCGGGGAACGTCTTGGTGATGTCACGCATCTCGAGGATCGTGTCCGTCACGTCGACCGCCTTCCGTGGTGCGCGCCGTGGCGCGCGGATGGGGCGGACGGGAGGCACGGGGCGGGGTCGACCCGTGCCTCCTGTCCGACAGGTGGGTTGCGACTACTTCAGGTCGGCTTCGGTGTAGTAACCCGAGTCGACGAGGACTTCCTTGTAGTTGTCCTTGGTGACGACCGTCGGCTGGAACAGGAAGGTCGGGACGACCTTGACCTTGTTGTCGTAGCTCTTCGTGTCGTTGACCTCGGGCTTGTCACCGGTGAGCAGGTCCTCGGCCATGGTGACCGACTGCTTGGCGAGCTTGCGGGTGTCCTTGTAGATGGTCGAGTACTGCTGACCGGCGATGATCGACTTGACCGAGGCCGCCTCGGCGTCTTGGCCCGTCACGATCGGCAGCGGACGGTCGCTGGTGCCGTAGCCGGCACCCTGCAGTGCCGAGATGATTCCGATCGAGATGCCGTCGTACGGCGAGAGCACGCCGTCGAGCGTGGTGCCGCCCGAGTACGACTTCGCGACGAGGTTCTGCATGCGGGCCTTGGCGGTCGCCGGGTCCCACTGCTGCGTGGCGGCCTGCGAGAGCTGGTCCTGACCGGACTGGATCTTCAGCGTGCCGTCCTCGAGGTACGGCTTGAGGGTCTTCATGGCGCCGTTGAAGAAGAAGCTGGCGTTGTTGTCGTCGAGCGAGCCGGCGAAGACCTCGATGTTGAACGGGCCCTTCTCGCCGGTCTTCTCGCCCTTGTCGTCGAGGACGCCGAGGCCGGTGAGCAGGCTCGTCGCCTGGTCGACGCCGACCTTCTCGTTGTCGAACGACACGTAGTAGTCGACGTTCTTGTTGCCCGTCAGCAGGCGGTCGTAGGAGATCACCTTGATGCCGGCCTTGGCGGCGGCGTCGAGCTGGTCGGAGAGGGCTCCGCCGTCGATCGACGCGATGATGAGGACCTTCGCGCCCTTCGTGATCATGTTGCTGACCTGCTGGGCCTGCTGCTGGACCTTGTTGTCGCCGTACTCGAGGTCGACCTTGTAACCGGCCTTCTCGAGGTCGCTCTTGACGGCGTCGCCGTCCTTGATCCAGCGTTCCGAGACCTTGGTCGGCATGGCGACGCCGACGAGGGCGCCCTTGTTGTCGCTGCTGCTGCCGCCGCCGTCGGTGGACGCGCGGCCACCGGCCGAGCAGCCGGCGAGTGCGATCGCGATGCCGAGGGCTGCTACGCCCGCGATGATCCTGCGCTTCGTCATCGAAGTACCTCTGTTCCTCTCGCGTCGTCCTCGACGCGCTCAGGTGCCGGGGCTGCTGTGCCCCGAGGGATGTGCTCGTGTGAGCGCTCACATACTGGGGCTTTCGTAACGGGGTGTCAACTCGACCTGACCGTTTCGCGATCTTGCCGCGCGGGCCGGACTGCGCGGTACGGTTGGCCTCGTGACGACCACGACCGCCCCAGGGGGCACGGGCGGCAAACGCCGGAAGGCTCCGACGATCTTCGACGTCGCCGAGCGTGCGGGCGTCTCCCACCAGACCGTCTCGCGCGTGATCAACGGCGACCCGACGGTCCGCGACGCCTTCCGCACGCAGGTCACCGACGCCGTCCACGACCTCGGCTACCGGCCCCGCGCCGCCGCCCGCGCACTCGCCGGGGGGCGGAGCCGCGCGCTCGGCATCATCACCGCCGGCGACGCGCTGTACGGCCCGTCGAGCACCGCGATCGGCTTCGAACGCGCGGCCCGGTCGGCCGGGTACCACGTGCTGCTCTCCACCCTGCCCGAGGAACCGACGCCGTCCGACCTGTCCGGTGCACTCACGACGCTGCTCGCGCAGGACGTCGCCGCGATCGTGCTCGTCGCCGCGGACAACCGGGTGCTCGACGCCCTCGGGTCGCTCACCGTGCCGGTCACCGTGCCGGTCGTCGTGTCCAACGCCGTGCAGCGCGACGCCGTGCGGACCCCGGCGGCGTCGACCGTCGCCGCGGTCGCGATCGACCAGGCCGCCGGGACGTCGCTCGTGATGGAACACCTGTTCGGGCGCGGGTACCGGCGGATCGTGCACATCGCCGGCCCGCCCGTCTCGCAGGAGTCCGAGGTGCGTCGCGCCACGTACGTCCGGATCATGCAGGACGCCGGCCTCGAGCCCGTCGTGCTCGACGGCGACTGGACCCCGGGGAGCGGGTTCGCGGCCGCGCGGCACATCGACGTGACGGCCGTCGACGCGGTGTTCGCCGGCAACGACCAGATGGCGCTCGGGGTGCTCCACGCCTTCGCCGACGAGGGCCTGCGCGTGCCCGACGACATCGCGGTGGTCGGGTTCGACGACGTGCCCGAGGCCGCGCACTTCACGCCGCCGCTGACCACCGTGCGGCAGGACTTCCGGGCGATGGGGGAGCGGGTGCTCGACACCGTGCGGGCCCTGGTCGAGGGCGAGCCGCGCGACGAGACGTTGCTGGCGCCCGAGCTCGTGGTGCGCCGCAGCGCCTAGCTCGGCGGACCTCGCACGGTGCGAGGGGTGGTGTCGAACGGTGCGAGGTTCCGTGCTCCGTGCGAGCCACCGGGCCTGGCACGGAGTACGGAACCTCGCACCGGAGCGGGCCCTCGCACGGTGCGGGGCCGTGTCAACCTCGCACCGGCCGGGCTGACCCGACCGTCAGCCCTTCAGCGCGCCGGACGACAGGCCTGCGACGTAGAACCGCTGCAGCCCGACGTAGAGCGCGATGCACGGGATCATCGCCACCACCGACCCGGCGACGAGGTTGCCGTACGACACCTGCCCGTACGCCCCGGTCTGCAGGTTGAGCAGCGCCACCGGCAGCGTGTAGAGCGAGTCCTTCGTCAGGAACGTCAGCGCTCCGAGGAACTCCGTCCACGACGCCAGGAACGCGTACAGCGCAGCGGTGGCCGCACCGGGCAGCAGGAGCGGGCGGAGCACCGACACGACGACCCGGAAGCGTGAGGCACCGTCGACGAACGCCGAGTCCTCGAGCTCGGTCGGGATCGACTCGAACGCGTTCCGCATCACGAACACCCCGAACGGCAGGTTCACCGTCGTGTAGAACAGCACGAGCCCGAGCAGCGAGTTCGTGAGTTTCATGGCGTTCATCTCGAGGTACAGCGGGGTGAGGATCGCCTGGAACGGCACCATCATCGTCAGCAGCACCAGACCGAACACGATGCCCGACCCCCGGAACCGGAAGCGGGCGAACCCGTACCCGGCCATCGTGGCGATCACCGCGGTCAGCACCGCGGTGGCGATCGACACGATCAACGAGTTGAACACGCCGGTCAGCAGGTGTGACGACGAGCTGAAGACGGCCGCGAAGTTCTGCCAGCCGAGCTGGAAGAAGGTCGCGGGGTCGGCGGCCTGCGTGATGACGGCCTCGGACTGGAACGCCCGCAGGACCGACCACAGCAGCGGGACACCGAAGACGAGCACCGACCCGACGCCGGCGATCACGTACAGGGTGCGTTTGACGGCGGTGTCGCGGGGGTGCCGGACGCTGCCCTGGTGGTGGCGCCGGCCGCGTCCGTCGCCGGTGGTGGTCAGCGTGCGGGTGGACAGGTCCGGCGCTGCGAGTCCGGCACGGGAGGTCGTGGTGCTCATGGCTCAGTCCTTCTCTCGCAGTGCCCAGAACTGGAACACCGTGACGGCGGCGATGACGACGACCAGGGCGATCGACTCGGCGGTCGCGGCGCCGAGCTGCAGGTTGACGAAGCCACGGTTGTAGATCGCGTTGACGATCGTCGTGGTCTCGGTCCCCGGCCCGCCCTGGGTCAGGATGTAGAACTGGTTGAACGCGAGCAGCGAGCCGATCACCGAGATGATGGCGCTGAGGGCGATGGTCGACCGGATCATCGGCAGGGTGATGAGCCGTTCGGTCTGCCACCAGGACGCGCCCTCGAGCTGCGCCGACTCGTACACCTCGTCGGGGATGCCCTGCATGGCCGACATCAGCAGCACCATCGTCAGGCCGGACACCGCCCAGACCACGAGCACGCAGATGAGCAGCGTGGCGAGGGGGCCGTTGACGAGCCAAGCGGTGCTGCCGTCGGTGATGCCGAGCCAGCGGAGCACCATGTTGACGGCTCCGGAGTTCGGCTGCGCCTCGAGCACGAGCATGAACGACAGCGTGGTCAGGCCGACGACGTACGGCAGGAAGAACACCGTCCGCAGCAGGGTGCTGCCCCGTCGCCGTGCCCGGATGAGCACCGCCAGGAAGTAGCCGAGCACCAGGATCGGCACCGTCACGATCGCGGTGTACAGCAGCGTGTACCCGATGGCGTGCACGAACGTCGGGTCCTGGAACAGCGTCAGGTAGTTCTGCAGCCCGATGAACCGGTACGGACCGATCAGGGGCCAGTTCGTGAACGAGATGTAGAGCGCGAACACGAGCGGCGCGAGGACGAACACCGCGACGAAGACGATCGCCGGGGTGACGAGCACGGCGCCGGCGCGCGGCGGGTGCGTGAGCGACCCGCGGGACGGACCCGGGCGGCCCGAGCGGCCCGGGCGGCCGGCGCCGCGGCCGACGGTGGGGCGGCCGGCGCCGGTCCGTCGGTTGGAGATGGTGGTCATGTCTGCACCTCTCTGTGCAACGAGCGAGCGAGCGAACGAGCGAACGAACGAGCGAACAGGCGAGCGGGCGACGGTCAGGCCTGGACCTGGTCGAGGATGCGGGTGTAGTCCGCCTGCGCCGTCTTCATCGCGGCAGCGGTGCCCGAGCCGAACACGGCCTCGCGGAACATCGCGAAGTACGGTGACGACGGCTGGTTGTTGAGCAGGTTGTACGCCAGGGTCTGCGGCGCGTAGCCCTTGTCGATGGCGTCGAGCGGGCCGAACGCCAACGGGAACCGCTTCCGGTACTCGGGCGTCGCGGCGTCCGAGCGGGTGGGGAAGTACCCGCCGTCGGGCAGGGCCTGCTGTTGCTGCAGGCCGTTCGCGTACTGCATGAACGCCCAGCCGCCGGACGGGTTCGCCGCCCCGTTCGGGATGCACATGTTGTCGCCGCCGTCGAAGAACGACCGCTGGCCGTCCCACGACGGGATGAGCACCGTCTGCATCTTCGCCCGCATCGCCTTGGTGGCCGCGGGCACGGTGGCGCCGTACGAGGTCGGGAAGATCCCGACCTTGCCGGCCCGGAAGTCCGCGCCCCACGTGGTGCCGGCGTCCGAGTACGTCGCCTTCGACAGCGAGCCGTCCTTCCAGAGCTGCCGGTAGAACTCGAGCATCCGTTCCAGCGCGTCGTTGCCGGTGATGTTCGCCGTCTGGGAGCCGACCTCGCCGGACATCATGTCGACACCCGTTGCCCAGACGTGCGGCTGGGTGACGAAGCCGATGATGCCGGCGGCGTTGCCGGAGATCGACCACCCGTAGACGTCGTCGTCGAGCTTCCGGATGGCCTTCGCCGCGTCGAGCAGCGTGGAGAGGTCCTTCGTGGAGTCCTCGACGTCGAGCCCCGCCCGGTCGAACAGCTCGGTGTTGACGAACAGCTGCGAGTTGTCCGCCAGGTAGGGCAGCCCGTAGTACCGGTCGCGGTACTCGAGCAGCCGCAGGTGGCCCGGCGAGATCGCGTCGAAGTAGTCGAGGCCCTTGACGACGTCGGTCAGGTCGGCGAACGCCTCGCGGAAGATGAACAGCTGCGAGTTGATGTCGTCGATGTCCACGACGTCCGGCGGCTCACCACCGCGGATGGCCGTCGCGAGCTTCGTCACGTACTGACCGTCCGGCACCGGGGTCAGCTCGACCTGCAGCTTCGGGTTCGCCTTGTTGAACCCGGCCACGGCCGAGGTCAGCCCTGCCTGGGTCGCGGACCGGCACCAGACGTGCACGGTGCCGGTCGCGTCCTTCCCGAAGCTCGCCACCTTCGCGTCGACCTTCGGCAGGGTGCCGGAGCACCCTGCCAGGGCGAGTGCTGCGCCGCCGGCGACACCGCCGACCAGGAACGCTCTGCGGTCCATCAGATCACCGCGCCAGCGGGAGCCACACGCGCATCGGCGCTGCGCCCCGGTTCGCCCAGGCGTAGTAGGGAACCGCGGTCGCGGTGACGGCCGGGAGGCCCGTGGTGGCGTTCTCGGAACCGGCCACGTCGCCGACGTTGGTCGCGTCGAGAGCGTTCGTCGCGCCTCCCGGCCCGTCCAGCCGCTGGTACGGCCACGATGCCTGCTCGTGTCCGGCCGGGGCGTGTCCGGGCACGCGCAGCGTGACGATGCCGTCGAGCAGGTCGTCGCGACGTTCCTCGGTGATCGGTGCGACCGCGTCGACCGTCAGGTCGTCGACCGTGAAGCCCTGCTGGTCCGCCTGCTCCACCGCGTACACGAGGGGGCCGCGCTCGATGGCGACCTGACCGCGGGCGGCGTCGATGCGGGTGTCGGCCACGTACCGGTGCGGCGTCGTGTCGAAGACGAGCTCGACCGTGTCCCCGGCGGTCCAGTGCCGGTCGACGACGTGCAGCGTGCCCGGCTCCGGGTGGGCCGTACCGTCCGGTCCCTGCACCGTCGTCGTGTCCGACCAGACCGGGATCCGCAGACCGAGGGCGAGCGGGCCGTCCTCGGTGACCGTGACGACCACGCGGCCGTCGTGCGGGTAGCCGGTCTCGACCGACACCGGCCCGAGGTCCGCCGTTGCGTACTGGTGGATCTGCAGGCCGCCGTCGGTCGCGGTCGCCAGGTAGCCGTCCAGGCTCGCGAACGTGCGCATGATGTTCGGCGGGCAGCAGGCGCAGTCGAACCAGCCTCGGCGCCCGTGAGCGGGGGAGCGGTTCTCGTCCTGGTGCGCGTGGTCCCGCTGCTGCAGGGGGTTCACGTAGAAGTACTCGGTGCCCGCCAGGCTCACGCCGGCCAGGAACGCGTTGTACAGCAGGCGCTCGATCGCGTCGGCGTAGACCGGCTTGCCGGTGGCGAGCAGCAGGCGCCACGCCCACTGCACACCGCCGATGGCCGCGCAGGTCTCGGCGTAGCCACGGTCGGTCGGCAGCTCGTAGGGGTCGCCGAACGCCTCCCAGTCCCAGCGCGCCCCGAGGCCGCCGGTGATGAACGCCTTCGTCGCCATCATGTCCGCGAACTGTCCCTCGCTCGCGGCCAGCAGCTCGGTGTCGCCGGTCTCGATCGCGACGTCGACGGCGCCGGCTGCCAGGTACACGGCGCGGACGGCGTGGCCCTCGACGGTCGTGGCCTGCCGACTCGGCACCCGGTCGGAGAAGTACGTCGGCTCGCCGCCGGCACGCTCGATGATTCCCGTGCCGCGGGCGTCGACGAACCAGTGCGCCAAGTCGAGGTACTCACGGTTGCCGGTCTCGCGGTACAGCTCGACGAGGCCCATCTCGACGACGGGGTGGCCGTCGACGTCGCGGGTCTTCGGCGTGCCGTCCGGTGCGGTCCCGTCGCCGAACGTGCGGACCAGGTGGTCGGCGTTCTTGATCGCGACCTCGAGCAGGCCGGTGTCGCCCGTCGCACGGTGCTGTGCCACGGCCGCCTGGTAGAGGTGGCCGGCGCAGTACATCTCGTGGCTCCACTTGAGGTCCGTGTACCGCTCGCCCTTCCCCCGGATCTGCTGCACGGAGTCGAGGTAGCCGTCGTCGGCCTGCGCCTGGGCGTACAGGGCGGTGACCTCGCGCTGCAGTTCGAGCAGGTCCTCGGACGGGGCGCGGCCGTACTCCCACGCCACCGCCTCGAGCCACTTCGTCACGTCCGAGTCCATGAAGATCGGGCCGGTGGCCTCGCCCTCCTCGAGCCCCGCGGCGATGCGCAGGTTCCGGAAGTTGCCGGCGGTCTCGAGCAAGGCGTACCCGCCGCGGACCGCGTCACGGCCGTTGCGCTCCTGCCGGAGTGCCCAGAAGCCGCCGGTGATCCGGGCGTCGCCCGTCGGCAGGGGCCGGAGCGTGAGGTGCGCGTCGGCGGTCGGGAGGACCGGGGTCGCGGTGTGCGCACGGCTGTCGGTCGCGAGCGTGGTGGTCATGTCGCCTCCTTGCGATGTGACTGGGACCGTCCCGGTGCCGCCGTTCGTGCAGCGTTTCGGAAAACGGTTTCTGCGGTGGACGTTACGACACTGGTCTTCGCCGCGCAAGGGGGCTGGTGGGTTTTCTGCGTATGCTCATCGTCACGTCCCGCGATCCGGAAAGGAACTTGCCGTGACCCTCGAGCGCACCGGTGCCGACCGCAGCACGCAGCCTGTCCGGATCACCGACGTCGCCGCGCTCGCCGGGGTGTCGATCGGCACGGCGTCGAAGGCGCTCAACGGCACCGGACAGCTCCGCGACTCCACCCGGGCACGGGTCAAGGACGCCGCCGAGAAGCTCGGGTTCGTGGGCGACGCCCGGGCCCGTGCGCTGTCCTCCGGCCGGACCTACACGGTCGGCATGATCACCACCGACTCCTTCGGTCGGTTCTCGATCCCGGTGCTCCTCGGTGCCGAGGACGCCCTGTCCGCCGGACAGATGGCGGTCCTGCTCTGCGACACCCGCGACGACCACGTCCGCGAGGCCCACTACCTCCGCTCGCTTGCAGCCCGCGGAGTCGACGGCATCATCGTGACCGGACGGTCCGCCGACCCGCGACCGCCGATCGACGTGGCGATCCCGGTCGTGTACGCGTTCACGCCGTCGACCTCGGCCGACGACGTGTCGATCACCCTCGACGACTCCGCCGGGTCCGCGCTCGTCGCCTCGCACGTGCTGACGCTCGGGCGGCAGCGGGTCGCCGTCGTCACCGGGCCCGCACGGCACCGTTCCGCCGAACGTCGGGTGGCGGGCGCGGCCTCCGTGCTCGGGTCGCGACTGGTCACGCCGCCGCTGTTCGGCGAGTGGTCGGAGCGGTGGGGGCGCCAGGCCGTCGACGTGCTCGCGCGGCAGTCGCCCGAGGTCGACGCGATCGTGTGCGGCAGCGACCAGATCGCCCGCGGCGTGTGCGATCGGCTTCGGGAGCTCGGACGCTCGGTCCCCGAGGACGTCGCCGTCACCGGGTACGACGACTGGGACGTGATGGCGCTCGCCTCGAGGCCGCCACTGACGACGGTGGACCTGCGGCTCGAGGAGCTCGGGCGCGTGGCCGGGCAGGCGTTGCTCGGCCTGATCGACGGCGGTGCGGCCGCCTCGGCGACGGTCACCCCGTCCCTCGTCATCCGCGAGAGCACCGCCGGCGCGTAGCCCGCGCGCCCGTCCGCCCGTCGCGCCCGTCGCCGAGGTTCCGAAATCTCGGCATCTGGGCGGGACTCCGAGCCGTTCGTGGGACCTCGGCGCACCGGCGGCGGCGAGTCGTGGAACCTCGGCGGGGAAGGGTCGGGCGAGTCGTCGCCGCGTCGGGGTCCGTCGGGACGCGCCGAAGGCCGTTGCCCGGGATTGCCGCTCGGCGCCCGGGGTTCCGAGATTTCGGCATCTGGGCGGGGATCCGAGGCGGTCGTGGAACCTGGGCGCTGCGCGGGCGGCGAGTTGTGGAACCTCGGCGGACGTGAGCGGGGTGTCTCGACTGGTGGGGCAGGCGAGCGGGCGGCGCGCCCGGACGTTGCGAGAGTGAGCGCTCACGTGCCAGGATGTGAGCGCTCACGGAGGACGACGGAGTTCTGGAGGAACGCATGGGCGACGACCCCACCCAGCAGGTCGCGAACGGCCGCACGACACTCGGGATCGAGCTCGGCTCCACCCGCATCAAGGCATGCCTGGTGGACGAGGACCTCGTCCCCATCGCCGCCGGCTCCCACGAGTGGGAGAACGAGTTCGTCGACGGCCGCTGGACCTACTCGCTCGACGCCGTCGAGACCGGCCTCCGGGCCGCGTACGCCGCGCTCGTCGCCGACGTCGAAGCGCAGTTCGGCGTGCGTCCGACCACCTTCCGCGCGGTCGGCGTGAGCGCGATGATGCACGGCTACCTGGCGTTCGACGCCGCGGGCGACCTGCTCGTGCCGTTCCGGACCTGGCGGAACACCTCGACCGGGCCCGCAGCCGAACAGCTCAGCGAGGCACTGGCCTTCAACGTGCCGCTCCGCTGGTCGATCGCACACCTGTACCAGGCGGTCCTCGACGAGGAGCCGCACGTGGCCGAGGTCGCGGGCATCACGACGCTCGCGGGCTACGTGCACCGACGACTCACCGGACGGAACGTGCTCGGCGTCGGGGATGCGTCCGGCGTGTTCCCGATCGAGGGCGGCCCCGTCGACAGCGGCCCTGGAGACCCGGGCGCGAAGGACTTCGACCATGCGATGCTCGCCACCGCGCAGGACCTGATCGGTGTGCCGGACCTGCGGTCCCTGCTGCCCGAGGTCCTCGTCGCCGGTGCCGAAGCCGGTGAGCTGACCCCCGAGGGCGCCGCGTGGCTCGACCCCACCGGCACGCTCGAACCCGGCGCGCCGCTCTGCCCGCCCGAGGGCGACGCCGGCACCGGCATGGTCGCGACGAACGCCGTCGCACCCCGCACCGGCAACGTCAGCGTCGGCACGAGCATCTTCGCGATGGTGGTCCTCGAGCACCCGCTCAGCACCCCGCACGAGGAACTCGACGTCGTGACCACCCCGGCGGGCGACGCCGTGGCGATGGTGCACTGCAACAACGGCGCGAGCGAGATCGCGAGCTGGGCGAAGGTCTTCGGACGGTTCGCCGAAGCGGCCGGGCAGCCCCTCGACGTCGACACCGTCTACGCGACACTGCTCACCGAATCGATCGCGGACAGCACCGACCCCGACGCCGGCGGCCTGCTCTCGTTCAACTACCTGGCCGGTGAACCGGTCACCCACGTCGAGGACGGCCGGCCCCTGCTGCTCCGCACCCCCGACGCCCGCTTCACCCTGGGCAACCTGGTCCGCTCCGAGGTGCACGGCGCGTTCGCCACCCTGGCGATCGGCATGGACGTGCTGCACGGCGAGCAGGTGCAGGTCGACCGGATGACCGCGCACGGCGGGCTCTTCCGCACGCCGGGTGCCCCGCAGCGACTGCTCGCCGCGGCACTGCGGGTGCCGATCGCCCTCGAGGAGACCGCGGGCGAGGGCGGGGCGTGGGGCATCGCCGTCCTGGCCGCCTACCTCGAGCACACCGACCAGCAGCTCGCCGACTTCCTGTCGGACACCGTGTTCGGCGGGGACGCCGTGCACGTGGCCGAGCCCGAGCCGGCCGACGTCGACGGCTTCCAGACCTACCTGGGCCGCTACCGGGCCGCACTGCCCGTGCAGGACGTGGCGGCGGCGGCGACCCGCCCCAGCGCGACCACGCGCCCGACCGAGCAGACCGACGGCGCCGACCCGCGCCTCCCGGCAGAGCAGGAAGCGACCCGATGACCGACGCGACCCAGCAGAACGCGACCCAGCACGCCGACGCGACCGACCCGACCACGCGCCAGGCAGTGGCGACCACCCGGGAACGCGTCGCCCGCCTGCACGGTGAACTCGTCCGCTACGGTCTGGTGATCTGGACCGGCGGCAACGTCTCCGAGCGTGTGCCCGGCACCGACCTGTTCGTCATCAAGCCGAGCGGCGTCTCGAGCGACGACCTGACCCCGGAGAACCAGGTCGTCTGCACCCTCGACGGCGAGCCGGCCGACGGTTGGGGCAACGCGCACGGACCGAGCTCCGACACCGCCGCGCACGCCCACGTGTACCGGAACATGCCCGAGGTCGGCGGTGTCGTGCACACCCACTCGACGTACGCGACGGCGTGGGCCGCACGAGCGGAACCCATCCCGTGCGTGATCACCGCGATGGCGGACGAGTTCGGCGGGCCGATCCCGGTCGGGCCGTTCGCGATCATCGGTGACGACTCCATCGGCCACGGCATCGTCGAGACGCTGACCGGCCACCGATCCCGCGCGGTCCTCATGCAGAACCACGGCGTCTTCACCATCGGCAAGGACGCGAAGGACGCCGTCAAGGCCGCCGTGATGTGCGAGGACGTCGCCCGCACCGTGCACATCGCGAAACAGGGCGGGGACGTGGTCCCGATCGCGCAAGCAGACATCGATCGACTCTTCGATCGCTACCAGAACGTCTACGGACAGAACCCCGAAGGAGCCATGCAATGACGCAGGAGACCACCGTCGACCCCCAGGCCACGCTCGACGGCTACGAGGTCTGGTTCCTCACCGGCTCCCAGGGGCTGTACGGCGAGGAGACGCTGCGCCAGGTCGAGGAGCAGAGCAAGGCCGTGCACGCCGAACTGGCCGGCGCGCTGCCGGTCAAGCTCGTCTGGAAGCCGGTCCTGAAGGACGCCGACGGCATCCGCCGCGCCCTGATCGAGGCCAGCGCCGACGACAAGGTCATCGGCGTCACCACCTGGATGCACACCTTCAGCCCCGCGAAGATGTGGATCGGTGGCCTGCAGGCGCTGACGAAGCCGCTGCTGCACCTGCACACGCAGGCGAACGTCACGCTGCCGTGGGCGGACATCGACTTCGACTTCATGAACCTCAACCAGGCCGCGCACGGCGACCGTGAGTTCGGCTACGCGCTCGCACGCCTCGGTGTCCGGCACGCCACCGCCGTCGGGCACGTCTCGGATCCTCGCGTCCAGCAGCGAGTGTCGAACTGGACCCGTGCCGCAGCCGGCGCCGCAGCAGTCCGTGAGCTGAAGCTCACCCGCTTCGGCGACAACATGCGCTACGTCGCCGTCACCGAGGGCGACAAGACCGAGGCGGAGATCGAGCTCGGCGTGCAGGTGAACACCTGGGCGGTGAACGAGCTGGCAGCGGCCGTGTCCGCCGCGTCGGACCAAGAGATCGACGCGCTCGTGGCGACCTACGAGCGCGACTACGACGTCGACCCGTCACTCCGCAGCGACGGCGGCGCACGGCACGCCGCGCTCCGCGACGGCGCCGCCATCGAGATCGGCCTCCGCACGCTCCTGCAGCAGAACGGCTCCGCCGCCTTCACCACCAACTTCGAGGACCTCGGCACGCTCAAGCAGCTGCCCGGCCTCGCGGTCCAGCGCCTGATGGCGGACGGCTACGGCTTCGGCGCCGAGGGCGACTGGAAGACGGCCGTCCTGGTCCGTGCGATGAACGTCGCCGGCGCCGGACTGCCCGGTGGTGCGAGCCTGATGGAGGACTACACCTACGACCTCACGCCCGGTGCTGAGAAGATCCTCGGTGCCCACATGCTCGAGGTCTCGCCCACGCTCACCACCACGAAGCCGACGCTGGAGATCCACCCGCTCGGCATCGGCGGCAAGGACGACCCGGTCCGCCTGGTCTTCACCGCCGACTCCGGCGAGGCCGTGGTGGTCGCGCTCTCCGACACCCGCGACGGCTTCCGCCTGACCGCGAACGTCGTCGACGTCGTGCCGCCGACCGAGGCCCTGCCGAAGCTCCCCGTCGGCCGTGCCGTCTGGGAGCCGCGCCCGTCGTTCCCCGTCGCCGCCGAGGCCTGGCTCACCGCCGGCGCCGCCCACCACACCGTGATGACGACGGCCGTCGGTCTGCAGGTGGTCGAGGACCTGGCGACCATGGTCGGCACCGAGTTCCTGGTCATCGACGAGCACACCACCGCCCGCGGGTTCCGCGACGAGCTGCGTCTCCAGCAGACGTGGCACCGTCTCGACCGCGGCTTCTGAGGGACGCGGACCGTACGATGAGCGACGTGATCGCAGAGCAGCGCACGCGGACGAACTGGGCGGGCAACGTCACCTACCGGGCGTCCGGTCTGGCGCGTCCGACGTCGGTGGCCGCGTTGCAGGAACTGGTCGCGTCGACCCCGCGCCTGACGGCGCTCGGCTCACGGCACTCCTTCAACACGATCGCCGACACCGACGCCGTGCAGGTGTCGTTGCAGGACCTGCCGCCGGTGCTCGACATCGACACGTCGCGTCGTGTGGTCCGCGTGGCCGCCGGCATGACGCACAGTCAGGTCGCGGCCGGTCTGGAGGCCCGTGGCTGGGCACTCGGGAACCTCGCGTCCCTGCCGCACATCTCCACGGCCGGGGCCGTCGCCACGGGCACGCACGGCTCCGGCGTCCGCAACCCGTCGCTCGCGCAGGCGGTGGTCGGGCTCGACGTCGTCCGCGCTTCCGGGGCGATCGAGCACGTCGATGCGTCCTCGCCGGACGGGGCCCTCGACGCCCACCGGGTGGCCATCGGTGCGCTCGGTGTCGTCACCACGGTGGAGCTCGCGATCGAGCCGACGTTCGAGGTCGCCACGACGGTGCACCTCGACCTGCCGTGGGACGCGGTGTCCGCCCACTTCGACCAGGTCATGTCCGACGCCTACTCGGTGTCGATGTTCACCTCGTTCGACGACCGCGGCGCCCGGCAGGTCTGGGTGAAGCACCGCGTGGACGAGCCCTCGCCCACCGTCGACCTCGTCGCCCTCGGAGCGCGGCCCGCCACCGGCCCCGTGCACCCGGGGGAGAACGACCCCGCCGGCGTCACCGAGCAGGGCGGCGTCCCCGGGCCGTGGGCCGAGCGGCTGCCGCACTTCCGGTCCTCGTTCACGCCGTCGACCGGTGCCGAGATCCAGGCCGAGTACTTGATCCCGGCAGCGTCGGCAGTGTCCGCGCTCGCGGCCCTCCGTCCGCTCGAGTCGGTGTTCGCGCCGATCCTCATCGCCGCCGAGGTCCGCACGATCGCACCCGACACCGCCTGGCTCGCGCCGTCGTCCGGTCGGCAGTCGGTCGGCATCCACTTCACGTTCCGCCGGGACGCCGCTGCCGTGGCGGCCGCGGTGACGCGGATCGAGGAAGCGCTCGCGCCCTTCGACCCGCGGCCGCACTGGGGCAAGGTGTCCGGCGTGAGCGTCGAGCGCCTGCACGAGGCGTACCCGCGGCTGTCGGACTTCGCCGCGGTCGCCCGCGACGTCGACCCCACGGGCCGGTTCCGCAACGCGTACCTGGCGCGCGTCCTGTCCTGACGGGGCGTGCCGCGTGGCACCACGACTGGGGCGTGCGCGTGACGACGCCGGTTCCGTAGCCTCCTCGGAGGCAACGGAGGGGAGCACAGTGACGCTGCCGATCGCCGGGTGGTACCCGGACCCGCAAGATTCGAACCGCACACGGTGGTGGGACGGAGCACGCTGGGGAGCACTCGCACCCCAACCTGCTGCAGCTGTCCCCACGCCACAGTGGGAGCCGGCACCGCGTCCGCCCGCGCCGTCGGAGTACCGCGCGGCCGTCACCGAGCAACCGCTCCGAGGGAGGAAGGCCCGGATCGCCAAGGACCGGGCGACCCGTGCAGCGAATCCGTTCGGGTACGCCGGGCTGGTCCTCGCGCTGCTCGGGTTCATCGTCAACGTGTTCGCGATCCCCGGCATCCTGGGGATCGTCTTCGGCGCGATCGGTCTGGCACGCGCCGGGCAGCTCACCGGGCAACGGATCACCGGGTTCGGAGTCTCACTCGCAGCGGTCATCCTCGGGCTGGCGGCGTCGGCTGCCTTCGTCGTGCGAGCGGCACAGCTGCTCGCGTGACGACAGGTGTCCCGCACCGTTGAGCGCGATGCGGGACACCCGGGTCCTCAGTCCCTGCGGGACAGGTCGATCAGGAGCCTGACCACGGTCACGAGCAAGCTCGCGATCCCCAGCCAGGGCACCCGACGCCTGGACCGATCATCGGTGTCGTTCGACATCGGTGACCTCCTGGTGTCGTCGCCGGCTGACACGAGGAGCTTCGACCAAGGGATGCGTCGCCGAGCGTGCTCGGCTACCATCGGTTCCGAGCGTTGGACTCGGGATGGTTGGTTCATCCCTTGGCTTTCCACTCGGAAGGCAAATCGAAGCCCGGAACTGTTGTCGCAGTCCCGGGCTTCGAGCTTTCGCCCGGATCGCGCTCCGGCGGTGGCGCGACCGGGTCAAGCCTACGACGAACTGTCCGGTGACATTCCGGTCGTTGCTCACAGCGGTTTCCTGCCGGATGTGCGGGCGACCCGCCGGTTCGTCGCTGGGAGCGCACATGTGCATCCACAAAGGTCGGGGGATGGCGAACTTCAACCGCATCCTCGGCATGGCCTCGAAGGTCATCGACAAGCAGCTCCAGAAGCGTGGGCAGGGGGACGGTGCGCCCGGCAACGGAGCGCAGCGCGCTGGCGGGACCGACTGGCGTGACGTCGTCCGCGGTGCAGCGGACCGGCTGACGGGCGACGACCGGAGCCAGCAGCAGCGGCCGCAGCAGCAGTACGGCCAGCCGCAGCAGCAGCAGTACGGCCAGCAGCAGTACGGGCAGGCGCCCCAGCAGCAGTACGGCCAGCAGCAGTACGGGCAGCCGCAGCAGCACGGCCCGGCCGACTCGGACAAGGTCGCACTCGCGAAGTACGACTACCTGCTCCGCACCTCGTCACCGGACCAGCTCGAGCAGGTCCACCACGACGCCTTCGCCCGCCTCACCCCGGCGCAGCGGCAGCAGGTGCGCAACCGCCTGAACTCCGAACTCCCGCCGCACGAGCACCTGCGCGACGACTCGGCGGGCGGCATGGCGCGCGCGATGACCCGCGGCGAGGTCCGCCGTCCGGGCCTGATCCGCCGCGTCCTCGGCGGCTCGAGCAACGGCAACGGCAACGGCCGCGGGCGTGGTGGTGCCTTCGCCGGCGGTGCCGCGGTCGGCGCCGGCGCGATGGCGCTCGGCGGCATCGGTGTCGCGGTCGCCGGGGGAGCGGTGCTGAGCGCCGCCGCCGGGCCCGTGCTGGCCGAGGCAGCGAACCTCGGCGTCGACTTCGACGGCATCGCCTCGGGCATCGGCGACCTCGGACTTGCCGACCTCGGGGCCGACCTCGGCGGCGGCTTCGAGGGGATCGCGGGCGAGGGTGAGCAGCTCCTCGGCGGCCTCGGTGAGCAGGCGTCGGGCCTCGGCGAGCAGGCCTCGAACCTGGGCAACGACTTCCTCGGGGGCCTGTTCGACCGCTGACCCACGCCCCTCGGGTGGGCTCGGTGCAGATCCATCGGGAATAGACGGACGTCGCGCGGCACTTGGATTGTTTCGTCGTGCGACGTCTGTCGCACGTGTGATTCGGACGGGCGACCGCCGCGGTGTCAGGATGGACGCCGCCCGGCGACCCGGTCCGTGCAACCACAGCGGCTGCAGCACGGTCGCCACCACCCTTCCCACGAGGAGCACCACCGTCATGAGACGCCCGAACCGCCTGACGATCACCGCGGCCGTCGCCGCAGCAGCAGCCCTGGTCCTGACCGGCTGCTCGGGTGGGAGCTCGTCCGACGACGGTGACGGCACGGCCAAGGGCGGCACGCTCAACATCCTGACGACGGCCACCGCGGTGCACCTCGACCCGGCGACGAGCCAGAACCTGAACATCACCACCTTGGGTCTGGTGCTCCGCCGGCTGACGGCGTGGGACGTCGAGCCCGGCAAGGCCGCCAAGGTGGTGCCGGACCTGGCTACGAACACCGGCGACTCGAGCGACGGCGGCAAGACCTGGACGTACCACCTGAAGGACGGGCTGAAGTTCCAGGACGGCACGCCGATCATCACGAAGGACATCAAGTGGGGCATCGAGCGCTCGTTCGCGCCGACCCTGACCGGTGGCCTGAGCTACCACAAGTCGCTCCTGGTCGGTGGCGAGGACTACAAGGGCCCGTTCGACGGCAAGACCCTCGACAGTATCGAGACGCCTGACGACTCGACCATCGTCTTCAAGCTCAACGCCGCGTACGGCGACTGGCCGTGGCTCGTGTCGATGCCGGCGTTCGCTCCGGTTCCCGACGGCGACGGCACGGACACGGGTGCGTACGACAACAAGCCGGTCGCGTCCGGGCCGTACCAGGTGCAGTCGAACACCCAGGGCTCGCAGATCACCCTCGTCCGGAACAAGGAGTGGAGCGCGAAGACCGACGACGTCCGCACCGCCGGCCCGTCGAAGGTCGTGTTCAAGGAGAGCCAGGATCCGTCGACCGTCACGCAGACGCTGATCGCCGACAACGGTGACGCGAAGGACTCCTTCGGCGCGAGCTACCTCGGCGCAGCCGAGCTGAACCAGGTGCGGAGCAACCCCGCCGCCCAGGACCGCCTCGCCACGTCGAAGGCCGGCCCGATCAACTACATGGCGATCAACACCCAGAAGGGATCGCTCAAGGACCTCAAGGTCCGTCAGGCCCTGCAGTACGCCGTCGACAAGAAGTCGTACCGGATCGCTGCGGGCGGCGCGCTCGCCGGTTCGTACGCCACGACCCTCATCACCCCGGGCATCGCGGGCCGCGAGGACTACGACCTGTACAAGCCCGGCGCGAACGGTGACGTCGCGAAGGCGAAGCAGCTCCTCAAGGACGCGGGCGTGTCCGACCTCAAGCTGACCCTGGCGACCCAGAACGACCCGACCTACCTCGCCCAGGCGCAGGCGCTGCAGTCCGGCCTCAAGCGCGCCGGCATCACCGTCACGCTGAAGCCGCTCGACGCGGACTCGTTCTACACCGCGACGACCGACGGCACCGACTTCGACCTGGCGCTGTTCAGCTGGCAGCCGGACTTCCCGAGCGCGAACGCCAACATCCAGCCGCTCTACGACTCGTCGCAGATCGGTGGCGGCGGCTACAACGTCTCGAAGTACAGCAACCCCGAGGTCGACGCGCTGATCAAGAAGGCCAGCGCCACCGTCGACCAGCAGGACGCGCAGAAGCTGTGGGTCGAAGCGGACAAGAAGATCATGGCCGACGCGCCGATCGTCCCGCTGACCTACGCGAAGCAGTCGTTCCTGGCCGGTTCGAACGTGCAGAACTTCCAGATCGCGGACTTCCCGGCGTACCCGAACTACCTCAAGGTCTCGCTCGCGAAGTGAGTTCGCCGCTGCTCGAGGTCGAGGGGCTCCACGTCGCGTTCGGCGACGCGGAGCCCGTCGTCCGTGACGTCTCCTTCACCCTGACCCCCGGTCGTGTGCTCGCCCTCGTGGGGGAGTCCGGCTCCGGCAAGTCCGTCAGCGCCATGAGCGTGCTCGGCCTGCTGCCGCCCGAGGCGCGGGTCTCCGGCAGCGTCCGGTTCCGTGGCGAGGAGCTCGTCGGCGCCTCCGACGACACGCTCCGTGCCGTTCGCGGCGCCGGCATCGGCGTCGTGTTCCAGGAACCGATGAACTCGTTCACGCCGGTCCTGTCCATCGGCACGCAGGTCGCCGAGGCGATCCGGGCGCACCCGACGGACCTCGATCGAGCAGCGGTGTCAGCTCGCGTCGACGAGCTCCTGCGTGCCGCAGGCCTCACCGACCCCGAGCGCATCCGCAAGGCCTACCCGCACGAACTGTCCGGCGGGCAGCTGCAGCGCGCCATGATCGCGATGGCCCTGGCCGGGGACCCGGTCGCGCTGATCGCCGACGAGCCGACGACCGCCCTGGACGTCACGGTGCAGGCCGGGATCCTCGACCTGCTCCGCCGACTCGGTCGCGAGCGCTCCCTGGCCGTCCTGCTCATCACGCACGACATGGGTGTGGTGGCGGACGTCGCGGACGAGCTCCTGGTGATGCGCCGCGGCGACCCCGTCGAGCACGGCCCCGTTGCCGAGGTCTTCGCGCACCCGTCCGCCGACTACACGCGCGAGCTCCTCGCCGCCGTCCCCAGCCTGGAGGCCCGTGGCGGCCCCGCCGACGCTGCTGCGGATGTCGAAGGGGACCCGTCCACTGCCCGGGCCGACGTGGCGCAGGCGAGCCGATCCTCCCGTCCGCTGGTCGCGCAGCTGCGCGACGTCGCCGTGCGGTACTCGCGCCGCGGCGGACCGACCGTGTCGGGCATCGACCTGGACCTGCGGGCCGGCGAGACCGTCGGGCTGGTCGGGGAGTCCGGGTCCGGCAAGTCGACCATCGGCCGCGCGCTGGCGGGGCTGGTGCCCGTCGTCGAGGGCTCGGTCGAGGTCGACGGCAGCGACCTGCGGACCGCCAGGGGCCGACGGCTCCGCGAGCTCCGCAGCCGCGTCGGCATCGTCTTCCAGGATCCGGCGTCGTCGCTCAACCCGCGGCAGACCATCGGCTGGAGCATCGCCGAGCCGTTGCTCGTGCACGGGACGGCCTCGGCGGCCGATCGTGCGGAACGCGTCCGTGAACTGCTGACCGCCGTGCAGCTCGACCCGTCGTGGGCCGAGCGGTTCCCGCACCAGCTCTCCGGCGGGCAGCGCCAGCGCGTCGCCGTCGCGCGGGCCTTGGCGCTCCGTCCGGCGCTCGTCATCGCCGACGAGCCCACCTCGGCACTCGATGTGACCGTGCAGGCGGCCGTGCTCGACCTGCTCGCGCAGCTGCAGGACGAGTTCGGGTTCGGCATGCTCCTCATCAGCCACGACCTCGCGGTCGTCCGGCAGCTCGCTGACGAGGTCGTCGTCCTGCACGACGGTCGCGTGGTCGAGCGGGGGACCACGGACGCCGTGCTCGACGACCCGCAGCAGGACTACACGCGCATGCTGCTCGCAGCGGCGCCCGTCGCCGATCCCGTGCGACAGGCGGCCCGCCGCGAAGCCTGGCGCGCCTGGGAAGGAGTGTCCTCGTGACCGCCAACGTCGTCGAGCGCCCCGTGGCCTCGTCCGGACGCACCACCGGCTTCCGCGCCGTGGTGCGCCGCATCCGGCAGGACCGCTGGGCCGTGACCTCGGCGGTCGTCATCGTCGTGTTCCTCGTGGTCGCCGTCGCGGCGCCGCTCATCAGTGCCGTCACCGGGCAGGACCCCTACGGGTACGACATCGACGCGCTCAACTCGTTCGGGGCGCCGAAGGGCTTCGGCGGGGGGATCAGCGCCGAGCACTGGTTCGGCGTCGAGCCGCTGACCGGTCGCGACCTGTTCGCGATCGTGACGTACGGTGCCCGGACGTCGCTCGGCATCGGGCTCGCCGCGACCTTCCTGTCGATCGTCATCGGGGTGCTCGTCGGCGTCACCACCGGCTTCTTCGGCGGCTGGTACGACCGCGTGCTCTCCCGCGTGGTCGACGTGATCTTCGGCTTCCCGTCGCTCGTCTTCATGATCGCCCTGACCGCGATCGTGCCGACGTCGTTCCCGAAGCCCGTCCTGGTCGTGCTCGTCATCGGGTTCTTCGGCTGGCCGTCCGTCGCCCGCGTGGTCCGCGGCCAGACACTGTCGCTCGTCAGTCGGAACTACGTCGTCGCCTCCACGGCGATGGGCGCTGGCCGGTGGCACGTCATCCGCACCCAGCTGCTGCCGAACCTGGCGGCGACGATCACCGTCTACGCGACGATCTCGATCCCGTCGATGATCGGCGCCGAAGCCGCGCTGTCGTTCCTGGCGGTCGGCGTGACCCCGCCGACGCCCTCGTGGGGCCGCAGCATCGGCGACGCCGTCGGTTGGGTGCAGACCGACCCGATGTACCTCGTGTTCCCCGGAGTGGCACTGTTCCTCATCACCCTCGCGTTCAACGTGCTCGGCGACGCGCTGCGTGACGCCCTCGACCCGAGAGGAGCACGCCGATGAGCACCTTCCGCTTCATCGCGATCCGCGTCCTCGGTGCAGCCGTCGTGCTGCTCGTCGTCGCCGCGATCACCTACGCACTGTTCATGCTGCTGCCGACGAACCCCGCGCGGGCGATCTGCGACAAGCCCTGCACGCCGGACCGGCTGCGCGAGGTGCAGGCGTTCCTGGGCACCGACAAGCCGTGGCTGGCGCAGTTCGGTGCCTACCTGGCGGGGATCTTCACCGGCCGCACGTTCGGCAGCGGCGCGTCCGTGATCACCTGCGCCGCACCGTGCTTCGGGTACTCGTTCCAGCTGCACGAGAGCGTCACCGACCTGATCCTGTCCCGCCTGCCCGTCACCGCGTCGATCGCCGTCGGTGCCGCCGTGCTGTGGCTCGTCGCCGGGGTGTTCGGCGGAGCCGTCTCGGCGCTCCGTCGCGGCACGTTCGTCGACCGGGCCGTGATGACCGTCGCGGTCGCCGGGGTCTCGTCGCCGGCGTACCTGATCGGGTTGCTCGGCATCCTGCTGTTCGGGTTCGTGCTCGGCATCCTGCCGACGAGCGGGTACGTCGCGTTCACCGACGACCCGGTCGGCTGGTTCACCCACCTGATCCTGCCGTGGTGCGTGCTCGCGTTCATCAGCGCCGCGATCTACGCGCGCCTGACCCGTGGCGAGATGCTCGAGTCGATGTCGCAGGACTTCGTGCGCACCGCTCGGGCCAAGGGCCTGCGCGAGCGCCAGGTCGTCGTGCGGCACGGACTGCGTACCGCGATCCTGCCGGTGGTGACGCTGTTCGGACTCGACCTCGGGTCGCTGCTCGGCGGTGCGGTCATCACCGAGAAGGTGTTCTCGATGCAGGGCCTCGGCGCGCTGCTCATCGACGCCGTGCACACCCTCGACCTGCAGGTCGTCGTGGGCTTCACGTTGTTCTCGGCGCTGTTGATCGTCACGGCGAACGTGATCGTCGACGTGGTCTACGCGTTCGTCGACCCGCGGGTGCGGCGCCGGGCGTAGCTCAGGTGGCGTCCCACCAGCGCAGCACGCGGGTGCCGTGGAGCGTGAGCCACTTCGACGGCTCGCCCTCGGGGACGTCGACCTCGAACCACTGCCGACCCGGCGGCCGCGTTCCCTGGGTCCACGTCCCGTCGTCGTTCCTGGCGGCACGGACGACCTCGATCGCCTCGGCCGCCCGGGCGTCCGGCGCGGTACCGTCCTGCAGCGCAGCAACCCGCAGGTGGTCGGTGACCCGGAGCGCCGAGTAGATCCAGCGCAGCGGGTACGCGAACCGGGTAGCCCACGGCCCGACGAGCTCGCCGTCGTGCTTCCGGAACAGCAGCCGTCGTTCGAGCAGGTACTCGGTACCGCGGAGTCGAGCCGCTCGGAGTTCCGCTGCTCGGGGGTGGTTGCCGCCGGTCAGCTGCTCGTGCTGCAGGAGCCCCTCGATCACGTTGAGGGTCGAGTGGAACGACGACACCGTCGACCCCTCGATCCACTCGCAGTTCCAGCCACCGTCGTCCAGCTGGTGGTCGAGGAACCACTCCGCCAGCTGCCCGACGTCGGCACCGAGCCAGGCGCCGTTCGCCAGGGTGAAGGCGTTGATGCAGCAGTCGACCTCGCCGCTCCAGTAGGGCAGGTCCTCGTACTCCCAGCGGCTGTTCGTCGCGAGCCGAGCAGCCGTGTCCCCGAGGACCGCGGCGTCGAGCCCCCAATCGCGCAGGGCGTTCAGCGACCAGGTCGTCGCCGTGTAGGGCTGCCCGGGCTCGTCCGCCTCGGGACCGTCGAAGTCGAAGTCCGCCGGGAAGTACGCGCCGCCGGCCCACTGCCCGTCGGGGTCCTGGTGCGCGAGCATCGCCGCCCCGAGACCCTCGGTCGCGACCCGCGCCCGGGTCTGCTGCCACACGGACGGCGGCGCACCGACCAGATCACGCTCGACCTGCCACCGGATCGCCGGGTCCGAGTCGAGCAGCCACTCGACCACCGCGTCGTCGTTCATGGCGCGGAGGCTACGCCGTGCGGAAGCCCGCCGCCACGTACCGGTAGGACGAGCCGTCGTCGGTCCGATCGACCACACCGAGGTCGACGGCGTCACGTCGGACGATCGCGACGTCCTCGCAGAACATCGCGATGGCGGCGTTCAGTACCGCCTCGGTGACCGGGCGTGACGATCCGAGTCGCTCGAACACCAACTCGACGATGCGCGTCGACAGCGGGAGCCGCTCGTCGTCCTTCACGGGCATCCGGTGGATCCGGTCGAACTCCAGGAGCGCGGCCGGCGCCTGCAGACGCTGCAGATCCTGCGCTGTACGGCCGAGCAGCGCCACATCGGGTCCGTCCGCATCCAGCCAGTCGAACGCGCTGACCGCGGACATGGTCCGCTCGTCGAGCTGAACGCGATCGACGAGCGCTGGGCGCAGTGTCCGGCTCGCCACCGCCGACACCACCTGCCGTGCACGTGCCAGCGGCTCCGTGGCCCTGCTCAACCTTCCGCCGCCAGCCGATCGGGGTGCCACTTCGCCCACTTCTCACGAACAGCGGCATCGAGCGGGACGTCGAAGTGCCGCGCGATGAGCAGGACCTGCGCGAGGACGTCCGCGATCTCGTCCCGGAAACCCTGCTCGATCTCGTCGTCCGTGCGGCCCTTGCGCCGAGCCTGACCCGAGCGCGCGAGGAACGCCTGCGTGAGTTCACCCACCTCTTCGCCGAGCTTCAGGACGAACCACTCGTCGGTGCGGTCGATGCCGTGCCGCTCGGCGTAGAACGCGGAGACGGCCTCGACCTCGTCGCTCAGGTCCTGGACGTCCATCAGAAGTAGGTGATGCCGTGCGGGGTCCGCGGGGGCAGGAGCATCGCGCGCAGCAGCTCGATCGACGCGGGGTCCGCAGCGCGGACCAGGCCGGCGGCCGCCAGGGTGACGGGCGAGACCGACCCGATGAGCAGCGCTCCGAGCTCTGCCACGTCGAGCTGGACGTCGGAACCGGCCACGTCGACGTCGTCGGCGATGCGCGTGACGCTGCCACGGGCCTCCTGGACGTCCAGCCGGTACGTGCCGGTCGTGTGGCCGAGCGCATCGGTGACCGCGAGTGTCAGCGAGCCGTCGACGGCGAACGGCCGCGACTCGAGCACGGCGGCCACGTCGAGGACGCGCAGCCAGACGTGGTCCTCTTCGTGGTCGACGTCGTACGCACGGTTGTCGCCGAGGGCCGCGACGATCGGGTCGTCGAGGCGCGAGCGGTTGTACTTCACGACGTCGTTCAGGTCGATCGACAGCACGAACTCCCACAGCGCCGTGTAGGCCTGGTCGTTCGCGTAGACCAGGTCGACGATCTCGAGTGCGGTGTCGGAGGACCCGTCTTCCTTGACGCGCCAGGTGACGTACCCGTCGATCTCGTCCGTGCCCTCGGCGCGGTGCACCGCCGCACGGACGTCCTTCGCCTTCTGGCCGTCGTTGCCGAGCAGTCCGAAGACGACCGGCCAGGTGCCCGCGTTGCGGACCATCGAGCCGGGCGTGCGGGTGTGGAAGCGCTCGAAGACCGCCTTGCCGGGGCCGTCGGCGAGCCACTGCGGCGTGACGACGGACACCGAGCCCGACGTCGGGGCGAGGAGGGGGAGTGCGCGTTCGCGACGTACGCGCACCGCGCGCTCGCGGATCGCGCTGCCGAAGCCGAAGCGGCGGTAGATCGTGCCCTCGGACGCGGTCAGGGACGCCACGGCGTAGCCCTCGGCGACACCGCGCTCGAGCGCGTGCGTCATCATGCGGCGCAGGATGCCGCGGCGACGCTCGGTGGGCCGGACGGTGACCGCGGAGATGGCCTGCGTGTCGACGGACGACCCGTCGCCCCAGCTCAGTGCCTTGCGGAACCACGTGAAGGTGCCGGCGGGCCAGGTCTCGTCGACGGACCCGGGGAAGGGCTTCCGGACGTAGACGCCCAGGAAGGTCTCTTCGTCGGCGATGAAGTGGGACGCCATACGGGCTGCACCTTCGGCGTCCGGATCGGCTTCGTGGAACCCGAGGCCGACGGCCTGCATCCACGATCCGGTCTCGGCGTTCGGTGCCCCCTCGTCATCCGTCCCGGGCGCGAACTCGCGCAGCTCGTAGCGGTCGTCGAATGCCTCGTTGCTCACGCTCACGACCCTATCGGGACCGGGTGACGTCACGGCAAGGTGCGACGGGCCTCCTGCACGATGACCTCGTCGAGGTCCGCCAGCGACCGCATCTGCTGCAGCGGGCGGGCCATCCGGTGGTTGTCACGGAGTGCCGGCTCGGTGCGCGCGAGGAACGCCCAGTACCCGGCCGTGAACGGGCACGCGTCGTCGCCGACCCGCTTCGTCGGGTCGAAGCGGCAGCCCCCGCAGTGGTCCGACATCCGGTCGATGTAGCGACCGCCCGACGTGTACGGCTTCGTGGCGACCATCCCGCCGTCGGCGTGCTGGGACATGCCGATGATGTTCGCCGGCATCACCCAGTCGGTGCCGTCGACGAACACGTCGGTGAACCACTCGGTCAGGTGCACCGGGTCGTAGCCGCGCTGCAGTGCCCAGTTGCCGAGCACCATGAGGCGCTGGATGTGGTGCAGCCAGCCGTGGTCGTGCAGGCCCTCGATCGCGGTCCGCACGCAGACGGCGTCGATCTCCGACGCGTCGAGCTCGCGCCACCAGTCGGGCAGGCGTCCGTGCGCGCCGAGGGCGTTCTCCGATGCGCCGTAGTCGTCGCCGAACCACCAGTAGAGGTGCCAGACGTAGTCGCGCCATCCAGCGACCTGGCGGACGAAGCCCTCGACGCTGGCGAGCGGTGCGGCCTCGGTGCGGTGCGCTTCGAGGGCGGCGTCGATCGCCTGCCGCGGATCGAGCACCCCGAGGTTCATCGGCACGCTGAGGAGCGAGTGCGCCATCGTCCAGTCGTTCGTCAACGTTGCGTCCTCGAACGGCCCGAAGTCGCCGAGGCGCACCGCGACGAAGTCGTCGAGCGCACGCTGGGCCTCGTCCGCCGTCACCGCGAACCGACGGGTGTCGTCGCGGCCGACGAACCGGGCGGTGCCGTCCCGCTCCCATCGGTCCAGGTCGTGCCGCACCTGGTCGTCGATGTCGTCCTCGTCCGGCCACCAGGGCTCGGGCAGCCCGAGGGTCGTCGCGCCCTTCGGCGGCGGCTGGCGGTTCTGGTCGTCGAGGCTGAACTTCCCACCGATCGGCTTGCCGTCGCGCAGCAGCCAGCCCTCACGGCGCCGGACACGCTCGTAGTGGTCCTCCATGCGGAACCGACCCGTGCCCTGCGCCGCCCACTCCGCGAACTCGTCCTCGTCGGTCACGAACCCGCGGCTCGGCAGGATCACGGTGCCCCGGCTCCAGTGCCGGATCTGCGCGCGGAGGGTGCGGGACGGCGGATCGATCGCCTCGAGGTCGTCGCGGCCGGTCAACGCCTCGCGGAGGGTGTCGACCTGGACGAGCTCGGCACGGTCACCGAGTTCGTGGACGCGGTGGCGCAGGGCACTCAACCAGAGGTGGGCCTTCGCCCGGTGGACGGGGCGAGCGGTGAAGAACTCGCGTGCCTCGACGACGAGCGCGGGACCGCCGTCGTCGAACAGGGGGCCGTACTGTCCGGGGAGGACCAGGCGACGACGTTCGGAGGGCATGGGTGGACCGTACCCAGCGAGTGGGGTGGAGCTGTCAGTCAGGGGCGTTCGTCGACGAGGGCGATGAACCGGCTGCCGATGCCCTCGACCTCACGTCGGGTGAGCCCCGCAGTCGGTTCCGGCGCCTGGTACGGCTCGTGGTAGTCGCACATCAGGTAGTCCCACTCCGGCCACCACTTCTTCGGCCGCGCTTCTTCGGCGAACGCGCAGACGACGCACTCGAGGCGGACCCAGACCTTCTTGGCACCCGTGCGGTTCGCTCGGGACTGCACGAGCCACGCGGGCGGATCCTGTTCGATCGCGTCGAGTTCGGCTTCGCTGAGACGCGAGGGGATTCCGTGGTGGGTCGCCATCTCGAGGGTGATGTCGAGTCGAACGGCGGCGTCGCGTCGGGAGAGCATCCGACAAGATTAGGTTCTGTCGGGGCGCAGTGCTCGTCGGAGCGCTCGGTGCCGGTCGGACCGTTCAGTGCCCGTCGAGGGCGTGGCATCCGCCGTCGAGGACCCAGCCCGCGGCCGTGACCTCGGCCGTGCCGTCGCGCTGGACCTCGCCGATCAGGCACCCGGACATCTCGACCTGTGCCTCGAACAGCACCTTCCCGCCGGTCTGCGTCGTCACGATCCAGCGGTTCGGTGCTCCGACGCCGTCGAGGATCTCCTCGACCGCGGGCTGCAGGACCGGGGTCGACTGCGCGGCGAGCTCCCGCTCCACCTGAGCACGTGCGACGTCGAGCGCTGCCGCCGACTCCGCGCTCAGGTCGGTGCGGTCGTGGTGCCGCTTGTTGAGCCCGTACTGCGGTGGGCTGTCGGCGCCGGGGCCGGCGCCGTCCCCGGAAGTGGCGTACGTGCCCGCAGCGCCCGTCGGTTCTCCGGTCGTGGCGCCGGCCTGCGTGCTGCTCGTCGACGGGCCGCTCGAGGCCGTGCTGCTCTCGACCGCGCAGCCCGTCAGCACGATCAGCGCGAGCAGCGCCCCGGTCACCGATGCGGTCGTTCTGTGGTCCCCCATGAGCGGCATCCTGACAGAGCGCGGGGGAGAGCACGGGGCTCGACACCGGATCGTGATGCAGGGTGCGGTGACCGAGAACTCCTGTGAGAGCATCACCGGATGCACGGCGATGTTGCGAACGACGTGCGGAGCGAACCGTTCCGCTCCGGTGAATCCGTGGTCCTCCGCAGTCTGCACGCGCTCGGTTCGCACGGTCGAGCCGTCGCCTTCGCCGTCGCGGGTCGAGTCCTCGTCGATGACGACGACGTCGCGGTGGTCGCGAGTCCGCTCGGCTCCGCGGTCCGTCGCCGGGCCGGTACCGGCAGCGGACCTAACGCGCGGCTCGTCCTCCCCTCGGACTGGGACGGCTCCTACGTCGAGGACAGCTGGTTCGGAGCGACCGTGGTCCGCGTGCACCCGAAGGGCGCAGCGTGGTCGGTGTGGCGCTGGCACGATGGGACGCAGTGGCTGCCGGACTGGTACATCAACCTCGAGCTGCCATGGGTGCGTACCTCCGTCGGCTTCGACAGCCAGGACTGGACCCTCGACGTCATCGCGACCCGAGACGATGCGGGCCGCTGGTCGGTTCGGTACAAGGACGAAGACGAACTCGCGTTCTACACGGACGAGGGCCTGGTCACGGAAGCAGACCGCGCGATGATCGAACGCACCGGCGAGGATGCCGCTGCGGCCGTGCACGCGGGCTCGTTCCCGTTCGAGACCGACTGGTCGCGGTGGGTGCCGGACCCGAACTGGTCCGCTCCGCAGATGCCGGCAGGGTGGGATGTCGTCCGCTAGCTCCGCTCAGTGCGTCTGCGCTGCGAGATTGGCGTAGGCGGCGGCGTACCAGCTGACGGTCGAGTCACCTGCCGTCGGCCCGATGGTGATCGAGTCGGCCGACGTCACGACGTAGAGGTCTTCGTCGTGGCCGCACTGGACCGAGCGCGCCGCGAGCTCCCTGCCGGTGTCAGCGCCGTCGGCGATGCGACCACCCCAGACGGCGATGCGGACGGTTCCGTGTCCCTGGCAGGCGACGGACACGCGGACGTGTGCGCGCTCGCCGCCGTCTGCGACGCCCAGGGACAGCCGACTCGACGCGTCGTTGGTCCCGGCACCAGCGCCGAGTTCGCCGGGCTGGTCCGCCCACCGATCCTGGACGTTCTCCATCCAGGCGGAAGCGTCGTCAACCGGCGTCGCACGGCCGGAGCAGGCGGTGAGCGACACCACGATCACGAGCGTCAGCCCGATGATGCTGCTCCATCGGCGGCGGCGCAGGTGGTCGTGCACAGACGAGGCATTCATGTCGATCACAGTGTCGTGCACGCCGGCCGCGCTCGCACCCTCCCGTTCTGGCGTCGTACGCTGGGCGAGTGGTGAGCGCGATCGTCCTCGTGATGGCCGAGTACATGGTGGACGACTCCCCGCTCTGGTACCGCGGGTCGCGCGAGTGCATCGGGAGCGTTGATGCGGGAGCACTCGGGCTGAGCAGGCCGCTGCGCGACGACCTCCGGGCGTGGAACGACGTCTTCGATTCCCACGGGGAGCCCGACTTCGACTGGCCTTCCGGAGCGGTCCGTGGCTCATCGCGTCGAAGCATTCGTGCTCGCGAGCCGTGTGCAACTCGAGCTCGGTGACGATGCTCATGTCTGGTGCGGAGCCGGCGCCGGCATCGACACGGTGGCCGAGGCGGGTACTGCCGTCGTGCTGCCGAGTGCACGGCCCGGAACCGATGTCGAGTTCTTGCGTGACGGGGAGCGGGACGTCCGGTCGGCACGCGCCGCGGGTACTGGTGATGGCACCGCGAAGGCGATCGTGCACTGGCGTGCCCTCACCGAACGAGTCGGGACGCCGTTCGGTGACGCCGAGACCCGCGCACTCGGGCTCCGGACGGCAGCGCGCATCCAAGCCGATGTCGGCGTTGGTGCCCAGGTGGTCTTCCTCAGCGGCGCATCGGTGGCGTATCGATCGGACGAGTTCGGCTGAGGCTGACACCCTCCAAGCACACGCTGTTCCGGACAGTCCCTACGGTGGTGGGATGCGTTCTCTCGCCAAGCTCGATGACTGGTCTCCGTCCGACGTCCATGCGGTCTTCGAGCTTGCTGACGCGTACCAGCACGGCCGGGGACCGGTGACGGCGGGGTCGGCAGCCATGTTCTTCCCGCCGACCAGTCTGCGAACCAGGGTGACGTTCGAGCAGGGTGCTTCGCTGATGGGGCTCGGTCCGATCGTGTTCCCGGACACGACGCTCGACAAGCCAGAGGCGCTGGCAGACGTCGCCCGGTACCTCGTCAACTGGGTCGACATCATCGTGGTGCGTCACCGTGACCTCGCCGTCATCGAGGGACTGGTTGCCGCGCATGCGCTGCCTGTCGTGAACGCCATGACCGACGAGAACCACCCGTGCGAGGTCCTCTCCGACCTCTACGCACTGCGGCAGCGTGGGGAGATCTCGTCGCTCCGCTTCCTCTTCGTCGGGGCGGACGGCAACATCGCCAGGGCATGGCAGGAAGCTGCTCGAGTCCTGCGACTCGACCTGGTCCAATGCTGCCCGGCCGGCCTCGCAACGCCGGGCGCTGCATGGACCGACGACCTCGAGACTGCCGTGCGGTCGGCGGACGTGATCCTGACGGACGGCCCCGGAGCGCACGCCGACGCCCTTGAGTCGTACCGGATCACCGCGGCGCTCCTCGACCTCGCGCCGACGGGAGCCCGCTTCGACCCGTGTCCGCCGTTCGTGCGTGGCCGTGAGGTCAGCGCCGATGCCGTGGAACACCCCGCGTTCGTCGGGCACGGGTTCAAGGCCGCACTGCTCCCGGTGCAGCAAGCAGTGATGGCGTTCTGCCTCGGTCTCGGACCGTCGGGCGGCTCCGCCAGCCGTCAGTAGTCGGGGTCCTGCCGGTCCTGGTCCTGCCAGGGCAGCATCCGACCGGCGACCAGCGACAGCACGCCCCCGAACATGAAGACGAGCAGCACCGCCCACCAGGGGTTGCGTCGTTCGCGCGGCTGCTGTCCGTCCATGCCGTCACGATAGCGGGTCAGTCGGTCGCACCCCGGGGCGGTTCGACGAGCAACCCGACGCGGTCGGCCAGGTAGTCGGCGAGCGGGACGGCGGAGCCGGCAGCCGGTGACCAGCGGACGAGCGGCACGTCGTCCTCGACGAAGAGCACCCCGGTCGAGCCGACGAGCGTCCCGTCCAACGCGATCGCCGTGGCGCCGTGGTTGACGGTGTCGCCGGCCGCGAAGTGTCCCTTCGCCGCAGCAGCACGGTAGGCCCGACGGACCTCGGCGGAGACCGACTGGAACTGCGCCCGGCCCGGATCGGTGACCCGGGTGATCGCCCCGGTGGCCCAGACCCGACCGCCGGACTCGAGCGACGACCCGATCAGCAGCGCACCGACCCGCCACACGCGACCGAGGGGCCGCATGGTCGCTTCGCGGCGGATGCCGAGCACCGCCTTCGGCTGCGCGTACTCGCCGAGCGCCTCGTCCGGCACCCCGGCGGCACGGAGCCGTCGTGCAGCGTCGTCGAGCAGTTCCCTCGCTCGCTGCACTCCGTCGGTCACGTCCACCGAGCCTAGACCGGGGCCTGCCCCGAGCCCCGGTGCGATGCCCTGCGGCGCCCGTGACCGGCCGTCGCACGTCGCCCGCGCCCGCACGCCCCACGTCGACGGCGCGCGGCCGTGACCGTGCCGATGGTGATCATCACGCCGCCGTACGCCAACAGGACGCCGGCGACGGTCGGGATGAGCCAGCTCCGCGAGCCGTTGACGAGCTGGTTGACGACACCGATCTCGGGGATGCTGTACCAGACGACTCCCCGGATCTGCGCGGCGGCGACGGGGTCCGGGTCGGCCTTCGCGTTGTTGTCACCCTTGAGGACGAACGTGCGCGCCCCGTTCGACGACGAGGACACCGAGGTCACGCGGTGGCTGATGACGGCCGGCTGGCCGGAGACGATCTGGTAGGTGACGACGTCGCCCACCTCGATGTCGTCGACGGCGGTCGGGCGGACGACGAGCAGGGTGCCCGGGGGCAGCGTCGGCTCCATCGACTGGGTCAGGACCGTCAGCGGCATCGACCCGGTGGCCTTGGGGACGACGATGAGCACGACGGCGAGGGCCGCGACGAGCAGGAGCAGCCCGGTGCTGAGACCGAGGACGACGGCGTGCACGACCGCACGCCCACCGGAGCGCTCTGCACGTTCGGGACGAGCCGCCGCGCGGGTCACGCGCCGCACCGGATCGCCGCGCCGTTGTTCTGCGTGAAGAGCGTGACCGGGCCGCTGCCGGCGACGGTCGAGGTCGGGTTGCCGGCGCTGTCGAGGACCTTGACCGTGACGGTGAGCGTGCCGGAGGTACCCGCGCTCGCCGGGATGTCGCTCGGGGCGATGGTGATGAACGCCGAGTAGTCCTGGGCCTTCTGTCCGACCGGCGTGGTCCCGACGTAGGCGGCGTACCAGGTCTCCTTGGGGCGGCCTGCGGCGTCCCAGGTGACGTCGACGTAGTTGCCGCTGTGGTCGTTGCAGGTCAGCGCTGCTTCCGCTGCCGAGGTGTTCAGGTAGAAGCCTCCCTGCACGACGCCCGAGGTCCAGCTGCCGCTCGCCACGGTGAGGTTCACGTTCACGTTGGCCGTGGCGGATGCCGGCGCCGAGGACTTGGGCGTGCTGCGGGTGCACCAGATGGCCGAGGCGCCGGCGGCGAGCTTGGACGTCATGCTCGGCAGTGACGCCCAGGTGCCGGTGACCGAGCCGCTGCCGACCGCGGTGTTCGTCGTGCACGCCGCGGTCGTGGCGACGGGCCACGCGACGACGGTGACCGCCTGCGCGAGCGCCGTCGAGCTGCCGGCGACGACGGACACGGTGGTCGTCGCGGTGCCGGCGATGGAGCCCGAGTTGGTGAGCGTGATCGGCTTCGTGACCGACGTCACCGTGGACGAGAAGGTGGTGGTCAGCGCGCTCGTGCCGGCGATCGAGGCGGAGACCTTGCCGATCGTGACGCTCGAGGCCGTGGTGCCGGACGCACTCCACAGTGCCCAGGCGGCGCTCGACCCACCGCCGACGAACACGGCGGTGAGCAGCACGGCGACGACGAGCCGGAGACGGCGGTTCATGCGGAGACCTGCGTTCCGGTGACGGTGAGGGTGAAGTCGGTGACGGCGCCGGACACGCTCTGCGGCGCGTCGGCGTCGAGGACCAGCTCGACACAGCCGACGGTGCTCGCACCGGGCTGGAGCGTGAACGAACCGCTACCGGTGTCGAAGGCGGCGAGACGGCCGCTCGCGCCGGACAGCCCGGCGGTGCAGGCCGCAGCCGATGACACGTTGGTCAGACGGAGCGTCAGCTCGCCGAGGACGGCCGCCGACGACGCGTTCGTCGCGTAGGCGACGTTCGTGGACGTCGTGGCGACGCGCATCGACAGTGGGATCGAACCGGTGTTCTTCACGGCGAAGGTGCCGGTGACTCCGGTACCCGGTCCGAGGACGGTCGTGTTCATCGTCGACAGGGTGCCGACGGTGATCGTCGCGGTCGCGGACTTCACGGTGGTGGCCGCGGTGCTGGCGGTGCCGTTCCAGAGGGCGTAGGTCCCGCCGACGCCGAGGAGCGCCGTGGCGACGGCGACGACCAGGGCGAGCGCGACGGGCAGGATCCACCGGTGGCGTCGTGCCGCGCGGTGGCGGCCCGTCGTCCTCGGTGTCCCGGTCATGTGCGTCCCCTGGTGCTCGTGAGCCTCTGCTGGTGCGGGCCACAAGGGCCCAGACGGGCCACAAGGGCCCAGACGGGCCACAAGGGCCCAGCACGGGCCACGACCGGCGGATCAGGGGCCGGTCGTGGCCCGCGTCAGTGCGATCGGTGGATCAGGAACCGATCGCGGTCTGGGTGAGCGTGAAGGCCAGGGCGCCGACGTTGATCGACCCGTTCTGCCCGGTCGTCGCCGAGGACGGCAGCGTGATCGTGAAGACGACCTTGACGGTCGAGGTCGACGCCGACGGCGAGACGACGAAGGTGTTCGCGTTCGACGTGGACTGCACGACGGTGGCGCTCGAGGACGTCACGGCCAGGGTCTTCTGCGTCGCGGCGAGGAGTGCGGAGTCACCGGTGATCGACTGGCTGGCGTAGGTCAGGTTCGCCTTGAGGTCCTGGCCGGTCGCACCGATGTTCAGCGTCTGCGTGAACTGGAACGTGTTGCCCGGCACCATCAGGGCGGTGGTGGGGTTGATCGCGGTCGAGCGGCCGTTCGTGATGTCCGTCCAGGCGCCGTCGTTGTTCGCGCTGAGGGTCAGCGTGCCGGAGCTCACCGAGGACGCGGCGCTGGAGGCACTGGCGTTCCAGAGGGCGAAGGTGCCTGCTCCACCGAGGAGGAGGGCGATGCCGGCTGCGCCGGCGATGGCACCGGTGACGATCTTGTGCATGGTGGCGGGTCCGTTCTGTGCGTTCGGGGCGCACTGGATTCCACCAGCTCGTGATTCGGGTCGTCGTGCCGGTGGGACGGTGTCATCGACCTCGCGGGTGAGGGGTCGCGGCTGACCTTTGCCGAGAGCGGTCGCCGGGCTCCGGAGCGCAGATCTGCTGCTCGGGCGGGCTGGACTCGCTCTGGTGACGACGGTACTCGTCCCCCAAAGTGCGGACAAGTAGGAACATGCTTTCGCATGGACCCAGAACGGGGGTGATTTTTGTCCACCCTGTGGAGGACATGTTTGTACCCCGATCACCACCGGAATGCCGGACGGCCCCCGACCGTTGCACCGACCGGAAACGAGGAGGGCCCATGGGCATCGTGCGCTGGCTGTTCGACGCGCAGATCGTCATCGGCGACCAGACGGTGCTCTGGCGCGAGGTGATCGGCAACGTCGTCGGGCTGCTCAGCGCGCTCGGCGGGATGCGCCGCAAGGTCTGGGCCTGGCCCGTCGGGCTGGTCGGCAACGCGCTCCTGTTCACCGTCTTCATGGGCGCACTGTTCGACACCCCGAACCCCGTCAACCTGCTCGGCCAGGCCGGCCGCCAGGTGATGTTCATCATCGTGAGCATCTACGGCTGGTACCGCTGGACCCACCGGCCCGACGACACGTCCACCGTGATCGAACCGCACTGGGCGTCGTGGCGGACGCGCGTCCTGCTGGTCGTCGGCATGGTCGGCGGGACCGCCCTGCTCACCCCGGTGTTCCGCGCCCTCGGGTCGTACGAGCCGGTGTGGAGTGACGCGTGGATCTTCGTCGGCTCACTGCTCGCCACCTACGGCATGGCGAAGGGCTGGGTCGAGTTCTGGCTCATCTGGGTCGCGGTCGACCTTGTCGGTGTCCCGCTCCTGTTCTCGGCCGGGTACTACGCGTCGGGTCTCATGTACGTCTTCTACGGCGTCTTCACGCTGACCGGGTTCTTCGTCTGGGCGAAGCAGCGGGTGAAGCCCCCGGCAGCCCCCGTCACCGTCGGCTGACGAGTCGGCTGACGACCCGGCTGAACGGCCCGCCCACGCCGATCCGGTCCACGCCGACCCGGCGTGGATGTGACGGCCCCCGGTCTGGGACGAGACAATGGGGTACCGCACACGATGGGATGGTCGGATGGAACCCCTGCACGGCGAACGCGTCGAGGACGATGAGTCCCTCGCCGAGCGCACCGTCCGCGGAGCGATCCGCGCCTACCGGCTGCACTCCTTCGACGCGGTCGACGCCTCGGTGGTGGCCGAGGTCGCGGGCATCCCGCTCGAGACCGTGGAGCGGTTGTTCCCCGCGTGGGAAGCCCTGTTGCTGGTGACGTACGACCGGTGGACGCAGCTGCGTGGCACCCGTCGGAAGACCCCGCCGGCGTGCACGATCGACCACGTCCGGCTGACCCTGGCCGAGGACGTCGCCGACCCGGGGCTCGTCCGCGTCCTCGCGGGCGTGATCACGGTCGCGAGCTCGGAGTCCGGCTTCGCCGAGCTGTTCCGCAAGCGCTTCGACGAGTACGTCGAGCAGCTCAGCAACGGTCTGCAGCGCGACTTCGACAACGGTGCCGAGGAATCGGCGATCCCGTCGTACCAGGCGGCCACGCAGCTGCTCGCGGTGTACGAGGGACTGCAGATCCAGATGCTCGTCCGGCCGCACATCGACGTCATGGTGGAGTTCGACCGGTCGGTCCGGACGCTCCGCCAGGGCTGGAAGCAGCACGAGTTGCCGTCGTGGGACCTCGACGCCGACGTCCCCGAGCGCGAGACGCCGCAGCGCCAGCGACCGGCGGAACACCAGCAGACTGCACGCGAAGCCGAGCGGGAACCCCAGAGCCGTCCCTAACGGGAGACCGACCGCCGCCACCACGACACGATCTGGCGCAGCGTCACCTTCGACCCGTACTGCGCGACCGAGTGCCGGAACAGGTACTCGGCGAACCAGAGCAGCAGGCCGGCGGCGACGAACACCTCGACGATGCAGACCACCGACTCGGTGACGCTCAGCGAGCCGACGGCGTTCCGCACCATGGCGGTGACGGGCGTGAACGTCGGGAAGTACGTGAAGAACGCGGCGACGGGCGACGTCGGGGTGGTCATCACGAAGAACGCCGCGTAGAGCGGGATGATCAGGGCGAAGATCGCCGCCGACTGCAGTGCCGAGGCGTCCTTGATCGACGGCACCGCGGCACCGACGGCGACGAACAGTCCGGACGCCAGCAGCACGCCGCCGACGAGCAGCAGCGCGCCGACGAGCATGCGCCACGGGTCGATCGTCAGCCCGCCGAGCTGCGAGGCGACGAGTGGCAGGACGGCGAGCATCCCGACCAGCCCCGGGATGACGAACACCCCGACCTGCACGAACCCGACGAGCAGCATCGCGATCACCTTGCCGCGGATCAGGTCGCCGGCGGTGACGGCGGTCAGGATCATCTCGGAGATGCGGTTCTCCTTCTCCTCGACCACGACGGTCACCATGCGTGCCGCGAGCAGGATGACGAGTCCGAAGAAGGCGGCGACGTACAGGAACGGCGGAACGATCGACAGCCATCCCGGCGCGACCTGCCCGTCGGCGTAGGTCGTGACGTCGGTGGCCGGTGGGGAACGCAGGAGCTCGACGGTCTCGGGGTCGTCGACGGTCGCGGCGACGCTCTGCTCGAGCACCCGTTCGGCGAGCGACGAGTAGCCACCGTTCGCGAACAGGCCGCGGTCGGCGGCATCGACGGTGATCGGCGAGGTCGAGGGGGAGGACGGGAACGAGATGAAGGCGTCGAGGTCCCCGGAACGCACGGCGGCGCGGTCGGCGTCGGCGTCGGTGGACGGCGACCCGCCCCACTTCGCCGCGACGGACTCGGACACCAGCCCGGAGTGGTCGACGTAGCGGAACGGGGTCTTCGTGGCCGACGAGCCCGAGACGACCGAGTCGGTGCCGGCTGCCTGTCCGATGCCGACGAGCAGGGACACGATGACGATGACGACCGGCAGTGCGAGGGTGCCGATCCAGAACGCGGGCTTCTTGACCGCGCGGACGAACTCGAACCGGACGACGGTGCCGAGGCGGCTCACGCTGCTGCCCCCGCGGCGGCGAGCGCGTCGTGGCCGTAGACCTGCACGAAGATCTCGTCGAGCGGGATCCGACGCATCTCGAACGCGGTGACGCGGACACCGTCCGCCACGAGCGCCGCGAGGATGTCGGCACCGTCCGGTGCGGCGGCGGACGTCGGCACGAGGTAGGCGACGTGCCCCTCGTGCCGCGCGAGCTTGTACAGCGGCGAGCGGGGGACCGGTCCGTCGAGGCCGACCCGGGCGACGGCGCCGCCGAAGGCGTCCTGCACGTCGGGGATCGACCCGTAGGCGGCGGCGGTGCCGTCCTTGAGCAGCAGGATCCGGTCGCAGAGCCGCTCGACCTCGTCCATGTGGTGGGTCACGAGGATGACGGTCGCGCCGTCGGCCTTCCGTTCGTCGACCAGGTCGAGCAGCAGCCGTCGGTTCACGGGGTCGAGGCCCTTCGTCGGTTCGTCGAGGATGAGCAGCCGCGGCCGGTCCATGATCGTGATGCCGAGCTGCACCTTCTGCTGCTGCCCGCCGGAGAGCTTGTCGACGCGGAGCTTGGCGCGGTCGGCCAGACCAACGCGTGCCAGGTAGTCCATGCTCCAGGCCGTCGCCTCGGGGCCGCGCAGCCCGCGGAGCCGTCCGAAGTAGGACATCACGTCGATGACGGATTCCTTGCGGTAGAGCCCGCGCTCTTCGGGCAGGTACCCGATGCCACCGGTGGCGGGCCGGTAGGGCTGGCCGTCGATGGTCAGGGTGCCCGCGGTCGGGGTGGTGATGCCGAGCAGGGCACGGATCGTCGTGGTCTTGCCGGAGCCGTTGCTGCCGAGCAGGCCGAACGTCTCGCCGGCGGCGACGTCGAACGACAGTCCGTCGACCACGTTCCGGTCCCCGAACCGCATGACGAAGTCCTGCACGCTGATCGTCGCCCCGCTCATGCGGCGACCCTACCGTCAGCGGCTGACGTCTCGGATGCCGGTCGCGGCCCGAGATGGTGACCCCACGGCGGACGGGAGGCCCGGTGCCTGCCTGCACCGTGCCTCCCGTCCGTCACCTGGTCGCGTCCACGACGCGCACCCTGCGTCAGGAACGCAACCAGGCCGTCCCCACGCCCGTGAGAGCACCGTCTGCCACCGGTGCCGAGGCGAGCAGCAGCTCGCCGGCGGGGAGTTCGTAGGGCTCGTCACCGAACACCGTCACGCTCGTCCAGCCGTTCGGGCGTCGGAACGCGAGCACGTCGTCGCGGCCGGTCTCGAGCCACTCCAGGTGCTCCTCGGACTGCAGCTGGCCGCGCAGCCCGAGGGCCTTCCGGTACAGGCTCAGGGTCGAGTCGGGGTCGGTGTCCTCGGCCTCGACGCTCGCGTCCGCGAACCACGCCGGCTGCGGCAGGTGCGCGGAGCCGGAGCCGAACGACGGGCCGGACCGGGTCCACGGGATCGGGACACGGCAGCCGTCGCGGCCGACGTCGACGCCCGGGTTGCGGAAGAACGCGGGGTCCTGGCGGTCGGCGTCGGGGATGTCGCCGACCTCGTGCAGACCGAGCTCCTCGCCCTGGTACAGGTAGGCGGAGCCGGGCAGTGCGAGCTCGAGCAGGGTCGCCGCCTGCGCGCGGCGCAGCCCGAGCGAGCGGTCCAGCGCGTCCTGCGACCCACCGGCGAGCAGCCACTTGCCGCCCTGCTTGTCGGGGGAGCCGTTCCGCGCAGGCAGCGCGTAGCGGGTGGCGTGCCGGACGACGTCGTGGTTCGAGAACACCCACGTGGTCGACGAGCCGGACTGCTCGGCCAGGCCGAGGTTGAACTCGATGATCTCCTTGAACGAACCGGCGTCGAAGTCGGCCTCGAGCAGGTCGAAGTTGAACGCCTGCCCCAGACCGTCGGCGCTGGCGTACCGGGCGCGGCGGTCGGCGGCGACCCAGGCCTCGGCGACCGCAGTGCGCGCCGGGATGTACTCGTTGAACACGGTCCGCCACTCGGCGTAGATCTCGTGCACGTCGTCGCGGTCCCACAGCGGGTGCGAGCCGTCCTTCGGGATCTCGGCGAGCTCCGCCCAGGTCGGCAGGGCTCCGGACGGCAGGTCCTTCGCGAGCCCGTGGGCGACGTCGATGCGGAAGCCGTCGACGCCGCGGTCCGACCAGAAGCGCAGGGTGTGCAGGAAGTCGTCGCGGACCTCGCGGTTCGCCCAGTTCAGGTCGGGCTGCTCCTTGGCGAACGAGTGCAGGTACCACTGGCCGTCGCCGACCGCGGTCCAGGCCGGGCCGCCGAAGATCGAGATCCAGTCGGCCGGAGCCTGTTCGCCGGACGGCCCGGTGCCGTCGCGGAAGACGTAGCGGTCGCGGGCGGGGGAGCCCTTCGGCGCGGCGAGCGCCTCGCGGAACCACTCGTGCCGGTCGCTCGTGTGGTTCGGCACCACGTCCACGATCACCCGGATGCCGGCGGCGTGCAGCGCCTCGACCATCCGGTCGAAGTCGTCGAGCGTGCCGAGCTTCGGGTCGACGTCGCGGTAGTCGTCGACGTCGTAGCCGCCGTCGGCGAGGGCGGACGGGTAGAACGGGCTGAGCCAGACGGCCTCGACACCGAGCGACGCCAGGTACGGCACGCGCTCGGTGATGCCGGGCAGGTCGCCGATGCCGTCGCCGTTCGCGTCCGCGAAGGAGCGCGGGTAGATCTGGTAGACGCTCGCCTGGCGCCACCAGGTCTCGTCGGTGGCAGTGGTGGCGGGCTGGGCGAGGGTGTCGGTCACGACGGGCCTTTCGTGGTTCGTGGCGGTGTCGGTCGGTTCGGTCGTACCGGCCGGGTCGGTCGTCTTGCTCACTTGATGGCGCCCTGGGTCACACCGGCCATCACCCATCGCTGCGTGACGAGGTAGACGATGATCGCCGGGGCCATCGCCATCAGGTACGAGGCGAACGAGACGTTGTAGTTGTTGCTGAACTGGGTCTGGAACATCTGCTGCAGCACCGGCAGGGTCTGCAACGCCGGGTCCGAGGTGATCAGCGACGGCATCACGAAGTCGTTCCACGACGCCAGGAACGCGAAGATGCCGACGGTGGCGCTCATCGGTGCCAGCAGCGGGAACACGAGCCGCCAGAACACCTGACCGGTGCTCGCGCCGTCGATGCGGGCGCTCTCCTCGAGCTCGGCCGGGATCGACCGCAGGAACGCGGTGAAGAGCAGCACGCTGAACGACAGCTGGAACATGACGTGCAGCAGCGCGACGCCGAACGGGTTGTCCAGGTGCGCGAGGCCGGTGAGCTTCACCTGCGACAGCGCGAGCACCGGGAACGGCAGGAACATGGCGGCGAGCAGGTAGAAGAACGACCAGCGGAACAGCCGACGGTCCCAGTTCCGGGCGATCGCGAACGCCGTGAACGACGCGAGCAGGATCGTGCCGACGACGGTGATCGCGGCGACGAGCACCGAGACGCCGAACGCCCGCGGGAAGTCGGTGAGCTCCCACGCCTGCACGAAGCCGTCGACGCTGAACGGTGCCGGCAGCGAGAACGCGTTGCCGTCGACGGCCTGGCCGGTCGTCTTGAACGCCATCGTCAGGGTGACGTAGAGCGGCACCAGGATCGAGAGCGCGCAGAGCACGAGGACGACGGTGACGGGCCAGTTGGCGTTGCCGCCGCGGCGGCCGGCGGTCCGGTCGGCGTCGACCGATCTGATGCTGCCCGTCTTCGTCGTCCCCGGACGGAGGGGTGTCTGGATGGTCATCAGAGCGCTGCCTTCCCGCGGGTCGCCCGCAGCTGGATCACGGCGATGACGACCGCGATGATGAAGAAGATCGTGGCGTTGGCCATCTGGTAGGCGTAGTCGCCGCCGTTGAAGCCCTTGAAGATCGACATCGCGACGCTCGTGGTCGAGGTGCCGGGGCCACCGTCGGTCAGGCCGACGATGATGTCGTACGAGTTCAGGAAGTTCTTGAACCCGATCACCAGGTTGATCAGGATGTAGCCGGCCGTCAGCGGTGCGGTGATCGAGATCAGCTGCCGCCACGCGCTCGCGCCGTCGAGGGCAGCTGCCTCGTAGACCTCGCCGGGGATGGACAGCACCCCGGCGATGTAGATGAGGAGCGTCGACGGGATCGCCTGCCACGCGGTGACGATCACGATGGCGACCCACGCCAGGTCGGGGTTCGCCAGGATGCTCTGCTCGAGCGGACCGAAGCCGATCGCACTGGCCAGGGCCGGCAGGCTGTTCGCGAACAGGAACGAGAACACGTACGCGATGACGATGCCCGAGATGACCATCGGCAGCACGAACACCGCGCGGAGGGCGATCTTGCCGCGGATCTTCGACGTCAGCGCGATGGCGAGCAGGAACGCGATCGCGTTGACGACGATCACGGTGACGAGCGAGAACCCGAGGGTGAACAGGTACGCCTGCAGGATCGCGGGGTCGGAGAACACCGCGACGTAGTTCGTGAGCCCGATGAAGCGGAACTCACCGAACCCGACGGAGTTCGTGAAGCTGAGCACGATGCCCATCACGGCCGGCAGCGTGATGGCGAGCGTGAAGAGCAGCAGGGTGGGGAGCAGGAAGGCGAGGAAGAGCGGTTCGATCCGCTTCCGCTTGTGGGTGACGGACGGGAGGCCCGGGGCGGCTCCGCCACGTCGGCGGCGGTCCGCCGTCGTGATGGCTTCGGTGGTCGTGGTTGCCATGGGACGTCTCCTTACGCGGCCGTGCGGAGCGCGAGACGCGCCCAGTCGGCGTCGAGGGTGCGGAGCTGGCGCTGCGGGTCGCCGCCGAAGGCGATCGACTGCGCGTAGTTCGCGACCGGGATCTCGGCGGGGATGAGCTGCGACGCACCGAGGTAGAAGGCGGCGTCGTCGTAGTACGACTGCATGCCGGTCAGCGCCGGGTTCGACGCCGGGGGAGCGTCCTTCCGGACACCGAAGCCGTTGTTGTCGGCGTTGTACTTGTCGTTGACCTTCGACTGCATCAGGAACGTCAGGAACTCGCGGGCGGCCTCCTGCTTGCGGGACGCCTCCGGGATCCAGAGCGCCAGGTCGACGTTCACCCGCACCTTGTTGTCCGCGGCGTCGTCGGTGACGGGCAGCGGGAACGTGCCGAGGTCCATGTCCTTGTTCGTCTTGGCGATCTCGCCGAGCGCCCACGGCCCCTGCAGGTACATCGCGGCCTTGCCCTGTGCGAACGCGAGGTTGCCGTCGCCGTAGCCGCGGCTGGCGGCACCGTCCTGGTGCCATGCGCGCAGCTGGGTCATGCGCTCCATCGGCGTCCGGAGGTCCTTCTCGAACGACACCGACGAGTCCTTGCCGACGCTCGTGCCCTCGCGTCGCAGTGCGTCGAACGTCTTCGGGGTGTCGATCGCACCGCCGACCGTGTAGTCGAACATGCCCTGCGCGATCGTCCAGTTGTCCTTGAACGTCCCGTAGATCGGGGCGATGCCGGCCTGCTGCAGCCGCCCGCAGAGATCGGCGAACTCGCTCCAGGTGGTGGGCACCTCGAGTCCCTGCTCGGCGAACAGCGCCTTGTTGTAGATCACCGAGGCGGCGGTCACCGAGTACGGCAGCGCGCTCTTGCGACCCGGGTAGTCGGCGGTCTGCTGCATGAGCGGCCACAGGTCCGGGTTGATCGTGTCGGCCTGCGGCAGGTCGGAGAGGTCCGTCAGGGCTCCGTGCTCGACGAACGGCACGACCGAGAAGTTGTAGTTCCAGCAGCCGAGGTCCGGCGGCCGGTTCCGGACGAAGTTCGCGGACATGCTGGAGGTCGAGTCACGGACGACCCGCACCTTCGACTGGCTGTCGTGGAACTGCGCGATGACGCCGTCGAAATACCCGATGACCTCGGGCTTCGAGACGTAGAACGTGATGGTCTCCGGCTTGGCGCTCGAGGACCCGATCGGGGCGCACCCGGCGAGCGCGAGGCCCGCTCCGATGCCGCCGGCTCCGAGCAGGAACGAGCGTCGGCTCACCGATGCCGCCGTCCTGGTCGTGGCGTGTGGTTGCACGTCGTCTCCGTCCGTCCGGACCCGGCAGCCCTGCCGTTCCGTCCTGCGATCGGCTCCGATGCCGACCGCGAGACTAAATCTAGCGACAAAATCTAATTACGCAAGGAACTCGTTGCGCGATAAGGTCACGGCATGCCGCCACCCCGTCGAACGAGCGCCGAGACACTGCTCGCGCACGCCTTCGACGCTGGCGCCTTCACCGCGACCGAGGCCATCGACGCCACCGGCCTGACCCGCTCGACCGTGCTGGCCGCGTGCGAGGAACTCGTCCGGCTCGGCTGGCTCCACGAGCTCGACGACGCCCGTGCCGCCGGGGAGTACCGGATCGGTCGGCCCGCCCGGCGCTACGAACTCGACACCGCCGCCGGGGTCGTCGTCGGGGTGGACGCCGGACAGCACCGGGTCACCGCCATCGTCGCCGACCTGCGCGGCACCGTGCTCGGTCGCGCCGAAGGGGCACTCGGTGAGTCGGGACTCGAGGTTCCCGTCCGGCTCGCAGTCCTCGCCGACACCGTGGACGACGCGCTCGCCGCCGCCGGAGCCGACCGCTCCCGCGTTCTGGTCACCGTCGTCGGCATCCCCGCGCCGGTCGACGCCGGCGGGGCATCGCCGGGCGACGGCGGCTTCTGGGACCGGATGAACCCGGGCTTCGCCGGCGCCGTCCCGCACGGCCGCGTCGTCGTCGAGAACGACGCGAACCTCGCCGCGCTCGCCGAGCGGCCGTCCTCGGGGGACGCCTCGTTCGCCGCACTGCTCTCCGGCGAGCGGTTCGGCAGCGGCCTCGTGGTCGACGGTGTGCTGCTCCGCGGTGCCCACGGCGGCGCGGGGGAGATGCGCGTGCTCGACATCGTCCAGGGGGTCGGGTCGTCGGACGGCATCGGCGCGACGGCGCGGACGCTGGTCGCCGAGGCCGTCGCCGCGGGCGAGGTCCGGCCGGGCAGTCCGCTCGCGGTGGACGCCGGTGCCTCCGCCGTGTTCCGCGCGGCGCAGGACGGCGACACCGTGGCGCTGGCGATCGTCGACCGCCTCGGCGACCGACTGGCCCGCGTCTGCGTCCTGCTCGCCAGCCTGCTCGACATCGACCGCGTGGTCGTCGCCGGTGCGATCGCCCAGCCCGCCGTCGCCGTCATCGACCGCGCCCGCGCGCTGCTCGACGGCTGGCACTTCGACCCCGTGCCCGACCTGGTGGCGTCGACGCTCGGCGGCGACGTCGTCGTCATCGGGGCCGTCGCCCACGCGGTGGACGCAGTCCGTGCCGACCCGCTGTCGTTCCCGCTGGGCGGTACCGACCGGATCAGTGTCGACGATCGAGCGGCAGTTCCCGCTCCCGATCCCAGTCCTCGGTCCACCCGAGCCGGTCGAACAGCGCATCCAGCAGCATCGCGGTGAACCCCCACACCAGGTGGTCGTCGTGGTGGTCGTCGTCGTGGTGGTCGCCGTCGTCGTGGTCGCTGTGCTCCGCATCGACGGTGAAGCCCGGCCCGCGCCACTCCTGACCACCGCGTTGGATCACCGTGACCCCGCGGTTCGCCGGGTCGAGCAGGTCCGCCACGGGGACCCGGAACACCGCGGCCGACTCGCGCTCGTCGACGACCCGGATCGGGGACGGCTCGCGCCACCACCCCAGCACCGGGCGCACCAGGTGGTTCGAGAACGCCAGCGGCACCGCGGGCAGCGTGCCGAGGACCTCGACGCCCGTCGGGTCGAGCCCGGTCTCCTCACGCGCTTCGCGGAGGGCTGCGGCGACGGCGTCGACATCGCCCGGGTCGATCCGTCCGCCGGGGAACGCGACCTCGGCCGGGTGCGCGCGCAGGGTCGTGGCGCGCGCGAGTAACAGGACGTCCAAGTCGCGCGGGACGTCGGCGGCGACGGCCGGGCGGTCGCTGGGGGTGCGGTCGAGCGTGCCGAAGAGCATCAGGACGGCGGCGTGCCGCGGGCTGGACGAACCGGTGAGTTCGCCCGCCACGGGCCCGGCATCCGCCCACCCGTTCGCTGCGACGGTCGCGAGTGCCGCCCGTGCTCGCCCCTCGTCGCCCATCACCCGCCCACCCTAGGCGTGCGGCGCTGGTGGCCGTGCGCCGTGCTTCGTGCTTCGTGCGTCCGCGCCGTGCTTCGTGAGCAGAAATGGTCGGGTCGGGAATCGGCACTCGACCATTCCTGCTCACGAAGTTGCCGGAGGTGCCCGAACGCAGTCAGCCGGACCGGCCCGCGCGCCAGTACCCGGTGAAGGCGATCCGCTCCTTCGGGATGCCCGCGCCGACCCAGTGCCGTCGTGCTCCGCCGGCGAGGGACTGCTCGCCGGCGACCCAGGCAGCGTGGTCGGGGCTCACCGACGATCGGGTGACCGCGTCGAGCGCCGCGGCTCCGGGACGTCGACCGGGTTCGCGGGTGATCCACGTCACGTCGATGCCGGTCGGCGCATCGATGGTCCGCACGTCGGCGTCCGTCGGGACCTCGAGGATCGCGGTGCCCTTGGTCGAACGGGGGAGCGACTCGAGGATCCCGGCTGCAGCGGGCAGGGCGCTCTCGTCCGCGACGATCACGATCGGACGACCGAGGGCGTCCCGGTCGAAGCCGATGCCCTCGTCGATGAGCCCGGCCACGTCGCCGGGCTGTGCGCCGAGTGCCCACCCAGCCGCGGTCGGCCCGGTCGGTGCGTGGTCGTCACCAGTGCCGTGCACCACGAAGTCGACGTCGAGCTCGTCGCCCTGGTGCAGTCGCCGGAGGCTCCGCACGGTGTAGCTGCGGAGGATCGGTCGGCTCGCCTTCGCCACCGTCAGGAACCTCAGGTAGCTCACCGTGTCGAGCTTCTGCGGGGCCCGCGCGAGGTCACCGCCGTCCACCGGCAGGAACAGACGGAACCACTGGTCGTAGCCCATGTGGGTGAATCGGCTCAGGTCGTCGTCGCCGAACACCACGCGGATGAAGGACGGCGAGATCCGTTCGGTCCGCACGACGTGCAGGGTGAGGAGCTCGACGCGTTCCGGCTTCGTGCGGGTCGCCTGCATGTTCGTCCGTGCCACGTAGGTAAGGCTAACCTAACTATTACTCGAGCGGGAAGTCTCAGCCGACTCCCGGGCACCGTCGGCATGGTGGAGGAACCGAGGACCACTCGAACATTCGACGAGGAGACACCGTGGACCGCTTTCGACGACTCCCGCTGCCGGCACTGCTGCCCATCGTGTTCGTCCTGGTCGGCGGACTGTACTTCGCCATCGGTCTGGCTTCGAACCCCGACGGTGCCGGTCTGGCCGCCCGCGCGATCGGATCGCTCTTCTACGCCGTCTTGATGACGGTGTTCTTCGGCTTCCTCATCGCCTACCGTCGCCGCCGAGCGGGTGGCACCGAGGGTGCTGCCGCGATCCAGCGAGCGGTGCGCTCCGGAGACCTGCCGGACGACGTCGACCACGTCGTGTGGACCCGCGAGCTCGAGTCGACCCGCAAGCGGTACCGGAACAACCGGGTCATCGTGCCGATCATGGTCGTCGTCTTCGCGGCCTTCTCGGTCTGGGCAGCTCTGACGGTCAGTCCGTTCTGGTGGGCGATCCTGGTGCTGTTCGTGGGGATGTGCGCGTACTCCGTCTGGGAGACCCGACGGGCACTGCGGAACATCGACCACCTGCTGACCACCCTGCGCGGAACCTGGACCGTGCGCTGACGTCGCGAGCCTGATCCAGTGAGCAGAAGACGTCGGGTCCCTGGTGGGAAACCGACGTCTTCTGCTCACTCAGTGGGCCGAACGCTCACTCCGTGGTGGAGACCCAGTCGATGAGCAGGTTGCCCTGGTCGCCCCAGTTGCCGACCTGGAACATGAAGCGGTGCGGGGTCGTCGGTACGTCGTGCGTGATCGTGTCGAGGACCTTGCCGTCGACGCTGTAGGTGACCGACTCTCCGGGCACCCAGTCCACCGTGTAGGTGTGCCAGTCGCGCCATGAGACGCCCGTGCCGATCTGGACGCGGTCGGCTTCCTTGCCCGGGGTCATCGAGTGGTGGAAGGCCGAGGGGCTGTCCTCGAAGTTGCCCTCGGGGAAGTCGATCTCGCCGTCGGACCAGGTGCCCGACGTCGGCCACAGCATGAACGCCGCGCCGTTGCCGTCGCCACCGGTTGCCTTGGCGCGGACGGAGAACGAGCCGCCGACGTGGTCCCAGGCTCCGGCGGAGGAGCCGAACGTGCCGGCCGCCCCCGCTCCGGTGCCGAGGGCGACGTCCATCACGCCGTCGTGCACCGAGACGGTCTTGCTCGGCGCGTAGATGCCGGAGGTGCCGTCGGGGTAGGGCTGCCACGACTGCGGGTAGAGCCGCGAGACGAGGCCGGTGACGGCGTCGGTGGTGAAGTCCTCGACGAACGAGGCGGCCGGCGCAGCGGAGGTGTCGGCGACCTCGTCCTGCGGTTCGGCCGCGTCGTCGGCGTCCGACTCCGCGGCTTCGGCGTCGTCGGTGGGCGCAGCCGCCTCGGGTTCCGCGGTCGGGGTGGTGTCCTTGATCGGCGCGGCCTCGGCGGTCGGCGCGGGCGTCTCCGTCGGCGTCGCGTCCGACTCCTCGTCGTCTGACGGGGCCGGGGTCGCAGTGTCCGAGGGGGTGGGCGTGGGGGTCACCGGGGCGTGCTGCCCGTGGCGGTGTCCGCCCCAGCCCCACCAGCTGTCAGCGGAGGCGGCGGAGGCGGTGGGGACTCCGAGTGCCAGGCAACCGGCGGTCGCTGCCGCCAGGATCGCGCGACGGCGGCTCATCGGGTGTGCCGTTCGGTGGTGGAGGTGATGGGCGTGGTGGTCGCGGGGGTCGTGCCGCGCATGGGCGTGCACGTGCTTCGGGTCGAGATGTCGGGCTCCTCGGGGTGCTCGGGCGCAGGATGCGGGGAGGGGACGGCGCGCCAGGGGGCAGGATGCCGAGGGGTTCGGTGACGCGTCCACGGACATCTTGCATCATTTGTGCCCCGTTCGGGGGTAATCGCCCGAATCGGCACCCGAACGCGCGGTGAACGGCGGGCAGCCCGCGCCCGCCGCCTCAGCCGCGCGGCACCGGCTGCAAGCGCTGCAGCTGCGTCACGTGACCGGGCTCGAGCTCGTCGAGCGACGTGACCCCGAGCAGCCGCATCGTGCGCTCGATCTGCTCCGACAGGATCTGGATCATCCGGTCGACACCGGCCTCGCCGCCCGCCATCAGCCCGTACAGGTACGCGCGGCCGACCATGGTGAACTTCGCACCGAGCGCCACGGCGGCGACGATGTCCGCGCCGGACATGATGCCGGTGTCGAGGTGCACCTCGGTGTCCATGCCGACCTCCTTCACCACGGAGGGCAGCAGGTGGAACGGCACGGGTGCCCGGTCGAGCTGGCGTCCGCCGTGGTTCGACAGCGTGATCCCGTCGACGCCCATGTCCGCCAGACGACGGGCGTCGGCCAGGGACTGCACGCCCTTGACGACGACCTTGCCCTTCCACTGGTCGCGGATCCAGGCGAGGTCCTCGTAGGTGACGGTCGGGTCGAACATGTGGTCGAGGAGCTCCCCGACGGTGCCGGACCACCGGTCGAGCGACGCGAACGCCAGCGGCTCGGTGGTCAGGAAGTCGAACCACCACCACGGTCGCGGGATGGCGTTCAGTACGGTCCGGGCGCTCAGCTGCGGCGGGATCGAGAAGCCGTTGCGCTTGTCCCGCAGGCGCGCGCCGGCGACGGGCACGTCCACGGTGACGAGCAGCGTGTCGAACCCGGCCTTCTCGGCGCGGGAGACCAGCGCCATCGACTTCTCGCGGTCCTTCCACATGTACAGCTGGAACCAGTTGCGGCCGTTCGGGTTGGCGCCGCGGACGTCCTCGATGGCCGTGGTGCCCATGGTGGAGAGCGAGAACGGGATGCCCGCGCGTCCGGCTGCCCGAGCACCGGCACGTTCGCCCTCGGTCTGCATCATGCGCGTGAACCCGGTGGGGGCGATGCCGAACGGGTACGCGACCGGCGCACCCAGCACCGAGCGCGAGGTGTCCACGGACGACACGTCGCGCAGGATCGCGGGTGTGAACTCGATGTCCTCGAACGCCTGGCGGGCGCGCGCGAGCGAGATCTCGGCCTCGGCGGCGCCCTCGGTGTAGTCGAACGCGGCCTTCGGCGTGCGGCGGGCGGCGATGTCGCGCAGGTCCCAGATCGTCAGGGCCTGTTCGAGGCGCTGACGCCGACCGGGCAGCGAAGGCTTCTTGAACTGCATGAGCGGCGCGAGGTCACGCACGGTCGGCAGCTGCCGCTTGATCGGGGTCCGCCGGGCCGACGGTGTGCCCGGGGTGGCTGCCGGTGCGCCCGTGGCGGGGTCGACGCGGTGCTGGTCGTCGGTCGAGGTCATACAGACATCCTACGTCTCGAGGTGGATTGGCGGAGGGAAGCGTCGGAGGAACGCGGGGTGTACCGGACGGGCTCGACGGTGCGCGCGATCGTCGCGCGCAGGGCCTCGAGCGATGCGCCGCGCAGGCCGCCGAGTCCGGCTGCCCGCGCCTGCAACAGGATGTTGCCGAGTGCCGTCGCCTCGACGGGCCCGGCCAGGACGGGCAGCCCGGTGCGGTCGGCCGTCAGCTGGCAGAGCAGTCGGTTCTGCGATCCGCCGCCGACGATGTGCACCTGTCGGACGTCTTTCCCCGTGATGGTGCTGATCGTCGCAAGTGTCTCCGCGTACGCGCCGGCCAGTGACTCGAGGATCGAGCGCACGAACTCGGCCCGCGACGCGGGCGCGCTCAGCCCGTGGTCGCCGCACCAGGCGGCGATGCGCGCGGGCATGTCGCCGGGCGCCGTGAACGACTCGTCAGCGGGGTCGAAGACGGGGACCGGGGCCGTGACGGCCGCGGCGGAGGCGAGCAGGGCCTCCAGGTCGATGCTCGCGCCGTCACGTTCCCAGGTGCGGACGCTCTCGGAGAGCAACCACAGTCCGGACACGTTCTTCAGGAACCGGACGCGGCCGTCGACCCCGCCCTCGTTGGTGCAGTTCGCGTCGCGCGCCGCGTCCGACAGGACGGGTGCGTCGAGCTCGACGCCGACGAGTGACCAGGTGCCGGAGGAGATGTACGCGAAGTCCGGTTCGGTCGCGGGGACCGCGACGACGGCGGAGGCCGTGTCGTGCGAGCCGACGAGCGTGACGGGTGCCTGCCCGCCGACGGCGTCGGCGACGGACGGCAGCAGGGGCCCGAGTCGGTCGCCCGGGTCACGCAGGGTGGGCAGGAGGCCGGCCGGGAGGCCCGCAGCAGCCCGCAACGCCGGGTCCCACCCGCGGGTCGTCGCGTTCAGGACCCCGGTCGTCGACGCGTTCGTGCGCTCGGCCGCCTCGACACCGGTGAGCCAGTAGCCGAGCAGGTCGGGGACGAGCAACGCCCGCTGCGCGAGCTGCAGGGACGGGTCGGCAGCGAACTGGAACACCGTGTTGAAGGGCAGGTGCTGCAGACCGTTCCGGGCGTACAGCTCGGCCGCGTCCATCCGTCGGTGCACGCGGTCGACGCCGCCCTCGTGCCGCTCGTCGCGGTAGTGGTACGGCAGCCCGAGCAGCCGACCGTCGCGCAGCAGGCCGTAGTCGACCGCCCACGAGTCGATGCCGATGCTGACGATCGCCGGGTGCGTGGCGAACGCCTGACGGAGGCCGTCGGTCACCTGTCGGTGGAGCTCGACGACGTCCCAGTGCAGGGCCTCGCGGTCGTGCTCGTGCAGGGTCACGGGGCCGTTCGGGAACCGGGCGACGTGCTCCATCCGGACGCCGTCGGTGTCGACGTGCCCGAGGATCACGCGGCCGCTGGTGGCCCCGAGGTCGACGGCGGCGACGGTGCCGCTGGTGGACATGCTCTTACCTCTTGTCGTTCATCAGCGCAGGAACGCGGCGGCGACACCCGCGTCGACGGGCACGTGCAACCCGGTCGTGTGCGAGAAGTCGTCGGTGCAGATGGCGTAGACGGCGTTCGCGACGTTCTCCGGGACGACCTCGCGCTTGAGGATGGTGCGCTGGGCGTAGAACGCGCCGAGGTCCTGCTCCTCGATGCCGTAGGTCTTCGCGCGGTTCGCTCCCCAGCCGCTCGCGAAGATCCCCGAGCCACGGACGACGCCGTCGGGGTTGATCCCGTTGACGCGGACACCGTGCTCGCCGAGCTCCGCCGCCAACAACCGGACCTGGTGCGCCTGGTCGGCCTTCGTCGCCGAGTACGCGATGTTGTTCGGACCGGCGAACACCGAGTTCTTCGACGAGATGTAGACGATGTCGCCGCCGAGGCCCTGCTCGATGAGGACCTTCGCTGCCGCCTTGGACACCAGGAACGACCCCTTCGCCATGACGTCGTGCTGCAGGTCCCAGTCCTGTTCGGTGGTCTCGAGCAGGCTCTTGCTGAGCGACAGTCCGGCGTTGTTGACGACGAGGTCGAGGCCGCCGAAGTGCAGCAGCGTCTCTTGGATGGCCTGCTCGATCTCCGCTGCGGACGTCACGTTCGCCGCGACGCCGATGGCCCTGTCCGTGTTCCCGATCTCGGCCGCAGCGTCTTGCGCCTTCGTGAGGTCGAGGTCGGCGATGACGACCGCGGCACCCTCGGCGGCCAGGCGCTTCGCGATCGCCTTGCCGATGCCGCTCGCGGCTCCGGTGACCAGGGCGATGCGGGTGGCGAGCTTCTTGGGGGCCGGCATCCGCTGCAGCTTCGCCTCTTCGAGGGCCCAGTACTCGATGCGGAACTTCTCGGCCTCGTCGATGGGGGCGTAGGTGCTCAGCGACTCGGCGCCGCGCATGACGTTGATCGCGTTGACGTAGAACTCCCCGGCGACGCGGGCGGTCTGGGCGTCCTTGCCGTAGGAGAACATCCCGACGCCGGGCACCAGCACGATGAGGGGGTCGGCGCCGCGGATCGCGGGGGAGTCCGGGTTCGCGTGGCGGTCGTAGTAGGCCTGGTAGTCCGCGCGGTACTGCTCGTGGAGTTCGTGCAGGCGGGCGGTCTGCTCGTCGACGCTCGCGGTGGCGGGCAGGTCGAGGATGAGGGGCTTCACCTTGGTGCGCAGGAAGTGGTCGGGGCAGCTCGTGCCGAGCGCGGCGAGCTCCTCGGCGCGCGACGACGCCAGGAACTCGAGCACGACATCGCTGTCGGTGAAGTGCCCCACCACCGGCTTGTCGTGCCCGGCGATGCCGCGGATCGTCGGTGCGAGGGCGGCGGCGCGTGCGTGGCGTTCCTCGGTCGGCAGCGCCTCGAAGCCTGCTCGGGATCCGCCGAACGGGTCGGCCTTCCCGTGCTCCGCGATGAACTGCTCGGCGGTGTCGATGATCCAGCGCGAGTTCGCCTCGGCCTCCTCGCTCGTCTCGCCCCAAGCCGTGATCCCGTGGCCGCCGAGGATCGTGCCGATCGCCTGGGGGTTGTCCCGCTTGATCGCGGCGATGTCGAGCCCGAGCTGGAACCCGGGTCGGCGCCACGGCACCCACACCACCGTGTCGCCGAAGATCGTCGACGTCAGGGCTGGTCCGTCCGCCGCCGTCGCGATGGCGATGCCGGCGTCCGGGTGCAGGTGGTCGACGTGCGCGGCGTCGACCAGGGCGTGCATCGCCGTGTCGATGGACGGGGCGGCACCGCCCTTGCCGTGCAGCGTGTAGTCGAACGCGGCGACCATCTCGTCCTCGCGCTCCACTCCCGGGCCTGTTTCTGATGCGTACATGTCCTGGAGGGCACGGACGCGGTCGACGCGCAGGACCGCGAGGCCCGCCGGGGTGAGGGTGCCGAGGTCGCCCCCGGAGCCCTTCACCCAGAGCAGCTCCACCGGCTCGCCCGTGACCGGGTCGGTGTCGGTGCCCTTCGCCGAGGTGTTCCCGCCGGCGTAGTTCGTGATCCGCGGATCCGAGCCGAGCGCGTTCGAGCGCGCGATGAGCGCACTGATCGTGGTGTCTGCGTCGGTGCCGTGCGTTGCGGGGTCCACCCGAGCCTCCAGGTCGTTGATCGTCATCTGTCTACGCGCCCCAGCCGGCCTGGACGCCACCGACGCGGTCCTCGGCGATCGACTGCTGGTACCCGGAGTCCAGGTACGCGCGCATCGGGTTCGCCGGCAGACCGCGGGATTCGCGCCACGCGGCGAGGTCCGCCCGGACGTCGGTCTGGTACGCGTCCATGAAGACCTCGTTCGCGCCGAGGACGTCGTGGGCCTCCTGCGCTGCGGTCAGGGCCACGCGGTCGAGGAGCAGTGCCCGGGCCGTCATCTCCTGCACGTTGAGCACGGAGCGGATCTGACCGGGGATCTTGTCCTCGATGTTGTGGCACTGGTCGAGCATGAACGCGACGTCGTGGTTGTCGTAGCCGCCGCCGCGGATGACCTCGACCAGGATGCGGAACAGCTGGAACGGGTCCGCTGCGCCCACGATCAGGTCGTCGTCGGCGTAGAACCGCGAGTTGAAGTCGAAGCTGCCGAGCTTGCCGAGGCGCAGGAGCTGCATCACGATGAACTCGATGTTCGTGCCGGGGGCGTGGTGGCCGGTGTCGAGGCAGACCATCGCCTTGTCGCCGAGCGCGGACGTCTGCACGTAGCTCGTGCCCCAGTCCGGCACGTCGGTGTGGTAGAACGACGGCTCGAAGAACTTGTACTCGAGCACCAGGCGCTGGTCGGCACCGAGGCGGTCGTAGATCGTGCTGAGCGACTCGTGCAGGCGGTCCTGGCGGGAGCGCATGTCCTCCTGCCCGGGGTAGTTCGAGCCCTCGGCGAGCCAGATCTTCAGGTCGCGGCTGCCGGTGGCGTCCATCACGTCGATGCAGCGCAGGTGGTGGTCGATCGCCTTCTGCCGGATCGTCTCGTCGACGTGGGTCAGGGCGCCGAACTTGTAGTCGTCGTCCTGGAACGTGTTCGAGTTCACGGTGCCGAGCGACACCCCGTGCTCTTCGGCGTGCCGCTTGAGGTCGCTGAAGCCGTCGACGAGGTCCCACGGGATGTGCAGGGCCACGGTCGGTGCGAGGCCCGTGTACTTGTGCACCTGGGCGGCGTCGGCGATCTTCTCGTACGGGTCGCGCGGGGTGCCGGGCGTGCTGAACACCTTGAAGCGGGTCCCGGAGTTGCCGAAGGCCCAGCTGGGCAGCTCGATCTGCTGTCGTGCGAGCTGGTCGGCGATGCCGGTGAAGGTCGGGGTCGATGTCATCGTGTCACTTCCTCGTGTGCGATTGAATCGTTTCATACAGTACGGGTCGCGGCGGTCTGCCGCAACCGTGTGGGGTGTGTTGCGTCGCGCGCCCCGTTGCGGTCATCGCGCCCCGGAGAGTCGGGGCGCGATGACCGCACGGGGGCGCGATGCGGGACGGGCGCGGGCGCGATGCGCGCACGGGGGCGCGGGACGGGCGCGGGCTGCGCGCCCCGTTGCGGTCTTCGCGCCCCGAAGAGTCGGGGCGCGAAGACCGCCCGGGGGCGCGACGCCGGGCGAGCGCCGTCAGGCGTCCCGCGCACCCACCGTGACCAGCCCACCGTCCGCTCCCCGCGCTACGCCGCGGGGACCGCAGCCGGCGCGCGCAGCTCGTGCGAGCCAGCGCCGAGCCGCTGCTCCGCAGCACCCGGCAGGCGCACGACCGCAGTGACGCCCTCCGGCACCTGTGCACGGACGAGCAGCTCGCCGTCGACGAGCTCCCACCGCACCGCGATGTGCCCGTGCACGGAGTCGAGCGACGTCGAAGCCCACGTCAGGCCACCGCCCGGCTGCGGTGCGATGAGCACGGAGGCGTACCCCGGTTCGAGCGCCGACAGACCGCCCACCACCCGGTGCATCCAGTCCGCCACGGCACCGAGTGCGTAGTGGTTGAACGAGGTCATCTCACCCGGGTTGATGGTGCCGTCCGGCAGCATCGAGTCCCAACGCTCCCAGACCGTCGTCGCACCCATCGTCACCGGGTACAGCCACGACGGGCACTCCGTCTGCAGAAGCAGCCGGTACGCGTCGTCGAGGTGTCCGGTCTGCGTCAGCGCGTCGGTGATGAACGGCGTACCCGCGAAGCCCGTCGAGATCCGGTACCCGGACTGCTCGGCCAGCTCCGCCAGGCGGTCGCCCGCACGGCGCTCGTCGTCCTCGTCGAGGATGCCGAACACGATCGCGAGCGCGTAGACGGTGGTGCAGTCGCTCCGGATGCGGCCGTCGGTCACGTAGTGCTGACGGAACGCGGCCTGGAGGCCCGTGGCGAGCTCCTCGGCTTCCGTCGCCTCCGCCTCGTGGCCCGTCAACCGCGCCGCCTGCGCCACCAGGGTCGCGCTGCGGTACGCGCACGCCGTCGCGACGACGCCCGGGTCGGCCTTCGCCTTGGCGGCGTCCTCCGGCGGGGCGTCCGGGTCGAGCCAGTCGCCGAACTGGAAGACGGTGGCCCACAGGCCCTCGGGTGACAGGTGGCCCTTGATGCGGCGGAGGTGCGCCGTCATCGAGTCGAGCTGCTCCTCGAGCACCGCGGTGTCGCCGTAGGCCTGGTACAGGGTCCACGGCACCCAGACGCCGGCGTCCGACCAGATGGCGGTGGCGTCGGGGGTGCCGAAGTCCTCGGCGGGGGAGTACTTGAGCACGTCCGGCACCACGAACGGGATGACACCGTCGGCGTGCTGCTGCTCGAGCCACACGTCGCGGAGCCAGTCGCCCAGGAACGCGCGGGTGTCGAACAGGTAGGACGCCGTCGGCGCGAACGCCGCGATGTCGCCCGTCCAGCCGAGGCGCTCGTCACGCTGCGGGCAGTCGGTCGGGACGCTCAGGAAGTTGCCCTGCATGCCCCGGATGACGTTGTCGTGGAACGTGTTGAGCAGCTCGTGGCTGGACTCGAAGGTGCCCGTCCGGGTCAGGTCGGAGCCGACCTGCACCGCGGTGACGGCCGCGCGGAGTTCGTCGAGCGTGCCGGTCCAGCCGTCGACCTGGGCGTACCGGAAGCCGTGGAAGGTGAAGCGGGGCTCGAAGCGGTCCTCACCGCCGCTCAGGGTGAAGTGGTCCGTCGCCTTCGCGGTGCGCAGCGGGCGGGTGCCGAGCTCGTCGTGTTCGAGCACCTCGGCGTGCTTCAGGGTCAGCACCCTGCCCGCGGGCCCAGAGGCGACCACGCGGAGCCAGCCGACCAGGTTCACGCCGAAGTCGATCAGCGTCGCGCCGGACGGGCTCGTCCACACCTCGACGGGGGCGATCTCGGCGAGGGGTCGGACCGGCGGCACGGTGTCGGCGACGAGTTCGCGCTCGCCGATGTCGACGGTGCGCACGGCGCTGGTGCGTCCCTCGTGGCCGTCGACGCTCGGTGTGGTGACCTCGCCGGGCGTCAGGAAGGAGCCGTCGCGGAGTCGGGCGTCGATGTCCTCGCCGTCGTACAGCTGGTCGGCGGTGATCGCGCTGGACAGGGCCTGCCAGTCCGTGTCGGTGGCGACGAGCTGTTCGTGGCCGTCGGCGAAGGTGATGCGGAGCTCGGCGAACGCGGCGGGCTCGTCGGCGTACCAGCCGCCGCCGCCACCCCAGGCGAGCCGACCGGCGGCCCAGCCCTTGCCGAGGACGAGTGCGAGCACGGCGGCGCCACCTGCGGGCGTCTCGGTCAGGTGTGGCGTGACGTCGTGCGAGACGACGCGGATGCGCCACTCGTAGCTCGTCCACCCCGGTTCGAGCAGGTGGTCGGAGACGCGTTCGCCACCGAGCCACGCCTCGACGACGCCGAGGGCGCTGACGTCGAGGGTCGCGCTCGTGACGGCGCCGTGGCCGTCGTCGAGGGTGAACTCGCGGCGCAGGATCGGTGCGCTCCCGAGGTCGGCGTCGCTCGTGATGAACGGTGCTGTCCAGGCGGTCATGTGGTGTGTCCTTTCACGCGACCGGTCGTCGTCGACCGGTGCGGGGGTCCGGGGCCCGGCCGCCCGCCCGGGTGGGCGGTGCGGCGGAGGCGGGTCGCGCCTCCAGGCAGAGGTCGGGCGTCAGCCCTTGACGGCGCCGCTGGTCATGCCGGCGACGATCTGGCGGTTGAAGAAGATGTACAGGATCAGCGGCGGGATCGTGATGAGCAGGACGTCGGTGAACAGCAGGTTGAGCTGGCTTACCGACTGGCTCTGGAACGAGTAGAGCGTCTGCTGCACCGTGGCGTTCTCGGATCCCGGCAGGAAGTACAGCGGGTTCGTGAAGTCGTTGAACACCGTGACGGACTGCACGAGCACGACCGTGATGATGACCGGCTTGAGCAGCGGCAGCACGACGCCGAAGAACAGACGGATCGGTCCGGCGCCGTCGAGGACGGCTGCCTCGTCGAGCTCCTTCGGGATCGTCGCCACGAACGCCCGGAAGAGCAGGATGCAGAACGACAGGCCGAAGGTCGCCTCGATGAGGATCATCCCGCCCATGGTCTTGAACAGGTTGAGCCCCTGCAGCACCCAGATCGTCGGGACGATCGCGGGCGGGACGATGAGGCCCGCCAGGACGAAGAAGTTGATCACGCCGTTCCACTTGCTCGGACGACGCTGCAGCACGTACCCGACCATCGCGGAGAACACGACCATCACGATCACGCTGCCCACGGTCAGGACCGCACTGTTCAGGAACGCGCGGACGATCACGCCGTCACCGGATCCGAACACGGCCTGCAGGTTCTGCCAGAGCTGCCACTCGGTCGGCAGGCTGAAGCCGAGCTGGTTCGCCTCGGCCGGGTTCTTCATGGCCTGCAGCAGGACGAAGACGAACGGCACCAGGAACACCACGAAGCTGACGACGATGGCGATCGAGCCGATGATCCACCGTCGGGTCCGGCCCGGGTGGCGGTTCCGGCTCGCCGGCGTCGGCGCACGGCCGGCGGTCCGGCGGGGGCTGGTGACGGCGGTCACAGGTCCGCCTCCTTGCGGTTCAGGAGCCACGAGATCGGGACCATGATCGCCGTGACGACCACGAACAGGACCACGTTGCCGGCGGTCGACAGGCCGTAGAACCCGGCCTGGTACTGCTTGTAGATGACGCTCGCGATGACGTCACTGGTGAACCCTGGCCCACCGCCGGTCATCGCCCAGATCAGGTCGAAGGACCGCAGCCCGCCGATCAGCGACAGGATGATGACGGTGCCCATCGCGGGACGCGACAGCGGCAGGGTGATGTTCCGGAAGATCGACCACGCGCTCGCGCCGTCGACCCTTGCGGCTTCGAAGTACTCCTGCGGGATCGCCACGATGCCGGCGATGAAGATGAGCGTCGCGATGCCGACGCCCTTCCAGACGTCCACCGCGGCGACGCTCCACAGGGCGAGGGCCGGGTCGGTCAGCCACCCCGGAGTGGGGAGGCCGACCGAGCCGAGGACGCCGTTGATGATCCCGTGGAACGGGTCCATCAGCGCCTTGAACGTGATGCCGATGCCGATCGTCGACACGAGCACCGGGAAGAACACGACCGCCCGCAGGTAGCCGCGCCCCAGCACGGGCGACGTGAGGAGCAGGGCGAGGGCGAGTCCGATGACCACCTTCGCCGCGCTCGTCACGAAGCCGTACTGGAACGTGTGCACGAACCCGGAGACGAGCTGCGGGTCCTGGAAGAACCGGACGAAGTTGTCGAAACCGATGAAGGTCTGGTCGAACAGCGTCCAGCGGGTGAGGGAGAAGTAGAACCCGGCGAAGGTGGGGACCGCGAAGAACACGACGTACAGCGCGATCGCGGGGATGAAGAACCACGCGGGGTAGAACGAGCGCATCCGCTTGCGCGCGGGACCGGTCCCGCCGGAACCCGCTCGGGTCTTCGCCGGCTCGAGTGCCGTCGTGAGTGTCGCGGTCACCGTGTCACCAGCCCTTGATGCCGAGCTGCTGTGCCTGCTGGACGACGTCGTCGTCGTACTGGTCAGCACCCTTGGCCGCGTTGGTGATGCCGGAGCCGACCTGCACGCAGATCTTCTCGAGGTTCGGGCCCTTGATCGGGGACAGGAACTCGAGCGCCGGGCTCGCCTTGCCGTCGTCCAGGTACTTCTGCAGGTCGTCGATCATCGGGGGCACGTCGTCGGGCAGCGAGCAGGTCGAGATGACGTACGGGCCACCGGGGGTTCCGGTGTCGTTCTGCACCTTGCAGCCGTCGGCCGAGTTCGCGAAGGCGATGAACTTCTTCGCGGCGGCGAGCTCGTCACCCTCGGTGGTCTTCGGGATGTACAGGCCGTTCGGCTCCCAGATGGTCAGGTTCGTGTCGTCGGCGTCCTCGGCCGGCAGCGCGAACGCTCCGATGTCCGCGACCGCGTCGGGGCTGTCCTGCTGCAGGGTCGAGATCGCGTTCGTCAGCATCGGGTACTGCGCCCCGGTGCCGTCGGCGAGCATCTTCAGGCCGTTCGCCTGCGTGGCCGAGGCGTAGTCCTCGTTGTAGAGGTCCTTGTCCTTGCCCTCGGCGAGGTGGTCGAAGCCGGCGAGTGCGGGGTCCTTGGCGTAGGACTCCTTGTTCGCGGTGTAGTTGTCCGCCCAGTCCTTGTCCTGCGCCGTGATGTTGGCGAAGTCGCCGAGCACGAACAGCTGGCTGGTCCAGGTGTCGCCGTACGTCTGGATGATCGGGGCGACCTTGCCGGCGTCCTTGATCTTCTCGCTGTTGCTGATGAACTCGTCCCACGTGGTGGGGACGCTGAGTCCGAGGTCGGCGTAGACCTTCTTGTTGTACATGACGCCGCCACCGAAGCTCGTGCCGAAGGGAGCGCCGTAGACGCCCTTGTCGGTGCTGACGACCTTGGTGAACTGCTCGTCGACGTCCTTCGTCCAGCTCTCGTCGGACAGGTCCACCAGGGTGTTGTCCGGGTTGAGGGCCTGCATGAGCGAACCGGAGTTGTAGTTGAAGACGTCGGCCATCTCGCCGGTCGACAGCTGGGTCTTCACCAGGTTGTCGCCGTCGGTGCCCTGCGGGCGGGTGTCGAACTTGACCGTGATGTCGGGGTTGGCCTTCTCGAACGCCTCGATGAGCGGCTTCGCGGTGGCTGCGGTCGCGGGTGAGTTGTCGGCCTGGTAGGTGATCTGCACCTTGCCGCCGCCTTCGTCGGCGGAACCGCCGGACGAACAGGCCGCGAGCCCGCCGATCAGGACCGTGGCGCCGCCGATGGCGACGAGCCGTTTGACGACGGCGCGCTTGGTGAGCGTCCTCGTGGTCAGGGAACGAGCTGACATTCCTTACCTCCTCGTAAGGCCCGGGGCGGGGTACCCCGGGTGAAACGGACCCGGATCCCGCGTCGTCGTGGGCTCCGGTTGCTGCTGTTTAGAACGTTTCAATCAGGATGGAACCACGTGGATTGAAGCGTGTCAATCGCTGTGCCGATTTCGTTACGGGAACGCGCATGCCTGGTGCGCGCGGTCCCGCCTCGCCCCACCCGCCCTGCTTCGCCCGCCCTGCCTCCACCCCACCCGCGAAAGCGACAGTGTGCCGCGAACTGTTCGCGCGGATCTGTCGCTTTGCCGGACCAGACGGCGTCCCGTGCCGCAGAACTGTCGCTTTCGCGCGCTCAGGCCTCGGTGCGGCGCGGGTCGCTCGGCGCCGTGGCCCGCGCGGCCGCTGCACCGGCGCGGCCGAGCGTGCTCTCGCGGGGGACGAGCTCGCTGCCGAGCACCACGGTGCGGTGGACGTGCATCGGGTCGGAGAGCTCCTCGAGCAGCAGGGCCACCGCGGTGGCGCCCATCTCCTCGCCGTGCATGGTGACCGAGGTCAACGGCACCGCGCCACCCCACGCGACCGAGTTGTGGTCGCACCCCGACACCGGGATGTCCTCCGGCACGCGGATGCCGGCGGCTCGGAGCTCGGAGACGACCGCCATGGCGAGCAGGTCGGTGACGCCCAGGACGCCGTCGGGCCGTTCGGCGACCGGCATCGCGGCGATCCGCGCGCCGGCGTCGGTGCCGCCGGGCGGGTCGATGTCACCGGCGTCGACGTCGACGAGTTCGACTCCGGGGTGTTCCGCGATCGCGCGGAGGAGCCCCGCGCGGCGACGGGCCACCGGCTGCAGGTCGGGCCGGGCACTCACGAAGCCGATGCGTCGGCAGCCCTGCTCGATGAGGTGCTGTGCGGCGACGTACCCGGCCTGCTCGTTGTCGACGACCACCGAGCAGGCGTCCACCTCGGTCGGTTCGTAGTTGACGTAGACGACGGGCAGGCCGTGCTGCTTCGCTGCCTCGACCTGTGCGCGAGACTCCGTCATCGAGGCCAGCAGGATGCCGGACACCCGGGTGCTCTCGAGGAACGCGAGGTGTTCGCCCTGCGCCTCGAGGTCGTTCTCGCTGCTGGCGACGAGCAGGGTGCGCCGGCGTTCGCGGGCGGTCGTGTGCGCACCGCTCACCACGTCGGTGAACAGCGAGTTGCGGAGCGAGGCGACCACGAGACCGATCGCCCGGGTGCTGCCGGACACCAGTGCCCGGGCGTTGCGGTTCGGCGTGTACCCGAGTTCGGCGATCGCGTCGTGCACGCGTGCGGCCGTGGACTCGGCGACCCGCTCGGGGTGGTTCAGGACGTTCGAGACCGTCGCCAGCGAGACGCCGGCGCGAGCTGCGACGTGGTGCACGCTCGGCGGGCCGTCGCGCCGGGGGACATGCACCATGCTCCGATCGTAGGCCGCAGCGGCGGCCGGTCCGTGCCGCAGAGCCGGGCAGGCTGATGGGCAGACGCGAGGCGGTCGGCTACGCGTCGGCGACGGAGGACTGCCGGACCACGAGCTCCGGCGTGAACTCGACGTGCTCGAGGTCGATGCCCTGCCCGAGCTCGACCTGCTTCGTCAACAGCTCGATCGCCTGGCGCCCGAGGTCCTGTGCAGGCTGGCGCACCGAGGTCAACGGGACGACGGCTGCCTCGGCGAAGGCGATGTCGTCGTAGCCCACGATCGCGATCTCGTCCGGCACCGCGATCGTGCCGCGCATGATGAACGCCTGTTCGAGGCCGACCGCGAGCAGGTCGTTCGCCGCGAACACCGCGTCCGGCCGTTCACCGCGGGGGCGTGCCTGGAGTTCTTCGCCGATGCGACGCCCTTCGAGCACCGACAGTGACGCGGTCGGCAGGACCTCGAGCTCGATACCAGCTGCCCGGGCCGCCGACAGTGCCCCGGCGTGCCGGTCGGCAACCTGGCGGATGCTGGACGGGCCACCGACGAACGCGATGCGTGTCCGCCCGATGGCCGCGAGGTGCTCGACCGCGATGCGACCGCCCGCGACGTCGTCCACCGACACCGAGGCGAAGTGCTCGTCGTCGGCGCGGCGGTCGACGAGCACGACGGCGGTGCCCTGGTCGCGCAGGCGGGCGAGGCGGGACAGGTCGTCACCGGCGGGGGAGATGAGCAGGCCGGCGACGCGGCGTTCCTCGAACAGGTCGACGTAGGTGCGCTCGCGGTCGGTGGACTCGTCGGAGTTGCCGATCAGGACGGCCAGGCCCTTGTCCATCGCGGCGTCTTCGGCGCCGCGCGCGACGTCGGTGAAGAACGGGTTGCCGCCGTCGAGCACGATCAGGCCGACGGTGGAGCTGCGGCCGGCCCGGAGCTGGCGTGCGGAGTCGTTGCGGACGAACCCGAGCGCGGCGATGGCGGACTGCACCCGGTCGACGGTGGTCGGGGCCACCTTGTCGGGACGGTTCAGGACGTTCGACACCGTCCCCAGGGACACGCCGGCGAGCGCTGCCACCTCTCGCACACTGACCGCCATGTGGCCATCCTGGCATCGCACCTGCGCTTCCGGGTGGTGCGCGCCGTGATCTGTGGAAAACGGCGGACGGGAGGCGCGGTGCGGGCTGGGCCCGGGCCTCCCGTCCGGTGGGTGGTCGCGTCCACCGCACGGTGCGAGATCGTGGGTGCGGCCGCGCCCCGTGCGTGCTCCGCTCCGGCGTCGCACCGTGCGTGCTGCGCCGCCACGTGCGAGGTTGGCCGCTCGGTGCGCGCTTGCAGCGCCGCACGGAGCGGGCAACCTCGCACCGAGTGAGCGACCGCGCACCGTGCGGACGCGGGCCCGCACCGTGCGGACGCGGGCGCGCCGCACGCGGACGCGCAAAGCACGGACTTGCCAACGCCCGCCGGGGCGCACTATCGTCTCGCTGTCCCGTTGAAACGATTCACTGGCGAACACGCGAACGGAGGACCAATGGCGGTCCGAATCGGAGCCCGGAGCACCACGGGCTGGAAGGCGACCGTCTCGGTCGCCATGTCGAACTACATCGAGTCGGGGTCGATCATCGCGATCGCCACGAGCCTCAGTCTGTGGCAGGCGCAGTTCCACGTCGGCGACCTCGAGGTCGGTCTGCTGGCGAGCCTGTCGGCGAATGCGTTCGGCGCGGCCGCCGGCGCCATCATCGGCGGACCGCTGTGCGACCGCTACGGCCGGAAGTTCATCTACACCTACGACCTGCTGCTCTACATGCTCGGCATCCTGCTCGCGGTCTTCGCCGGCAGCTACGGCATGCTGCTGGTCGGCTTCATCCTGACCGGCATCGCGGTCGGCGCCGGGGTGCCGGCGAGCTGGACCTACATCGCCGAGCAGGCACCAGCGGACAAGCGCGCCGCCCACGTCGGCACCGCGCAGCTCGCCTGGTCGATCGGCCCGATGGTCGGCTTCGCGTTGGCCATCGCCGCCGCACCCCTCGGACTGCTCGGCAGCCGGCTCATCTTCGCGCACCTGTTCGTCGTCGCCGCCGTCGTCTGGTGGCTCCGCCGCGGGCTGCCGGAGTCGGCGATCTGGAAAGACGAGCGCGCCGCGACAGGCACCGCGAACTTCTTCCACGGGATCACCCAGCTGTTCAGCCGGCGCCGGAACCTGACCGCGATGCTGTTCCTGTTCGGCGTCTACGCGCTCTGGAACACCGTCGCCGGGCAGGCCGGCATCTTCCAGCCGCGGGTGTACTCGGCCACCGGGGTCACGAGCGTCACCGAGCAGTACGGCCTGCAGATCCTGGTGTGGGGCTGCACCGTCGCCGCGACCTACTTCGGCTTCATGCGCTACGGCGACCGGGTCAGTCGACGGTTGCTGTTCGCCCTCGGCGCGGTGCTGGCGATCGTCGCCTGGGCCGTCCTGATCTACGCGCCGGCGAACCTCGGCACGCTGCTGTTCTTCGCCGTGGCGTGGGGCATCTCGTCGGGCATCGGTGCCCAGGCGTTCTACGGCCTCTGGACGAGCGAGCTCTTCGCCACCCGGTACCGGGCCAGTGCGCAGGGCGTGCTCTTCCTCGCCGCGCGGGTCATGGTCGGTCTGCTGAGCATCTGGTTCCCGCTGCTGCTGTCCGACATCGGACTCCGTGCGCTCGGCGGACTCATCCTGGGGCTCCTCGCGATGTCGTTCCTGGTCGGCACCATCTGGGCGCCGAGCACACAGGGCAAGACGCTCGAGGCGATCGAGGCCGAGCGGTACGGCACCGTGACCACCGTCACCGGTACCGTGCGCACCGCCGACGAGCGCGCCGTGCAGGACGCCGAACGGCGTCGCCGCGCCGAGGCCGACCGGTGACCCGCGTCTGCTTCCGACTGCAGGTGCAGGCCGAGCACCTGGACGCCTACCGCGAGCGGCACGCCGCGGTCTGGCCGGCGATGCTCCGGGCGATCGCCACGGCGGGGCGGCGGAACTACTCCCTGTTCCTCGACGACGACGGCCTGCTGATCGGCTACTACGAGACCGACTCGGTGGCCGATGCCGACGCGTCGCTCGCGGCCTCCGAAGTCGCGAGCGCATGGGAGGCGCACATGCAGGACCTGTTCGACGGTGCCGCGGGTCGGGCGGACCAGACCGCGCGGGTGCTGCCCGAGGTGTTCAACCTGGAGGACCAGCTGGCCGCCGCCGCCGAGTGAGGAGCGGGGGAGCGGGGAGCGGGGGGCGGGTAGCGTCCGGTCCATGGCCGACGTGACCCACGCCGCGGACCTCGGGATCGACCTGTCCGACGGCAAGCCCCAACAGCTCTACCGGTGGTTCCTCGCGAGCATGCTCTTCGGCAGGCCCATCCGGCAGGAGCAGGCGGCGGAGACCTACCGCGTCCTCATCGACCACGGGTTCACCAGCCCGGGGAAGTTCGCGGGCGCCGGACGCGAGCAGTTGCGGAGGGTCCTGGACGAGGGCGGCTACGCGCGCTTCGACTACCAGATGACCGATGCCCTGCACGAGACGATGCACACGCTCGACGCCGACGAGGGCTCCGTGTCGCACCTGGTGAAGACCGCGGCATCGCGGAAGGACCTGCGCGACCGACTCGGCACGCTCAAGGGGATCGGTCCGAAGACGATCGAGATCTTCCTGCGGGACATCCCGGACGCGGTGCTGCCGGACTGAGCGCGAGTGCGTGCCCGGATGACTTCGTGAGCAGGAATGGTCGGGTGGGATGACCCGACCCGACCATTCCTGCTCACGAAGCGCCCGCCCGCGCTACACGGGAACCGAGGCCTGCCACGTGCCGTGGGCCAGCGGCGTCGCCGGAGCGCCGGGCAGGTCGAGCACCGCGGTCGCGCCGACCGGCACGGTGACCGAGACCGACAGCGTGCCGTCGACGACCTCCCAGTCGATCGCCGCCCGTCCGTGCGGGGTGTCGAGCGCTGCCCCCGCCGAGGTCAACCCACCACCGGGGCGCGGGGCGAACAGGATGTCCCCGTAGCCGGGGGACGCGAGCGCGATGCCGGCCACCACCCGGTGCATGAAGTCCGCGACCGACCCGAGGGCGTAGTGGTTGAACGACGTCATCCCGCCGGAGTTCACACGGCCGTCCGGCAGCAACGAGTCCCAGCGCTCCCAGATCGTCGTCGCGCCCTGCGCCACCGGGTAGAGCCACGACGGGCACTCGTCCTGCAGCAGCATCGCGTAGGCGTCGTCGAGGTGCCCGGCCTGCAGCAGCGCGTCGCAGACCACGGGGGTGCCCGCGAACCCGGTGCCGATCCGGTGCCCGTTCGCGCGCACCAGGGCGGCGAGCCGTTCACCGACCGGCCCCGAGGCGTCGACGAGCCCGAACACGATCGCGAGCGCGCTGGACGCCTGCGAGTCGTCGAGCACCTCGCCGGCGTCGGACAGGAATCGCTCGCGCCATGCATCGCGGATCCGGCCGGCCAGCGCCGCGTAGTGCTCGGCGGCCGACGAGTCGCCGAGCACCCCCGCCCATGCCGCCAGCACCGACGTCGATCGGTAGGAGTACGCCGTCGCCAGGCAGTACTTGTCGGCCTTCGCGGCCGCGGCGTCCTCCGGCGGGGCGAGCGGGTCGAGCCAGTCGCCGAACTCGAAGCCGTCGACGCGCACCAACGACTCGTCCGAGGTCGCGTGTACCCCGTCGACCCAGGCCTTGGCGGAGGCCCACTGGTCCTCGAGCAGCCCGACGTCGCCGTACGCCCGGTACAGCTCCCAGGGTGTGAGCACCGCCACGTCGCCCCACACGGCGGCGTGGTTGCCCTCGGGGTCGGCGCCCGGCAGCGTCGGCACGTAGTGCGGCACGCCGCCGTCCGGTCGCTGCTCGAGCGCGAGGTCCCGCAGCCACGACCGCAGGACGCCGGCGCAGTCGTACAGGAACGCCGCGGTGGGCGTGAACACCTGCAGGTCGCCGGACCAGCCGAGCCGTTCGTCGCGCTGCGGGCAGTCGGTCGGGATGTCGACGAAGTTGCCGCGCATCGACCAGACGACGTTCTCGTGGAACCGTTCGAGTCGTGGATCCGAGCAGTGGAACCACCCGGTGCGGCGCATGTCCGAGTGCAGGACCTCGGCGACGATGTCCCCGGGCTCGAGCGTCGCGGACGGCCATCCCTCGACCTCGGCGTAGCGGAACCCGTGCACCGTGAACCGCGGGTGCCACGTGCCGGTGCCGTCGTCGGACGGCCCGGAGTAGAAGACGTCGGTGGCCTTCGCGGTGCGCAGTGGCCTGGTGGCGAGCTCGTCGTCCTGCATGACCTCGGCGTGCCGCATCGTGACGCCGAACGGTCCGACCGCGTGGTTCCGGATCCGCAGGCGGCCCGGCAGGTTCTGCCCGAAGTCGAGCTGGATCGCGCCGGCGTCCCAACGCCGTGACCACGTCGGTTCGATCTCCTCGGTCACCCGGACGACGGGGCCGTCGGCGGCGACGAGCGAGGCGGACGGGCGGTCGAGGACCTCGACCGGGTCCCAGTCGGAGTCGTCGAACCCGACGGCCTGCCAACCGTCGGGCTCGACTCCGCCATCCCACTTCTCTCCGTCGTAGAGGCCGGAGAGCAGGATCCCGGCGCGTGCGGCGCGCCAGGAGTCATCGGTGCCGAAGGTCTCGGCCGTGCCGTCCTCGTACTCCACCTCGAGTTGGGCGATGAGTGCGAGGCGGTCGCCGTAGACGTTCCGCATACGGTCGTCCCAGGTGATCCGGCCGCGGTACCAGCCGTCCGCCAGGCGCGCGCCGAGGACGACGTCGCCGCCCTGCGACAGGTGTCCGGTGACGTCGTGCACGAGGTACCGCACGCGGTGTCCGTACGACGTCCACCCCGGCGCGAGCTCGGCGTCGCCGACGCGCACCCCGTCGATGGTCACCTCGTGCAGGCCGAGGCTCGCGACCGCGAGCCGCGCCCGGCGGACCGGCCCGCGCAGCGAGACCTGTCGCCGGAGCACCGGCGGTGCCTGGTCGACACGGGTGTTCTCCCGCCAGGGCGCGGCGACGAACGAGGCGGTCCAGTCGCTGTCGGCCAGGAGGCCCGCCTCGACCTCCAGGGGCTCGCTCCAGTCCGTCGCGTGCTCGGCTCCGGTGCCGTCGTCGCCCACCACACGGACGCGCCAGACCGCGCGCTCGCGGGACGTCAGTGGTGCGAACGGCCACGCGACGAGGACGCCGGAGCCGTCGACCCGGGCGGAGGAACCGGCGTCGTCGCCCGCCGACCGCGAGACGAGTTCGACGTCGGCTCCGATCGGGGACCAGCCCGCGGGGGCGTCGGGTACGAGCCACGACAGGCGCGGAGTCGGTGAGCCGATCCCGAGGGGGTCGCGGAGGTGTTCGACGCGGAGCCCCGACGGGGCGACCGTGTCCTGCGGGCCGGTGGCGGGCCTCCCGGTCGGGTGGGAGCCGGCCACACGGCGGGCGGTGGATGTCGTCGTGTCGGTCATGCGGTTCCTTTCGTCAGTCCTTGATGCCGGACATCGTGATGCCCTGGATGAAGGTCTTCTGGGCGAAGAAGAACAGCACCACGATGGGGATGAGGATGATGGTCGAGACGGCCATGAGGGGGCCGACCGCGGTGTCGCCCTGCGCGCCCTGGAAGAACGTCAGGCCGAGGGACAGGGTGTACTGGCTCGACTTCGTCAGGTACAGGAGCGGGCCGAGCAGGTCGCTCCACGACGCCAGGAACTGGAAGAGCATCACGGCCGCCAGCGCGGGCTTGCAGAGCGGCAGGATCACCTGGAAGAACACACGCAGCTCGCCGGCGCCGTCGATGCGTGCGGCGTCCGACAGCGCTTCGGGGATGCCGAGGAAGAACTGGCGCATCAGGAAGATGAAGAACGGGATGCCGAAGAACGTCGGCACGATGAGCGGTAGGTACGTGCCCGTCCAGCCGATGTCACGGTAGGCCACGAACAGCGGCACCATCGTGACGTAGAACGGCACCATCATCGTCGCGATCAGGATCGTGAAGATCCCGTTCCGCCACGGCCACCGGATCTTCGAGACGCCGTAGCCGACCATCGCGCTGGACAGTGCGGCGCCGATCATCGAGGGCACGCAGATCACGAGCGTGTTCCAGAAGTACTGCAGCAGCGGGAACGTGGCGAGGCCGTACGAGAAGTTGCCGGTCGTGATGGTGTCCGGGAACCACTTCACCGGGAACGCACCGATGTCCGCCTGGGTCTTGAACGCGCCCGTCACCATCCAGAACAGGGGCATCAGGAAGACGACGCTCAGCACGATCAGGACGGAGTGCTTCGCGATCGACTCGGCGACCTGCGGCCAGGTGCGCTTGCGGTGCTTCGGGACCGGTCGGCTGGGCTCCGCGGTGCCGGGGCGGCCGGGTTGCCCCGGCTCGAGGGCGGCCGCGGCCGCGCCGGTCGGACTGTCGATGGCGGTCATCGTGCCTCACCTCCGTAGTAGACGCGCCGGCCGATGATCCGGTACGCCAGGATCGAGACGGCGGCGATGATCACGAAGAGCACCCAGCCGACCGCGCTCGAGTAGCCGAGTTGGTAGTGGTAGAACGCGGACTGGTACAGGTAGACGCCGGACACCAGGGTCGAGCCGGCTGGATCGCCGTACCCGCCCGTCATCACGAACGCCTGCGTGAAGTACTGGAACCCGGCGATCAGGCCCGTGATGGTCGCGAACAGCAGCTGCGGGCTGATGAACGGCAGCGTCACGTTGCGGAACTGCTGCCAGGTGCCGGCGCCGTCGAGGGACGCCTGCTCGAGCAGGTCCTGCGGCACGCCCTGCAGGCCGGCGAGCAGGATCACCATGAGGTTGCCGACGCCCCACAGCCCGAACAGGATCAGCGCGGGCTTGGACCAGTCCGGGTCCGAGAGCCAACCGGGGCCCTGGATGCCGAACAGCCCGAGCACGTTGTTGATGACGCCGTACTGCGGGTTGAGGACGTACGCCCAGATCACCGCACTGGCGACGATCGGCACGATGGACGGGACGAAGAAGACCACGCGGTAGAAGCCGAGGCCCCGCACCCGCCAGTTCAGCAGCAGTGCCAGGCCGAGCGCGACGGCGATGCCGAGCGGGACGGAGATCACCGTGATGAAGAGCGTGTTGCCGAGCGACAGCCACCACTGGCCGTCGGCGAAGAGCGTCCGGTAGTTGTCCCAGCCGATCCAGTCGCGGCTGCCGCCGAGCAGGTTGGCGTTCGTGAAGCTGTTCACGGCGCTGGTGATGATCGGGCCACCCGTGAAGGCGACGAGACCGATGATCGCCGGCGCGGTGAAGAAGAGCCCCCACAGGAACGTCTGTCGCTGCGCGCGGGTGCGGGGGATCCAGTGGGTGAGCCAGCTGGACCCCTTGTCGCGCGACCGCGGTCCGCTGGTCGTGATGCTCCGTGTGACGGTCACGGGTGCTCCTTCCGGAACTCGTCGAGGGCGGAGTTGACCTGCGCGGCGACGCTCTTCATGGCGCGCTCGGGGGTCGTCTTGCCGTAGATGGCACTGCTGACGGCGACGTCGAGTGCCGTCGCGTAGGTGCTGGCGACCGGGATCGTCGGTCGGATGTTCCGCGCGGACAGCAGGCCCTCGCGGTAGATCGCGACCGTCGGGTCGTCGCGGAACTCCTGCAGGACCGGGGACTTCGTGTAGCCGGGCAGCAGGGTGCCGTTCGTGAAGTTCGCCTGGGTGCCCTCGTCGGACGTGGTCGCGAACTGCAGGAAGTCCCACGCGGCGTCGTGCTCCTTCGACTCCTTCGGGATGAAGAGGTCGTAGCCGCCGAGCCAGGTGGCACTGCCGGGGGAGCCGAGCCCCTCGGCGTAGGGGAACAGTGCGGCGCCGAGCTCGACCTTGGACGCGTCGCCCTGCTTGTAGACGTTCGAGCTGTCGGTCGTGGTCATCGGCGCCATGCCGACGTTCCCGCTCGCGATGGACGGCAGGGTCTGCGACGGAGCGGTGACGGCGAGCTGGCTGGCGCCGCCGACCTTCTTCGCGTAGTCGCACATCCACTGCAGCCCCTGCACGATGTTGTCGTCGTCCGGGGTCGCGACCTGGTTGTCGTCGCTCATGAACTTGCCGCCGAAGGCGAAGCCGAGCGTGAACATCGAGTTGCTGAAGCCGTAGTAGTCCCACGGGATCGTGCCGATGCGGGTGATCCGCCGGCCGTCCTTCCGCAGGATCTTGTCCGAGAACCGGTCGAGCTCGTCGATGGTCGTCGGCGGCGTCTCGGGGTCGAGGCCGGCGTCGGCGAAGACCTTCTTGTTCCAGAACAGCGGGAAGTTGACGTCGACCAGGATCGGGTGCGCGTAGATGCCGTCGGTCGCGGTCATCTGCTTCCACACCGCCGGGGCGTAGTCGGCTTCGCCGAGGCCGGCCTTCGCCATGTAGCCGTCGAGCTTCGTGACGACGCCGTACCCGGCGAACTGCGGGTACTCCTCGGGCGTGCAGAAGGCCAGGTCGGGCGGGGTGCCCGCGGCGATGGCGGTCTGCAGACGGATCTGGGTGTTGCCGGACAGCGGCGCGTACGTGACCCGGACGCCGGTGTGCGACTGCGACTTCTCGTAGAGCTCCCCGAGCAGCACCCAGGCGTTGCCGAGGGTGCCGCCCCAGATGTTGTAGAGCTCGATGACGTGGTCGCGGCCAGGTGCCGGGTCCTTGCTGAGTCGGATGCCCTGCTGGTCGGCAGCAACTGCGCCGCCGCTGATCACGGTGCACCCCGCGAGCCCGATCGTCGCTGTGCCGGCGGCGATCGCTGCGAGGAACGCCCGACGCGACACGTCGCGTGGCGCGGGCCTGGTGGGTGGGTGTGGTGGTCGGCTCGACATCGAGTCCCTCCGGTCATCTTCGTTGACAATCGGCACACCGTCCGGTGGAGGTGAATCGTTTCACCGGGCGGCTGGCGACAAATGTACGACGCTCCGGGCCGGAGCGCCAGCATTAATTCAGATCGATGGACAAATTGAACGAGGATCGGTTTTCGGGCCGGTCCCCGCGGTCTCCTGGCCCCACGTGACATGGACCGCTCCCGCCTCGTACGTGGCGACGGGGTTCGCGAACGGCAGCGGGTGGAGCTGGTCGGCGTCGAGCAGTCGGAGCCCGGGCAGGCCGGCGAGCAGTTGCGTGAGCGCCTGCCGGATCTCGAGCCGCGCGAGCTGCTGCCCGACGCACCCGTGCGGACCGTGCCCGAACCCGAGGTGCCCGAAGGCGTCCCGCTCGACGTCCAGGCGATCGGGGTCCGGGAACCGTTCCGGATCCCGGTTCGCACCGACGGGCGAGACCGACACCGTCGTGCCGGCCGGGACGAGCTGGTCGTCGACGACGACGTCCTCGGTCGCCGTCCGCGGGAACAGGGTCAGGAACATCGCACCGGTTCGCATGAACTCCTCGATGGCCGGCGCGATGCGGTCCGGGTCGTCGCGGAGCAGGGCCAGCTGGTCGGGGTTCGTGAGCAACGCGACCATGGCGGTGGCGATCAGGTAGGCGACGGAGTCGTGTCCCGCGCTCATGAGCTGGAACACGAGCCCCTCGACCTCGTACCGCTCGAAGTCCGAGGCGAGCAGGTCGCTCACGACGTCGTCGCCGGGATCGCCCGTCCGTCGGTCGAGGACCGTCCGGATGTGGTCGAACCGCTGCTGGGTGGTGGTCGTCGTCACCTGGTCGACGAACAGTTCCCGGAACTGCGGCACCAGGTCGTCCGGCACCCCGATCACCCGGCAGTGCGTCCGTGCGGCGATCGGCTGGGCGAAGTCGGCGAACACGTCGGCACCGGGGCCCAGCGCCCGGAACACCGCGAGCTGGCCGGCCACAGTGTCGTGCACCCAGGGCTCGCGACCACGGACCTGCTTCACCGAGAACCGGCTGGTCACACCGCGGCGCATGCGCTGGTGGGCGTCGCCGTCCAGGGCGAGCAGGTTGGCGGCGTCGATCGACCGGCGTGCGGCGTCGTCGAGCGTGTCCGGTGGAGGCGCCGTGGTTGCGTGCGCTGGGTCGTGGGCCGGTGCAGCGTCGCTCCGCGGCATGCGGTGGGGCAGCTGGCTGAAGCGCGGGTCGCCGAGCACCGCTCGCGCGGCCTCCCACCGGGTCTCGACCCTGCCGACGTGGCCGTCCTGGTACTCGAGCGGTACCGCGGCGTCGGATGCGCGCCACGCGGCGAGTGTCGGCGACGGGGCGAGCGGCGTGCCGTCCACGGGCAGGGTGCGCGCGTGCGCGAACGGGCAGGCGGCGGGTTCGGTCGAAGTGGTCACGGGGACCTCCAGGTCGGTGCGGTGCGGGTCATCGGGTGGGTGTCGGGATGCCGGCCGCCAGGAGCCGTCGTGCGCGTCGGAAGGACCGCGGTGCACCCCAGCCGACGACACCCGTGGTCGCGTGGTCGTTGGTACCACCGCGGTCGCCGGCACTGTCGTGGTCGCCGGCACCGCCGTGGTCGCCGGAGCGCTGCACGAGGACGGCCGGGTCGTCGTCCCACGGTTCGAGCGGCGCGGCGGGGTCGAAGGTGCCGGCTGCCTGCACGAGCACGCCGTGCACCTCGGACCAGAAGAACGGCACGCGCTCGGTCTGGTCGTCGTGGCCGGTGATGGTCGCGGCGACGGACAGGGCCTGCTCGATCGCGTTGGTCTGGTGCTCGACACGGGGTGGCAGCGACGTGCCGGACGCGGGAGCGGGTGCCGGTACGAGCCCGGGCGCCGCCCACCGCGCCACGTCGCCGATCGCGAAGACGTCGGGAGCCGCGACCCCGCGTGCATCGCAGCAGACGCCGTCGTCGACGACCAGCCCGGAGCCAGCGAGCCAGGCCGCGTTCGGACGTCCGCCGGTCGCGGCCACGACCACGTCGGCCGGCACGCGCCGACCGTCGCCGAGCACGACCGCCGTGCCGCCGCGCCCCGTGCCGCCGCGCCCCGTGCCGTCGGTCCGCGTGGCCTCGACCGCCCGTGCCCCGGCGCTCGGTTCGACCGTGACGCCCGCGGCCCGGTGCAGCGCGGTGAGCCGATCGGACAGCGCGAGCCCGACCGTCCCGAACGACAGCCCGCCACGACGTCCGACCATCGTGACCGCGCGCTCGCTGCCCCGGGCCGCCGACGCGATCTCGGACGCGAGCACCCCGCTGCCGATGACCACGACCCGCTCGGCCGACGTCCACGCGGCACGCAGCCGCACGGCGTCGTCGAGCGTCCGCAGCAGGTGCACGCGTTCGGCGCCCGGTACGGCGGGTCGGACCGCGGTCGCCCCGGTGGCGACGACGAGCACGTCGTACGCGATCGGGCCGGCATCGGTCAGCAGTCGGTGCGCCGACGGCTCGAGGCCGGTGGCTCGGACACCACTGCGGATCGTGACGTCGAGGGCGTCGAGCTCCGCGGCGGTCCGGAGCGCCGCGCGATCGGCATCCCATGCTCCGGTCAGGACCTGCTTCGAGAGCGGTGGCCGACCGTACGGCACGTGGGGCTCGTCGCCGACCAGGGTCACCGGCCCGCTGTGGCCCTCGGCCCGGAGCGCCTCGGCGACCGTCAGACCGGCGACCGAGGCGCCGACGACGACCACGTGCACGGTCAGTCCTGCAGGGTGATCGCGTGTGCGGGGCAGAGCGCCGCCGCGCGTCGGGCTGCTGGTTCGTCGGCGGCGCCCGGGTGCTCGTCGAGGAGCTCCACGATGCCGTCGTCGTCCTGGTCGAAGAGTGCTCCGGCGACAAGGGCGCACTGCCCGGCCCCGACGCAGATGTCCGTGTCCGCGGTGATCCGCATGGTCGTCCTCCTGTCACCGATCGCCGTCGACCGGTGCACCGACGCTACGTTCGGACCAGGTGGCGGCGGCATGGGTTCCGCGGGCAGAACCTGGACGATCCGGTCAACGCTGGTCCACCTGCACCGATGCGTACAGTGTCCGCATGGACGAACGCGCTGCCGCTGGCCCCGTCGTCGTCGCGGCGAACTGGTACCGCTTCCGCCCGGGTGAGCAGATCCACCACCTGTGGGTGCACAGCGTGTGCTGCCTCTGGGTGCTGAGCGGGAGTGGGGTGGTCGAGTCCACCGGGCAGCGGTTCCACCTGACCGCCGGCGACGTCCTCCGGCTGCCGTGGAGCCACGACGTCGCCTACCGCGCCGACGACCGCTCGCCGTTCCGGTTGGGGACGGTGCACGTCGTCCCGCGCCATGTGCGCGGTCGGCCGGTCGTCCCCGAGGTCGCGCACGCGCCCGGTGACCAGGTGCTGGGCGACTCCGCACGCTCCGACGATCCCGACGGCGTGGACCTCCCGATCCTCTGGCCGGGGCGCAGCAGTGTCGCGCGTCGCCTCGGGTCGCTCGGCCGGTACGTCGTCGAACGGTTCGCCGACGGCCCGTTCGACGAGTCGGTGTTCCGCGCGCTCGGGGCGGTCGTGCTCGCCGAGACCCGCGCCGCACGCGACGACGAACACGAGACGGTCCCGGTCGCGCTCGACCGGATGACGGACTTCGTGCTCCGGAACCTGCAGCGCCCGATGACCGTCGCCGAGATCGCCACCGCTGGCGACTGCAGTGAGTCGACGGCCGGCCGGCTGTTCGCCGCGCACCTCGGGTCGTCGGTGTCGAGCTGGGTGCGCGAGACCCGGATGCGAGAGGCAGCCGAACTGCTGTTGACGAGCGGACTCCGGGTCGGCGAGGTCGCCGCCGCAGTCGGGTTCGCCGACCCGCTGTACTTCTCGCGGGCGTTCCGTGACGCGTTCGGAGTCCCGCCGAGTCGCTACGGCATCGACCGCATCCGACCTTGATGCCGCACGGGTTGACAGCGCCCGGATCGTCCTGAATCGTTTCATCCGACCTTGGAGGTGCGATGGAGCTCCTGGACCACGACGTCGACGGCCAACACGACCCGATCGGGACCGCACAGTGCGGCCTGCGGTTCGCCTGGCGTCCCGACGAGACCCAGACCGCTGCGCAGGTGGTGGTCCGGGACGCCGACCGCGTCGTCTGGGACTCCGGCCGCACGGAGACGCCGACACCCTGGTTGCGTTCGCCGTCCGACCTGCGGTTCACCGCGTGGACCGAACACGCTTGGGAGGCCCGGGTGGAGTCCGCCACGGGCGTCGCCGTGGTACGCGGCAGGTTCACCCCGGCACCGCTCGCCGCCGCCGAGTGGTCCGGAGCACGCTGGATCGGAGGCCCGGCCAGCGCCGGAGCCGCCGCGCGTGACGCCGCCGACGACGGCCGGGGTCCGCGCGCACGCAGCGCGGACGGCAGCTTCGCCGCACCGGTGCTCTCGATCGGTGTGCCGGCCGGACCGCCGGTCGAACGGGTACTGCTCGCCCTCGCCGCCGGGGGCCACGCCGACGTGCGCGTCGACGGGGCGCTCGCCACCGACGAGGTCCTGGCGCCGACCACGACGCACTGGGACCGCCGGGTCCAGGTCGTCGTGCACGACCTGACGGCGGCGCTCGGCGACGGCAACGCGCACGAGGTCGGTCTCGAACTCGGCCGCGGCTTCCACGGCATGACGAACGCGAACGTCTGGGCGTGGGAACGGGCTCCGTGGCACGCGGAGCCCTCGGTCCGTGCGGTGCTCCGGATCGAGCGCGACGGCGGCGCGGTGGAGGTGCTGCCCACCGGACCGGACTGGACCGCGCGGGCCGGCACGATCCTCCTGGACGACCTGTACGGCGGCGAGCTGGCGGACCTGCGCCGTCGCGTCGGCGGGTCGCTGGCGGCGGTTCCGCAACCGGCCACCGTCGTCCCCGGCCCGGCCGGGGCGCTCGAGGCGCGACGTGAGCAGCCGATCCGGATCGTCGAGGAGCTCGCGGCCACCTCGGTCACCGAAGCCGCACCGGGGGAGTGGGTCGTGGCCTTCCCGCGGGTGATCGCCGGTTGGGTCGGTCTGCGGTTGCCGGCCGGTGCCGCGGGGCGGACGGTCCGGATCCGCTCGGGCGAACGGCTGCGCGCTGACGGACTGCCGAACGCCGACGACGACAACCACTACTTCGCCGACGGGTTCCAGACCGACGAGGTCACCCTCGACGACCGTGGCGGGTGGTGGGAGCCACGCTTCTCGTACAAGGGATTCCGGTTCGTGCAGCTCTCCGGTTGGCCGGACGCGTCCGGTCCCGCTTCGTCCGACGTCGTCGCCCGGGTGGTGCGCACCGACGTCGCACGGCGCGCGGACTTCCGGACCGACGAGGCCCTGCTGCAGTGGGTGCACGACGCGACCGTGCACACGATGGAGAACAACCTGCACGGGTACCCGACCGACACCCCGAAGTACGAGAAGAACGGGTGGACCGGCGACGCAGCGGTCGGCGCGGACATGTTCCTGACGAACCTCGACACCGCGGCGGTGCTCACGAAGTGGGTCGGTGACCTCGCGGAGACCGTCGCACCGGGGCACCCGCCCGCGCTGATCGCCCCCAACGCCGGCGTGTTCGGCGTCGACACCCGCGCACCCGTGTGGCACGCAGCGCTCGTCACCGTGCCGTGGGACGTGTACCGCCACACCGGGGACCCCGCAGTGCTGGAGCAGCACGTCGACGTCATCGAGGAGTACGCGCGCTTCGAGGCCGAACGGTCGCCCGGGGGGATCGCCGACACGATCCTCGGGGACTGGGTCGCCCCCGGCACGAGCCCCGGCGGCGGAAACCCACCCGAGGACTCCCGCGTGCCGGCCACCGCGTTCCTCGTCCGGATCCTCGACACCGTCGCCGCGATCGACGACGTGCTCGGGCGCGACGGGTCCTGGGCACGAACGGCCGCAGAGGACGTCCGCGCGGCGTTCACCGAGGCGTTCCTGCACGACGGCGCGGTCCGGGGCGAACGCGACGAGGGATTCCGACAGTCCCACCAGGTGCTCGCCCTCGCGTTCGACGTCGTGCGCGCCCCGTCCGACCGGGGAGCCGTGGCCGCGGCGCTCGCCGCCGACGTCCGGGCCCGCGGCGACCACCTGGACACCGGGGCGATCGGGACGAAGTGGCTGCTGCCCGTCCTGACCGACGCCGGCTACCCGGACCTCGCGCTCGCCGTCGCCCGACAGACCTCGCCACCGTCGTGGGGCGCCTGGCGCGAGGCCGGGGCGACGTCGATGTTCGAGCACTGGGACCTGGCGGCACGGTCGCACGGTCACTACTTCCTCGGGACGGTCGACGACTGGCTCACCGGGTGGGTCGCGGGGATCCGGCCGACCGAGGCCGGATGGCGGCGGTTCACCGTGGCACCCGCGGTGTGCGGCCCGGTCGGGTCGGCATCGTGCACGGTGCGGACCCCGTACGGCGACGCCGCGGTGGCGTGGACCGCCGATGACGGCACCGTGTCCCTCACCGTGACGGTGCCGCCCGGTTCCGGCGCGGACGTCGTCCTGCCCGACGGCACGCAGCACGTCGCCGGCCCCGGCACGAGTCACTTCGTGAGCAGAAACGGTCGAGTCTGACGACCCGACCCGACCATTCCTGCTCACGAAGCGCCCCCGCTCACGAAGCGCCCCCGACCCAACCCCGCCCAGCCCACCCATCGCCCCCGTGGCTACCGTGGACCCCATGCAGCCGCCCGCAGCAGGAACCCTCCGCGTCCTCCACCTCTCCGACACCCACCTGACCGGCGACGGCGCCCTGCACCAGGGGGCCGTCGACACCACCGCAGCGCTGGACGCCGTGCTCGCCCACGTCGACGGAGTGCCCGGCATCGGCCTCGTCGTCATCTCGGGCGACGTGTCCGAGGACGGCAGCCCCGAGTCCTACGCCGCCGTCCTCGAGCGGGTCGGCGGATGGGCCGAACGCCACGGAGCCGCCCTCGTCGCGGTCCCGGGCAACCACGACCTGCGCGAGGGCTTCCGCCAGGTGCTGTCCAACGGCCACGTCCTCGGCGAGGGCGGCCGACCCGTCATGCACACGATGGAGTACCACCCGCCGACGGTGCCGGTGTGGGGGCAGTCCCTCGTCGCCGGCCGGAGGATCGTCACGGTCGACACGAGCGTGCCGGGTGCCGGCTACGGCGAGCTGAGTGACGCCAGCCTCGAACGACTCCGCGCCGCGCTCGCCGGGGACCACGCCCCGCACGGCACGGTCGTCGTCCTGCACCACCCGCCCCTGCCGGCCCCGACCGAGCTGCACGAGGCGCTCCGGCTGCAGAACCCCGAGGCGCTCGCTGACGTGATCCGGGGTTCCGACGTGCGCGTGGTCCTGGGCGGGCACTACCACCACCACTTCGCCGGATCGCTGGCCGGGGTCCCGGTCCTCGTCGCCCCCGGGGTCGCGAACGACACGGACGTCACCGGCGCGTACGACGAGGAATCGGCCTCCGTCGACAGCGGCGCCCTCGTCGTGGACGTCGCCGAGGACGGCTCCGTCTGGTCGACGCCGCTGCGCGTCCCACGCCCCGACGCCGACCCGCTCGCGTTCCACCTCGACGCCGAGACCGTCGCGTCCGTCATCGCGGCCGCCGGCAAGCACTGAGCGGCAGCCAGCAAGCACTGAGTGGCCGCCGGAAAGCACCGAGCGGCCGGCGTGCAGTGAGCGCGCGACGCGCACCGAGCGCGCGGGGCGCCCTGGACGTGCGCGACCGACGGACGGGAGGCCCGTGGCGGCGCCGCCACGGGCCTCCCGTCCGCTCGTCGGTACCGCCCACGGCCGGTACCCCGCCTGCTCGGGCTGCACGCGGGGAAACCGAGTAGGCCGGAGGCACACGCCAGCGAAGGAGCACCCATGCGGAACGGCAAGGCAGTCCAGTACGACCGGTACGGCGACTTCAGCGTGGTCGAGCTCGTCCCGCAGGAGAAGCCGACGGCCGGCCCCGGCGAGATCGTCGTCGAGATCGTCGCCGCCGGGTTGAACCACATCGAGCGCTTCCTGCGCGAGGGGAAGCTCCGGGACCACATCGAGCTCGAGTTCCCGGCACGGCAGGGCGTCGACTTCGCCGGCATCGTCCGGGCGCGGGGCGACGGCGTGAAGGACCTTCGGGTGGGTGACGAGGTCATGGGGCACGCGCCCCAGGGCGGATCGCACGCGAACTGGATCGCGGTTCCGCGTGGTGCCGTCATCAAGAAGCCCGAGTACGTCGGGTGGGAGGTCGCCGGTGGCCTGTACCTGGCCGGGTGCACGGCGGTGTCGGTGGTGCGATCGCTCCGCCTCGGACCGGACGACACCGTCGTCATCACCGCTGCAGCGGGCGGTGTCGGCCACATCGAGAGCCAGCTGGCGCACGACGCCGGTGCGACCGTGATCACCCTCGGCAGTGCGCGCAACCACGACTACCTGCGGCAGATCGGCACGCTGCCGGTCGTGTACGGCGAGGGCGAGGAAGACCGCATCCGAGCGATCGCGGACGGCCGGCCGATCACCGCCTTCATCGACAACCACGGGGAGAGCAATGCCGAACTCCTGGCGGAACGCCTCGGGGTCGGGTCCGAGCGCTTCGTGTCGTCGGACGAGCGCCGCGACATCGAGCTGCGGTTCCTGCGCGCCCCGGCAGAGGACGAGGAGACCCGGGAACTCCTGACCCTGCTGGCGAAGGCCCTGCAGGAACGTCGCTTCCAGGTGCTCATCTCGGGCTTCTACCCGTTCGAGTACATCGTCGAGGCGTACGAGGACCTCGCCGAGATGAAGTCACGCGGCAAGGTCGTCATCGGGATGCAGACGGTCGAGACCGGAGCACGGCTCGACTGGTACCGCTCCGAGAAGGCCCGCGACCTGCGGGACCGCTACGCGGATGCGCGCGGCTCGGAGGCGGAGACGATGGCGGGCGGCTCAGCGAGCCCGGCGAGCTGACGGCGGTCGGGCTCGGCGGTCGGGCTCAGCTCAGGATGTCCTTCGAGGCGAACCGGCTGTACGCCAGCGCCCCGAACACGACGACGTAGCCGAGCTGCAGCAGTGCGTTCGAACCGAACGAGTCGAACGAGATCGGGTCGCGGAGCAGGTCGCCGAACCCCAGCCACTGGTGCGAGAACAGGTACGGGTGCAGCCAGTCGAGCTGGGGCAGCTGGTCGAGGACCTGGGAGGCCCCGGCCAACACCACCGTCGCGGCCATCGCCCCGACCGGCACGTTCGTCAGTGTCGAGGCGAACATGCCGATCGCCACGAGTCCGAGCATCGACATCGCCACGTAGAGGGCGAGGAGCAGTGCCCGACCGGCGTACGACGCTCCGCCGACCTGGGTGCCGGACAGCAGGGTGACCGGACCGATCGGGAACAGCACGGCACCGATCGCCGCACCGACGAGCACCACGAGCAGCGTCGCTGCCAGGCAGAACGCGACCGCGCCGGCGAACTTGACCAGGATGAACCGCACCCGGCCGGTCGGTGCGACGAGCAGGTAGCGGATGGTGCCGTGGCTGGCCTCGCCCGCGACGGTGTCGCCCGCGACCACGCCGACAGTGAGCGGCAGGAACAGCGGGATCGACACCGTCAACGCAGTGAACGCCACGAACAGGCCGTTGTTGGTGATGTCGCCGAGGAACGCCGGACCGCCGTCGTCGCCGTCGGTCGTCAGCTTCACGGCGACCGCGATCAGGACGGGGACGAGCGCGAGGGCCCCGAGCATCGCCCACGTGCGGCGGCGGCGGAACACCAGCGCGAGTTCGGAGCCGAGCAGGGCGAAGGGACGCTGGCGGCGCGGGGCCTCGGCATCGGCCTCGGCGTCGGGCAGTGCACGGGCAGTGTCAGGCAGCGACATCGAAGCCCTCTCCGGTGAGCGCGACGAACAGGTCCTCGAGCGTGCCGCCGCCGACCGTCAGCCCACGGACGCGGACGTCGGCGCGGACGAGTTCGGCGGTGATGGTCTCGGGCAGCAGCTCGTGCGGCAGGTCGGCGACCAGGACGTCCGCGCCGCCGTCGTGCCGGGGGACGAGTCCGAGCCGGCTCAGCACGCTGCCGGCCTGCCCGACGTCGGGCGTGCGGACGGTCACGGTGCGTGCACCGGCGGACCGCAGCTCGTCGAGTTCGCCCTGTGCCACGAGCTTGCCGGTGCGCATCACCGCGGCGTGGGTGCAGACCTGCTCGATCTCGGCGAGCAGGTGGCTCGACACGAACACCGTCGTGCCGTCGTCCGCCAGGGACCGGATGAGGTTGCGGACCTCGCGCGTGCCCTGCGGGTCGAGGCCGTTCGTCGGTTCGTCGAGCACCAGCAGGTCGCGCGGGGAGAGCAGTGCGTTCGCCAGGCCCAATCGCTGCTTCATGCCGAGCGAGTACGCGTGCGCCTTCTTGTCCGCCGCGTGCGTCAGGCCGACACGGTCGAGGGCGCTGGCCACGCGGGCCTTGCGGGTGCGCGGGTCCGACGTGGGGTCGGCCGCGTCGAAGCGCTGCAGGTTCGCGCGCCCGGACAGGTACGGGTAGAAGGCCGGACCCTCGACCAGGGCACCGACGTGCGGCAGCACCTGGTGGAGCGCCTTCGGCATCGACTGGCCGAGCACCTCGATCGTGCCGCCGGTCGCGCTCGACAGCCCGAGCAGCATCCGGATCGTCGTCGTCTTGCCGGAGCCGTTCGGCCCGAGGAACCCGAACACCGCGCCGCGCGGCACCGACAGGTCGATGCCGTCGACGGCGCGCTGCTTGCGGAAGACCTTCTGGAGGCCCGTGGTGCGGATCGCGAGGTCGGTGCCCGTGGTCGGACGGGTCGCGTCCACGGCGGCCGGTTCCGTCGTGTGCGCGGGTTCCGGTGTGCTCACTTCGCGGCGGCGACCAGCGACGACACCGGCACGGCGCCGGCGAGGACCCGGCCGTCGTCGGTCAGGTAGACCGACACGAGCGAGGTCTGGACGGCACGGCCGCCGTCGACGGCCTTCGTGAGCTGGCCGAGCAGGCCCGACGCCTCGTCACCGAGGGACGACTGGTCCACCGTGCCGGCGGGGAGCTCGGCGATCGTGCCCCAGCCTTCGCCCGTCAAGGTCGGCTCGTCACCGTCGTGCGCGGTGCGGGCGTGGTCACCCTTCGCGTGCGCACCGTGCTCGGCGTCGGACAGGTCCTTCTCGGTGACCTTCGCGTTCGACGGGGGAGTGAAGTCGAAGAGCCGTGCGGCCGGGGCGCCGTAGTCGAGGCTCGTGAACCCGACCTGCACCGCGGGGTCGTCCTGCCCGGCGGCCTGGATCGTCGCGCGCAGCGGGAGCCCGGTCTGCTGGTCGACCGCCAGTCGGACGGTGCCGACCAGGGTGTCGGAGGACTTCGGCGTCAGCGTGATCTGCCAGGCGTCGTGACCCGCGACGCTGACCTCGGTCGGCTTCGAGACCGTGGTGCTGGGGGTGATGGCGTCGATGGCTTGCTCGGCGATGTCGGTCGGCGTGGTGGTGCCGTCCTGCAGGTCCTTCGCGGTGTCGGAGGGCAGGGTCACGTGCGTGGCCGTGCGCTCCTTCGAGTCCCAGGTCCAGACCTCGGACCCGTTGCGGACCACGTCCTGCTCGGCGAGCTGCTCCGTCAACTGCACGCGCTGCTTGTCGGCGCCGTCGACGTACACGCGGGCAGTGTGCGACGAGGTGAGCAGCCCGAGCACGTCCGAGGCGTCGCCCTCGAGCGAGGAGCCGCCGGAACCGGTCGGCAGTTCGGGGAGTCCGAGGTCGCTCGACTGCGAGAGCTTGCCGGAGTACTGCGCGTCCGAGGACTTCGCGATGCTGGCGATGACGTCGGCCGCGGTCGGGTTCGTCCCCGCGATCGGGTCGTTCGCCGCGTTCGCGATCATCGGGGCGGCGACGGCGCCGGCGACGACCACCGGCGCGATGACTGCTGGCAGCCAGGCTGACTTCTTCATCGGGTTCCCCTCGTGGAGCATCGGAGTCGTGAGTACGGTACGTCCGGCCCCCGACAGGACGCTGGGCGTCGACGGATCGCGATCGTTCGTAGACTCGGGGCGCGACCGACGGCGGTCGTGTGGCGGCGAAGGAGGCGGCATGCGGGCGGTGCTCGGTCTGGACATCGGGACGTCGAGCACGAAGGCGCTGCTGGCCCGGTTCGACGGCACCGTGATCGCCGAGGTGAGCCGTCGGCACGACGTCGACCGTCCTGCCCAGGGCCTGGTCGAGATGGACGCGGCCGTGTGGTGGGACGAATTCACGACGTTGACGCACGAGCTCCTCGCGCTCGTCCCCGATGCCGACGTGCAAGCCGTGGGCGTGAGCGGCATCGGCCCCTGCGTCCTGCTGACCGACGATGCAGGGGATCCGCTGCGCCCGGCGGTCCTGTACGGCATCGACACCCGGACGGCCGACCTGCTCGACGAGGTCACGGCCGAGCTCGGGGGCGAGGACACGATCCGCGCCCGGTGCGGCTCTGCGCTGAGCACCCAGGCCGCCGGGGCGAAGCTCGCGTGGGTCGCCCGGCACGAGCCCGACGTCTGGGAGCGGGCGGTCCGGTTCACGATGCCGGCGTCACGCGTGGTGGAGCTGCTGACGGGGGAGTACGTCCTCGACCACCACTCGGCCAGCCAGACCACCCCGTTCTACGACGTCCACGAGAACACCTGGATCACCGAGTGGTGCGACCGGCTTGCGCCCGGCCTGCCCCTGCCGCGGCTGCTGTGGTCCGGCGACCAGGCGGGCGTGGTGACGCGCGAGGCGGCCGCGGCCACGGGCCTCCCGGTCGGTATCCCCGTGACGGCCGGCACCATCGACGCCTGGGCGGAGGGCGTGAGCGTCGGCGAGTCGGTGCCGGGCCGGATGTTCCTGCAGTACGGCACCACGATGTTCATGATCGCGCCGACCGCCGAGCCGACGCCGGTGCCGGGCATGTGGACGACGGTCGGGACGCACCCGGGGCAGCCGAGCGTGTCGGGTGGGATGGCGACCTCCGGGGCGATCACCGACTGGCTGCGTCGGCTGGTCGACGGCGAGTGGCCGACGATGCTCGAAGAGGCACGGTGCGCCGGGATCGGCGCGAACGGGCTGCTGATGCTGCCGTACTTCGCGGGTGAGCGGACGCCCATCGCCGATCCGGACGCGCGCGGGGTGATCGCTGGGCTGACGGTGCGGCACACGCGTGGGGACATCTACCGGGCGACGCTCGAGGCGACGGCCTACGCGGTCCGGCACAACATCGAGGTGCTGCGTGCGGCCGGGGTCGAGGTCCGCGAGCTCGTCGGGGCCGGCGGCGGGTTGCTCGGACGGCTCTGGCCGACGATCGTGAGCGACGTGACCGGGCTGCGGCAGACGGTGCCGTCGGTGACCGTGGGGGCGTCGTACGGGTCGGCGTTCTTGGCGGCAGCGCTCGTGGCCGACGTCGACATCCGGCAGTGGAACCCGCCGGCCACCGTCATCGAGCCCGACCCCGTTGCGACGGCCGCCTACGAGCCCGGGTACCGCGACTACCGCGAGCTCTACGAGGCGACGAAGGCCGTCGTGCACCGCTTGGCCGCGCGCAGCTGACCGTTCGACACCGCGCAACGGACACAGCACCGCGCAGATGCACGGTGCTGTGTCCGGAACCTGGTTCCGCGGGAGTGCCGCCGCGCCTACGCCTGGGCGTCGACGCCGGCCGGCGCGCTGCCGTCGTAATCGCAGATGGCCTGGACCTTCGAGGCGCTCGCGCTCGTTCGGTCGAACTCGTAGCCCAACCACTCCTTCGCCATCCGGCGGGCGACCTCGACGCCGACGACCCGCTGGCCCATGCAGAGGACCTGGGCGTCGTTCGACAGGACCGAACGCTCGACGCTGAACGAGTCGTGCGCCGTGACGGCCCGGATGCCCGGGACCTTGTTCGCCGCGATCGCGACGCCGAGTCCGGTGCCGCAGATCAGGATCGCGCGGTCGGCCTCACCGTTCGCCACGAGTCGTGCCGCGTCGACGGCCACGTGTGGGTAGGCGGTGTGCCCGTCCGCGTCCACGCCGACGTCGACGACCGACACCACCCGCGAGTCGGCCTGCAGGTCCTGCTTGATGATCTCCTTGTAGTCGAACCCGGCATCGTCCGAGCCGATCACGAGACGGTACGTCATGCGTGTGTTCCTTCCAGTTCGTTCGCACGGGCAGCGAGGACCTCGCCGACCCGCGTGAGGATCATCCCCATCGAGGTGGCACCCGCGTCGGGTGTCCCCAGGCTCTTCTCCGCCAGCGGCCGGGCACGCCCGACCTTCGGCGTGAGGTCGGCTGTCTTGTCGGCCTCGTCACGAGCGACTTCCGCTGCAGCCTGCCACGCGTCGGTGAGCGAGGAGCCAGCCGACACCGAGGTCCGCAGTGCATCCACGAACGGCAGCAGTGCGTCGAGCAGCGTCTTGTCTCCACGGGACGCCCCGCCCAGGTGGACGATCGAGTCGGCGAAGGCCTGCGCGGCCTCGACGACGTCGGACGCCTCGTACGCGGAGCGGTCGTCGCGCAGCGACCGTCCGAAGGCCTCGAGTGCCGCACCCCACAGGACTCCCGAGGTGCCGCCCGCGAACTCGGCCCACGCGTCACCGGCGCGTCCGAGGACGAAGGCGACCCCTGCCTCCTGGCCGACCCGGTCGACCGCCTTCCGAGCCGCGCCGATCCCCTTGACCATGCCGCGTCCGTGGTCGCCGTCGCCGGCGACCGCGTCGATGCGGCCGAGCTCCTGCTCGTGCTCCCGCAGGAGCGCGTCGATCGCCTCGATCGCGTCGCGTGCCGTGTGCGCGGCCTGCCGGGAGGCATCACTCGCGTCCGGCACGGCCGTCGCCTCGTCCTCGGCGTCGTCCACGGCGTCGGCCGGCAGCAACGCTGCGATCGGCGCGGCCGCCTTGCGGTACGCGGGCGTGTAGGTGTCGGCGCGCCACAGGGGATCGAGCTCGTCGTCGAGCCACTGCAGGGTCAGCGAGCAGCCGCTCATGTCGAGGCTCGTGACGAGTTCACCGACCTCGGGTTCGACGATCTCGAGGCCGGCGTCCTGCAGCAGCGGGAGGACGCGTCCCCAGAGCAGGAACAGTTCCTCGTACTTCGTGTCGCCGAGGCCGTTCAGGATCGGGGCGACCCGGGTACCCGCGTTCGCCGGTCGGTCGGCGAGCAGCCGTTCGACGAGCAGCCCCGCGAGGTCGGTGGCGCGGAGCAGTGGGACGTCCTCGATGCCGGGCTCGCCGTGGATGCCGAGCCCGAGTCCGAGGTGGCCGTCGGGCACGGTGAAGAGCGGCTCGGTGGCGCCGGGCATGGTGCACCCGGAGAACGCGACACCGATCGTGCGGGTGGCGGCGTTCGATGCGTTGCCGAGGCGCTCGACCTCGTCGAGGTCCGCGCCCGCGGCAGCCGCGGCACCCATCGCCTTGAAGACCGAGAAGTCCCCGGCGATGCCACGGCGCTTCGACTCCTCGTCGGCGCTCGCGATGTCGTCCGTGACCACGACGATCCGGGTGTCGATGCCCTCGGCGCGCAGCCGCTCGGCGGCGAGCCCGAAGTTCATCGTGTCACCGGCGTAGTTGCCGAACGACAGCACGACGCCCTTCCCCTGGTCGGCCGCCTTGGCGACCGAGTACACCTGCGCGGTGGACGGCGAGGTGAAGACGTTGCCGACGACGGCGCCGGTGGCGAACCCCGGGCCGACGATCCCGCAGAACGCGGGGTAATGGCCGGAACCGCCGCCGACGACCACCGCGACCTGGGGGTCCGCGCCCTCGGTGGGCAGGGTGACGACGCCGCCGTGGACGCCGCGGACGCGGTCGGCGTAGAGCGCGAGCCAGCCGGCGAGCTGGTCCTCGGCGAACTCGTCGGGGGCGTCGTGGATCGTGGTCATGCTGGAGTCCTTCAGTGGGAGGTGCGGGTGCCCTGCGGCACCTTGAGGAAGTGGATCATCACGAACGCGCAGGCGTACAGACCGACGAACGTCCAGGTCGCGGCCTGACCGCCACCGCCGAGCGCGAAGACCGCGGCGACCACACCGGTGCCGAGGAACGCCGCGCCACCGGCCGCCGTCGTGTACATCGCCATCGCGGCGCCCTTGTGCTCAGGGGCGAGCGCCGGCATGATCGCGCCCATCGGCACGAAGCCGGCGAGCAGGCAACCGAACACGCAACCGGCGACGACGGAGAGCACGTAGCCCCAGTCCGAGCCAGCGGGGACGAGCTGCGGGACGTACCACCAGGCGATGAGGCCGAGGGCGGACCCGACGATGCCGAACCACTTGACGGTGCGCTGCCAGCCGATCTTGTCGCCGACCCAGCCGAACAGCGCGTTCACCAGGATGTTCGTCGCGTAGACGCACACGGTCATGAGCAGCCAGCGGCTCTGGCCCCACCCGCGCTCGTTCGCGATCACGGCGGGCAGGACGACGAACATGCCGAACTCGGGCGCGGTGTTGATCAGGCGGACCAGGAAGCCCATCAGGATCTTCGGCCGGGTGACGGTCAGACGGATGCCGCTCGTCAGCACCTGCCAGGCGCTCTCTCCGGCCGGGGCGATGCGGGAGAACCCGTTCGGCAGCCGCACGCCGAACAGCATGATGAGGAAGCCGATCACGACGAGGCCGATCGAGGCGACCATCGCGCCGGTCTCACCGATCGTGCCGCCGCCGAACACCGGGATGGCGCCGATCGCGAAGAGGGAACCGAGCGTCGGCAGGCCACCCGTGAAGGCGACGTAGAACCAGCCGACCGCCGAACCGTTCCGCTCGACCGGGGTGGTGATGTTCACCCAGACCAGGAACGCGAAGGCGAAGAGCGGGTAGCCGAAGCCCCGGACGGCGTAGGCGACGGCCGCGAACGGCACGCTGCCGATGTTCAGCGCGAGCAGGAAGAGCACCTCGAAGACGACCCAGACGGCGAACCCGAGGATCATCACCCGGCGCGGCCCGATCAGGTCGGAGAGGGCGCCGGAGACGTAGCTGCCGATCAGGGCGGCGAGGCTGTAGAAGGTCACGATCGTCGCGACGGTGGCCTCGGGACTGCCGAGGACCGCGACCATGTGCGGGGTGATGAAGTTCGACTCGACGCCGTTCCCGGTCATGAAGACCAGGACGGCGACGAACCCGAGGGCGAGCGGGCGGGGGATCCCCATCCGGTCGAGGCGGCCCTCGGCGCGAGGGGTCGTGGGCGCACCGGTGGCGCGCTGTGTCGTCGTTGACATGCTTGCTGACTCCAGGGGTCGGCGGGCTCAGGCCTGCAGGGACGGGAGGATCGAGACCTTGACGCTCGCGCCGGCGGAGTCGCCGACCAGGTCGAGGGCCTCTTGGAACCGCTCGAGCGGGAACTGGTGCGTGCAGATCTCCGACATCGGCAGGGTCTCGGCCTCGAGCAGCTTGATCGCCGCCGGCCAGGTGTGCGGGCCGAGGTGGGCGCCCCGGACGTCGAGCTCCTTGTCGTCCGAGATGATCGACCAGTCGACGGAGACGGCGTCCTTGAACACCGAGTACTCGACGAAGGTGCCGAGTTTGCGCAGCAGGTTGAGGCCCTGCGGGACCGCGGACGGGTGGCCGGTCGCCTCGATGTAGACGTCGGCGCCGTAGCCGTCGGTCAGTTCCTTGACCCGGGCGACGGCGTCGTCCTCGGCGATGTTGATCGTCAGGTCCGCGCCGACCTTGCGGGCCAGCTCGAGCTTCGCCTCGACCACGTCGAGGGCGATGATCCGGAGCGGGTTCTTCTGTCGAGCACCAGCGATCGCGGAGAGGCCGATCGGTCCGGCGCCGGCGATCACGACCGTGTCGCCGAACTTGATGTCGCCCCGCTCGACGGCGTGGAACGCGCAGGACAGCGGCTCGGCGAACGCGGCGACCTGACCGGGCAGGGCGCTCGACACCGGGTGGGTCAGGGCCTTGGCGGGGACGAGCACGTACTCGGCCATCGCGCCGTCGTAGCCCTTGAAGCCGAACATGTCGTGGACGTTGCACATCCAGTACGCGCCTTCGAGGCAGTACCGGCACTCCCAGCACGGCACGATCTGCTCGCACGCGATGCGGTCGCCGAGTGAGACCTTCCGCTTCGCCAGGGTGTCGTCGTCGCCGGAGACGATCGTGCCGACGAACTCGTGCCCGGGGATGCGGTCCGTCTCGGCCCAGGCGGCGCGGTTCTCGTCACCCCAGAACTTCGCGGCGCCGTGGTAGCACTTCAGGTCGCTCGCGCAGATGCCGACGGCGTCGGTCCGGAGCAGGAGTTCGCCGGGGCCGGGCGTCGGCACGGGGCGTTCCTCGAGCCGGTAGTCGCCCGGGCCGTGGACGACGACGGCTCGCATCGTCGTGGGGATGGTCGTGGTGGCGGTCGTGGCCGCGTTCTCGGTCGTCGTCGACATGCGCTGCTCCTTCGTTGGATGGCTTCGGCGACGACTGTACACCTCGCAGAACGTTTGTCCAGAACACAATTTCTGCTAGGTTCGACCCGACGCAAAGGAGCGAACATGACGACCAGCACCACCCCCGACTTCGCCGCAGCCCTGCGCCCGGGCCCGGACACCGTCGACCTGACGAACGACTTCACCGGCCGCACCGCAGTGGTGACCGGCGGCGCCTCCGGCATCGGGAACGCCATCGCCCGGGCACTCGCCGCACGGGGTGCGCGGGTCGCGATCGTCGACGTCCGTGCCGACGGCGCCACGACGGCGGCGGCCGACCTGCCGGCCGCGGGCCTCCATGCCGGGTTCGGCTGCGACGTGACGGACGAGACATCCGTGGCGCGCACCGTCGCCGACGTCGTCGCGCACTTCGGTCGCGTCGACGTGCTCGTCAACTGCGCCGGGATCGCCGCACTCGCTCCGGCGGACGAACTGTCCGCCGAGACCTGGTCGAGGACGATCGACGTCAACCTGACCGGCACCTTCCGCGTCGCCCAGGCCGTCGGCCGGCACATGCTCGCCGCCGGGTACGGGCGCGTGGTGAACATCGCTTCGCAGGCCGCGCACGTCGGCATCGACGGGCACGCCGCCTACTGCGCCTCGAAGGCGGGCGTCATCGGACTCACCCGTGTGCTCGCGCTCGAGTGGGGCGGTCGCGGCGTCACCGTCAACACCGTGTCGCCGACCGTCGTGCTCACCGACCTCGGCCGTGCCGCGTGGGCGAACGAGAACGGCATCCGGCACCAGGACGAGATCCCCACCGGCCGCTTCGCCACCCCCGACGAGATCGCCGCCGCGGTGCTGTTCCTGGCGGGGGAGTCGAGCGCGATGGTGAACGGCGCCGACCTCCGGGTGGACGGCGGGTTCACGATCCGCTGAGGTGTGCCGGGGATACGATCGGCGCATGTCCGCCGAGAACCCTGCCGCCGAGGGTGCCCGGACCCGGTTCCCGCTTGACACCGTGTACCAGGCGGCGCGGATGTACTACCTCGAGGACGCCACCCAGGTCGAGATCGCCTCGCGCCTCGGTGTCTCGCGTCCGACGGTGTCGCGGCTCGTGGCCGAGGCGCGCAAGGCCGGACTCGTCCGCATCGAGGTCGTCGACCCGTTCCAGGACGAGACCGTCGCGCTCGCCGAACGGCTGCAGGTCGTGCTCGGCATCCGAGCGGTGCACCTGGCCGCCGTCACGCACACCGCCACGCTCGGCGCCGACCTCGCCGCGCCCCTGGCCGCAGCGGTCGAGGGCATGGGACTCGTCCCCGGCGACGCCGTCCTGATGTCGTCGGGCCGCACGGTGTACGACGTCGCACACGCCGGCATGCCGAGCCTGCCCGGCGTGCAGCTCGTCCCGACGGTGGGCGGGCAAGCCGACCCGATGCCGTGGTTCCAGACGAACGAGATCACCCGGACCGCCGCGGAGCACTCCGGAGCGATCCCCGCCTTCCTGTTCGCGCAGGCGCTTCCGTCGCCCGCGATGCGCTCCTCGCTCGACGAGGACCCGGCCTTCCAGCACGTCGTCGGGCTCTGGGGCCGGGCGAAGGGCGCGATCCTCGGCATCGGGGCGCCGACCCCGACGCGCGACGCCCTGGCGCGGGGCGTCCCCGTCGAGGACGCCGCGTTCGACCAGGCCGCCGGTGACGTCTGCCTCAACTTCTACGCCGCGGACGGTTCGCCCATCGAGTTCCCCGGCAGCGACCGGATGGTCCGGACCTCACGCGAGGTCCTGTCCGGTGTGCCGCACGCCGTCGGCGTCGCCGTCGGCAGCGCCAAGGTCGGCAGCATCGTCGGCGCCGTGCGCGGAGGGCTCGTCAACGAGCTGGTGTCGGACGCCGCGACGGCCCGCGCCCTGCTCGACGCGCTCGCCTGAGCGGTCTGCTCGACGCCTGGCAGGTGCGCGCTCCTTCCCAGAACGGGCGCGATGGAAGGCGCTTTCGGGCATACCTGGTCGTTTCTTCGTGGCAGGTACGCCCGATTCCGGCAGGTACGCCCGATTCGGGCAGGTACGCCCGAACCTAGTGCGTGCGCCGCACGTCCCACAGGTGGTGGACGGGGTCGTGCGCGTAGTACGTCGCGAGGCTCGCGACGGTGAAGGCGCTGCCGTCCGACCGCAGTCCGGTGCGCTCGAGCTGGTCGTCACGGACCTCGTCGAACGCCCGCGCTGCCCGGTGTGCGGCCTCGCCGAGCTCCCGGACGACGACGGCCGGGTCCTGCTCGCCGTACCGGTCCTGGACCGCGGTGGCGTCCTGGTCCCAGTTCGGGAACGTCGGGGCGTCCTCTGTGAGCATCAGGGCGAGCCGCTCGGTCATCTTCCGGTGCACGTCGCGCACGTGGGCGCCGTACTCGAGTGCCGACCAGGTGTGGTCGTCGGGACGCTCGCGCACGTCATCCCGGCCGAGTTCGGTCGGCCACGCGGTCGTGTTCGCGTCGATGATCCCCGGCACGTCGCGGATCGACACCGTGGTGCCGTCGTAGCCGCACTCGGGGCAGGTGCCCTCGATGACCCAGGTCCAGCTCTTCGTCTCGGGTTCGATCGCCATGCGCCGATGTTATGTCCTCGTTACTCAGCCTGGCGGATCCGCCGACGCATGCGGATCGAGCGCTCCCCCCGTTCGGGTGACACGCCGCTGCCTGGGAATCACCGGCCAATGACATTTCGGTCGCTCGGTAACGTCGCTCGCTGTTCCTGAGCCGGTCTCCACCGGCCCGAGCCGGTCCCTGCCGGCTCGTCACGATCCTCGAGGAGAGACATGGGCTCCGATCCCAGCCATACCCCGACCCGGCCGCACCGACGTCTGCGCGAGAGCGACGTCACCGTGGTCGACAAGAGCATGATGCGCCGCGCGGTGAGCGGCATGGTCGTCGGCAACACGATGGAGTGGTACGACGTCGGCGTCTACGGCTACCTGGCGGTCACGATGGGGAAGGTCTTCCTGCCGACCGCCGAGCCCGCCGTGCAGATCCTGTTCAGCCTCGGTGTCTTCGCTGCGACGTACATCGCCCGTCCGCTCGGCGGCATCGTCTTCGGCCGTCTCGGCGACCGCATCGGGCGCCAGAAGGTGCTCGCGACGACGCTCATCATGATGGCGGCGTCGACGTTCCTCATCGGAGCGCTGCCCGCCTACGCGACGATCGGGGTGTTCGCACCGATCGTGCTGGTCGTGCTGAAGCTGGCGCAGGGGTTCTCCACCGGCGGTGAGTACGCCGGTGCGACGACCTTCGTGACCGAGTACGCCCCGGACCGTCGCCGCGGGTTCTTCGCGAGCATCCTGGACTTCGGCAGCTACCTGGGCTTCGCGCTCGGCGCGACCGTGGTCTCGGTGCTGCAGATCACCCTCGGCGAGGACGCGATGGTCGCCTACGGCTGGCGCTTCCCGTTCCTGGCGGCCGGTGTGATCGGCGTCGTCGCGATCTGGTTCCGTCTGCGCATCGAGGAGTCGCCGGTGTTCCAGGCGACCCAGGCCGCGCAGGAGGCCGCGTCCGAGACCCGCGCGTCCTTCGACGGAGAGCGTCCCGCGAACGTGCTCGTGATGATCCGGGACCACTGGCGGCCGATCGTCATCGCGATCATGCTCGTCGCGGCGTCGAACACCGTCGGGTACGCCCTGACCTCGTACATGCCGACCTACCTGACCGACTCGCTCGGGTACTCGCCGCTCGACGGCACACTGCTGACGATCCCGGTGCTCCTGCTGCTGGCGGTCATGCTCCCGCTCACCGGCAAGCTGTCCGACAAGCTCGGTCGACGCGTCGTGATGTGGATCGGTGCCGCGACGACCGTGGTGCTCGTCCTGCCGGCGTTCATGCTGATCGGGCACGGTGCGCAGTGGTCCACGCTGGCCGGACTCGGGCTGCTCGCACTGATGACCGCGCTGTGGGTGTCGAACCAGGCGGCGTCGCTGCCGGCGCTGTTCCCGACCTCGACGCGGTACGGCGGCATGGGCTTCGCCTACAACATCGCCATCGCGGTCTTCGGTGGGACCACGCCTCTGATCGTGCAGGCGCTGCTGACCGTGACCGGGGACGAGCTCGCCCCGGCGTACTTCTTGATGGCGATGAGCGTGGTCGGTGCGATCGGCGTCTTCTGCATGAAGGAGTCCTCGCGCCGTCCGCTGCCGGGTTCGATGCCGGCGGTGGAGACCGAGGCCGAGGCGAAGGAGCTCGTGCTCACGCAGGACACGAACCCGAACCTGGACCTGGGGGACCTGCCGTTCGCCGCGCAGGACGCTGCCGCCCGGGCCGCGGGCGACGCCGCCGAGGCCGAGGCCGTGCCGGCGCGCTGACGCCGGGGGCGCTCGCGACGCGACCACGGGCGGGAGGCGCGGTGCAGGTCCGACCTGCACCGCGCCTCCCGTCTGTGCGTGCGCATGGTGCGACGATCCACGCGTCGATCGACTCGTGTTCTGTCGGAAGATGCGCACGCACGGGATGCGTGTGCATGCTGCGACGATCCACGCGTCGATCGACTCGTGTTCTGTCGGAAGATGCGCACGCACCCGCACGCACCCGCCTCACTCGTGCCGGTGCTCCGACGCCGGGTCCACCGCCGGCCACACGGGGAACGGGTCCGCCCACCCGCGCCACAGGTCCGGCCCGGCCAGCAGCTCCGGCGGCGTGAGCAGCGCCCCGTCGAGGGCACGTTCGATCGCCCGCACGTCGAGCCGCTCGCCGACGAGCCACAGCGCCTGCCCGATCGGGGCGTCGGCGTCCCACGACGGGTTCGCGGTGGGGTCGAGCGCGAGCATCGCCCCGAAGCTCGACCACGAGCCGACGTGGTCCGGGCGTGACGCCAGCCGGAAGAACCCCTTCGAGCGGAGCACCCGGCCCGAGGCCCCGGCGGCCAGGTCTCGCTCGATCACGGTGGCCAGTCGCCCGGGGTGGAACGGCAGCGGCTCCCGGTAGCGCATCGCGACCAAGTCGTCGCGGGCGTCCCGGCCGGTGTCGGCTCCGCTCGACAGGGCGCGCATCCACCCGGCACCCGAGGCCAGGACCCGAGCGGCCCCGCCGTTCGACGCGGGCAGGTCGCGCGCGGTCCGGAGTGCGGGCAGCGCCACGATCACGGCCTGTGGTGCGAGCCGGTGCAGCAGTGCGACCAGTGCGCGACGGCGGCGCAGGGACAGTGGCGCGAGACGGTCGAGCGCGATGACGGTCGCGTACTCGACGAGGGACGCCACCCGGTCGGCGGCCACGAACGCGTCGTCGACGTCCGACCACAGCAGGTGGGCGACGTCGTCGGCGCGCAGCACCCCGACCACGTGTCGGAGCACCCGGTCGTCGCCGGTCTCGCTCCGGGCGGCGTTCGCGAGCATCATGCCCACGGCGCGGGCGTCGGAGCCGGGCTGCAGCGTGACGACGAGGCCGTGGTCGGCGTCGGGGCCGCAGGCGCGGTCGAGGTGGTCAGCCCGCTCGGCGACCGCGCGGGCCGCTGCGAACGCGCTCCCGTCCACGTGCATCCGGTGCCCGGTGGTGATCCGGGCGGCGACGCGGTCGGCGTCGGCCTCGTGGAGGGCGGTGACGAGGGTGATGGCAGCAGCACGCATGTCGGGTACCCTACCTGAAAACCGTTCTCAACAAGAGAGCGCCGACGGAGGAGAACCATGAAGGTCCGCAACTCGCTCAAGGCACTGAAGAAGATCCCGGGCTCGCAGGTCGTCCGTCGCCGCGGCCGGGTCTACGTCATCAACAAGCAGAACCCCCGCTGGAACACCCGCCAGGGCTGACGTCGGCGGTGGTCCGTAGGGTGGATCCATGCGACTGCTGCTCATCCGCCACGGCCAGACCCCCGCGAACGTGAACGGTGTCCTCGACGCCGTGGTGCCCGGACCCGGCCTGACCGAGCTCGGCCAGCAGCAGGCGGATGCCCTGCCGGCAGCCCTGGCCGACCGGGGGATCGAGCGGCTCTTCGCCTCCACCATGGTCCGGACGCAGATCACCGCGGCACCCCTGGCGGCGTCGCTCGGGCTCGAGCCCGTCGTGCTGCCCGGTCTGCGTGAGATCGAGGCCGGGGACACCCAGGGCAAGAGCGACAAGGTGTCCGTGCAGCTGTACATCTCGACGGTGCACGGCTGGTCCGGCGGGGACCGCACGACCCGGATGCCGGGGGCGGAGAGCGGGCTCGAGTTCTTCGAGCGGTACGACGACGCCGTGCGGCAGATCGAGGCCACCGGCGTCGGCGTGGCGGCGGCGGTGAGTCACGGTGCGGCGATCCGTACCTGGGCGAGCGCGGCCGCCGACAACACCCCGGACCACTTCGGCACCAAGCGCCACCTGGAGAACACCGGCATCGTCGAGCTCGAGGGGTCCTTCGCCGACGGCTGGCACCTGGTCGACTGGGAGGGCGAGCCGATCGGTGGTGACCAGCTCATCGACCGCACCGCGCTGGACCCGACCGGCGAGCGCTACTGACGCACGAGAACGCAACCCCATGACGGACGGGAGGCCCGGTACCAGCTGGTACCGGGCCTCCCGTCCGTAGGTGGTCGCGTCGACTACGCGAGCTGCGATGCCGACGCCTGTGCCGTTGCGGACGTCAGCGGCACGATCACACGGTGCGCCTCGCGCAGCACGTCGAGCGTGCGCTGGACCTCGTCCGCGCGCTCCTCGGGCGTCCAGTCGAGCGCCCCGGCGAGCACGTCGGCCAGCTCGTCGAGCAGGTCGATCGTGACACCGCCGACGAACGCCAGGTTCGTGCGGCGCAGCACCACGTCGACCAGGTGGACGGCCTGCTCGTGCTCGGCGAAGTACGCGACCTCGGCGCGGGTGAGTGACGGGTCGGACTCGAGCGCCTCGACGGGGCCGTCGGTCAGGACGTCCACGACCTCGGCGGCACGGGTGCCGTAGCGCTCCAGCAGGCCTTCGACCAGGGACTCGTCCAGACCGTCACGGTGCGAGGTGATCCACAGGGCGCGCTGCGCGTCGGTGGTGGGGAACTCCTTGCCACCGCCGATCGCCATGCCGGTCGTGTCGACCTTGCGGGGCATGCCGAGCTTCGTGGTGGCCTCGGTCGACAGGTGCGCGGCGAGGGCACGGAACGTCGTCCACTTGCCGCCGACGAGCGACAGCACGGTCGACTTCGGCAGCCCGGCGATCTGGGTGTCCACGATCCGGTAGTCACGCGAGACGAAGCCGGGGGCGGTGTCCTCGTGGCGGGGGAGCGGACGGATGCCGGAGTAGCTGTAGACGATGTGGTCGCGGGTGACGTCGATCTGCGGGAACACGTGCTTCACGAGCCCGAAGAAGTAGTCGATTTCCTCGTCGGTGGTCGTGACCGGCTTCGAGGGGTCGGCGTCGATGTCGGTCGTGCCGATGAGGACCCGGCCCTTGAGCGGGTAGATGAGGACGATGCGTCCGTCGTCGTTCTCGAAGAACAGCTCGCGGCCCTTGGTGGCCTCGAGCAGCTCGTCGTTCTGGACGACGATGTGGGAGCCCTTCGTGCCGCCCATGAACTTCGTCTCGCCGCCGAACGCCTCGTTCGTCAGGTCGGTCCAGGGGCCGGACGCGTTGATGACGACCTCGGCGGTGAACACGAACTCCTCGTCGGTCTCGCGGTCGCGCAGCAGCACGCCGCCGTCGCGGGTGCCGGCTGCCTCGACGTAGTTCGTCGCGCGGGCGGTCGCGGCGGAGCCGGTCCCGGTGCCTGCGGCGATGCCGTCCTTGAGGACGTCGAGGGCCAGGCGCTCGGGCTCGTGCACGCTCGCGTCGTAGTAGGTGCCCGTGTACTTCAGGTCCTTGTTGAGGGCGGGCATGTCCTCGAGCGCGGCCTTCTTGGTGCGGAAGACGTGCTTCGGGACGGAGCCGCCGTCGCGCGAGAAGGAGTCGTAGATCGTCATGCCGATCTTGATGAGCATCGCGCCGCGCTCCTTGGTGGAGCGCTGCTTGTGCGTCAGCATGCGCAGCGGGGCGTTCATGATGCCGGAGAACGTCGAGAAGATCGGCATCGTGGTCTGCAGTGGCTTGACGTAGTGCGGGGCGATGCGGATGAGCCCGTTGCGCTCCTGGACGCTCTCGCGCACCAGGCGGAACTCGCCGTTCTCGAGGTAGCGGATGCCGCCGTGGATCATGTGGCTCGACGCGGCGGACGCACCGGAGGCGTAGTCGCCGCGCTCGACCAGGGCGACGTCGACGCCCTGCAGCGCGAGGTCGCGGAACGTGGCGATGCCGTTGATGCCGCCGCCGACGACGAGGACCTGCGCGTTCGGGCGCTCGGTGAGGGCGGTCACCGTGTTCCGGGGCTGTGTCTTCTTCGACATGGTTCGTCGCTTCCTTCGTCGGTTCTCGTGGTCAGGATCGATCGTGCGCCGGTTTGGGAGGTCGGGCAACTTGCGTGCACGAACGTGCAGCACACGTGTCGTGCGCTCCGATCCGGGGGCCGGGAGGCACGACAGGGGTTGCAGAGGCCCTGCACGTCCGTGCATGGTTGCGTTCGACAGATCGGAGCACCATGAGCGATGCGGCTCAGCCCATGCGCACGCAGCAGGCGCTGCGCGCCGCCCACCTGTACTACCTGCAGGACCTGACGATGGACGCCATCGCGGACGAACTCGCGACCTCGCGGTCCTCGGTGTCGCGCCTGTTGAAGTACGCCAGGGACACCGGTCTCGTCGACATCCAGATCCGCTCACCCCTGGACCAGGCGGCCGCGCTGAGCCGCAGCATCCGCTCGCGGTTCGGCGTGCACGCGCACGTCGTCCCGGTGCCGGACCACACGAGCGACGTCGACCGGCTGGAACGGGTCGCCCTGTCCGCCGCCCGGATCCTGACGCAGTACGTCGAGTCGAACATGGTGATCGGGATCTCGTGGGGCTCGACGGTGAGCGCGGTCAGCCGGTACCTCGTGCCGAAGACCACGCACGGGTCGACCATCGTGCAGATCAACGGCGCCGCGAACACCCGGACCACGGGCATCGTCTACGCCTCGGAAATCCTGCGGCGGTTCGGCGAGGCCTACGGCGCGTTCGTGCAGCAGTTCCCGGTGCCCGCGTTCTTCGACGACCCGGCCACGAAGGAGGCGCTGTTCCGCGAGCGGTCGATCCGCCGCGTGCTCGACCTGCACGAGCGGATGGACCTGGTCGTGTTCGGTGTGGGCGCCCCGCAGGCCCCGGTGCCGTCGCACGTGTACTCCGGCGGCTACCTCGACCCCGCGGACCGCGAGGAGCTCACGAAGGCCCAGGTCGTCGGGGACGTCTCGACCGTGTTCTACCGGGCCGACGGGTCGTGGCGGGACATCGGCGTGAACGCGCGCGCCGGCGGGCCGGACCTCGACACCATCAAGCGCGCTCCGCGTCGGGTCTGCGTCGTCGCGGGCCGGTCGAAGGCCGCGTCGTTGCGGGGTGCGCTGGCGTCCGGGCTCGTCACGGACCTGATCCTGGACGAGAGCGTCGGGCAGGCGATCCTGCAGCCCTGAGTCAGGATGTGACCCGGTTCTGTCGGGGGTGCCGGGTACGTTCTCGGCCATGGTGATCTCGATGGACCGACCGGGCGGCCGGTACTCCCGTCGCGTGGTCGGCACGGACGTCGACCAGGCGCTCGCGTTCTTCGGGCGCGACTACGACTTCCGGGCACCCGCGGTCCGGCGCACCCGCCCCACCGCGCACTGGGACTTCGCCGGAGTCGGCGACGACCGGATGTCGCTGCGGTCGTCGCGGTTCATGGTCGACCTGCGCAGCGAGAGCCAGGTCGACGACGAGTTCCTGGTGGCCTGGATGCGGAGCGGTTCCAGCCGGATCACCTGCGGCGGCGAGACCTGGGCGCTCGAAGCCGGCGTGCCCGTCGTGCTGCCGTTCGCCGAGCCGTACTCCCTGCACCACCGCGACATCGCGCTGAACCTCGTGCACCTGGACCGCGACTTCGTCCGGGCGCTGGTCGGCGAGGACGACTTCGCCTTCGAGCCGATGCAGCGCCCGACGGCTGCGGGCACGGCCGCGTGGCAGGACGTGGTCCGGACGCACTCGTCGACGTGGCTCGACGTGGACCACGACCTCGACCCGATCGCGCAGCGCGACATCGCCGAGGCCTTCGCGACCGCTGCGATCCGTGCGTTCCCGCAGCGCGATCGCTGGCGCTCGACCGTGGCCGGCGGCGGTCCGGAGCACGGCCGCGTCCGCCGGGCGCTCGACTTCGTGCACGAGCACGCCCGCGAACCCATCGGCACACCCGAGATCGCCGCGGCGGCGGGGCTCAGCCCGCGCGGGCTGCAGCAGTCCCTGCGACGGCACCTCGACCAGACGCCCGGCGACCTGCTGCGCGAGGTGCGGCTCGACGGTGCGCGGGCGGACCTGCTCGGGGGCGCGCGCGACGAGACCTCGGTGGCCGAGATCGCCCGGTCGTGGGGCTTCGGGCACCTCGGGCGGTTCTCGGCGACGTACCGTGCCCGCTTCGGCGAGCTGCCGAGCGAGTCGCTCCGCACGCGCTGACCGCCGCGAGGCACCGAGCCGGGGAGTCCACCCGGCGGCGGTAGCGTGACGACATGGACACCGTCGTCACCGCGCTCCGCTCCGCACTGCAGGACCCCGACGGCACCGTCGTCCGGACCGAACCGGGCGTGCTCGACGCCGCGCGGACCGACAAGTCCGGCTGGATCGCACCCGGCGGTCCGGTCGCCGTCGTCGAGGCCCGCACCGTCGAACACGTGCAGGCGACACTCCGGACCTGCTCGGCCCTGGGCGTCCCCGTCGTCCCGCGCGGCGCCGGCACCGGTCTGGCGGGTGGCGCGAACGGCACCGAGGGCACGGTGGTGCTCAGTGTCGCGCGGATGGACCGCATCGTCGAGGTGTCCGTCGAGGACGAACTCGCCGTCGTCGAACCCGGGGTGCTCAACGGTGCGCTGAACGCCGCCGTCGCCGAGCACGGGCTGCGCTTCGCACCGGACCCCGCGAGTGCGGCGATCGCGAGCGTCGGCGGGAACATCGCCACGAACGCCGGTGGTCTGCGGTGCGTGAAGTACGGCGTCACGCGCGAGGCCGTGCTCGGACTCGACATCGTGCTGGCGGACGGCCGGCTCGTGTCGACCGGCCACCGAACCGTGAAGGGGGTGACCGGCCTCGACCTGACGGCGTTGCTCGTCGGGTCCGAGGGCACGCTCGGCGTCATCGTCGGCGCCACGGTCCGACTCGTCCCGATCCCGGCGGGTGAGCCCGCGACCCTCGGGGCCGTCTACCCGTCCGTGCAGCAGGCGGCGGCTGCGGCAGCGGCCGTCGTGGCGGGAGCGGATCGGCCGTCGACGGTCGAGCTGCTGGACGCCCTCGCCCTCGAGGGGATCGCGGCGTACCTGGGACCCGAGGTGATCGTCGAGACGGTGGGGAGCACCGCGGCGGGCGGGGTCTTCCTGCTGGTGGAGTTCGACGGCCCGGGCGCGACCGAGGCCGCGCTGGGAGCCGTGCCGCGCCTCCAGGCCGAGGGTGGAACCGTGCACCTGGCCGTGTCGGCGGCGGAACGCGAGCGCCTGCTGACGATCCGCCGGTCATTCCACGCCGCGATGGAGTCGCGAGGCCGGGTGCTCATCGAGGACGTCGCCGTGCCGCGCAGCCGGCTCGCCGAGATGTTCGCCCGCGTGGAGGAGATCGGTCGCGAACACGGTGTCCCGATCCCGACCGTGGCGCACGCCGGCGACGGCAACCTGCACCCGAACTTCGTCTTCGACGGCGACGAGGTGCCGGCTCACGTCTAGGACGCCGCCGATGCGATGTTCCGTGCCGCGATCGAGTTGGGAGGCACCCTGACGGGCGAGCACGGCGTGGGGGTGTTGAAGCGTCGGTGGATCGGTGACGAGCTCGGCGACGACGTGCTCGAGCTGCAGCGGGGGATCCGACGGGTGTTCGACCCGGCAGGCATCCTGAACCCGGGCAAGGTCTTCTGAGCGACTGATCGCCGAATCTCATCGCACGGATGCGCCGTGCGTCGTCTGGATCTTCGGCCGTAACGTCACCGCAACGAATCCGGCGCTGAATGGTGTGGACGAGAGCACCACCCACGAAGGAGTCTGCGATGCGCATCGGCGTCCCCACCGAGATCAAGAACAACGAGTACCGCGTGGCGGCCACCCCAGCGGGTGTCGCGGAGCTGGCGCTGCACGGCCACCAGGTCCTGGTGCAGGCCGGCGCCGGCACCGGGTCGGCGTTCCCCGACGACGAGTACCGCACCGCGGGCGCCGAGATCGTCGACACCGCGGACGAGGTCTGGGCGCGCGCCGAGCTGATCCTGAAGGTCAAGGAGCCGGTGGCGTCCGAGTACCCGCTCATCCGTCCGGGCCAGGTGCTCTTCACGTACCTGCACCTGGCGGCCGACCGTCCGCTGACCGATGCGCTCATCGACTCCGGGGCCACCGCGATCGCCTACGAGACCGTGCAGCTGCCGGACCGCTCGCTGCCCCTGCTGTCGCCGATGTCCGAGGTCGCCGGGCGGCTGTCCGCCCAGGTCGGCGCCTACAACCTGATGCGCACGAACGGCGGACGCGGGCTGCTGCTCGGTGGGGTGCCCGGCACGCCGAAGGGCCGCGTCGTCGTGATCGGCGGTGGGGTCGCGGGCGAGCACGCCGCGACGATGGCGCTCGGCATGGGGGCCGACGTGACGGTCTTCGACATCAGCCTGCCCCGGCTGCGCGCGCTCGACGCCCGGTTCGACGGGCGGATCACGACGCTGCGGTCGTCGGCGCACGCCATCGCGGAAGCCCTGCGGGACGCCGACCTGGTGATCGGTTCCGTGCTCATCCCCGGGGCGTCCGCGCCGAAGCTCGTCACCGACGCCATGGTCGCGGACATGCGGCCGGGATCGGTGCTCGTCGACATCGCGATCGACCAGGGCGGCTGCTTCGAGGGCTCGCACCCGACCACCCACGACGACCCGACGTTCGCGGTGCACGACACCGTGTACTACTGCGTGGCGAACATGCCCGGTGCCGTCCCGCGCACGAGCACGATCTCGCTGACGAACGCGACGCTGCCGTACGCCGTCGCGATCGCCGACCGCGGGTGGGAGGCCGCGCTGGCCGCCGACCCGTCGCTCGCCCTCGGCCTGAACGTGCACGCCGGCCAGGTCACGAACGAGGCCGTGGCGGCCGCGCACGGCCTCGTGGCGTCCGCGCGGTAGGCCGCGGCCGCGTCGCGCCGGGCCGGCCCCCGGCCCCCGGCCCGCGAAAGCGACAGTCTGCCGCGGAACATCCGCGGCAGACTGTCGCTTTGGCGGCACGGACCGGATCGGCGCCGCGAGAAGTGTCGGTTTGCCGGGACAGACCGGGACAGACCGGGACAGACCGGGACAGACCGGGACAGACCGCGACAGACCGCGACGCACCGTGGCGCCCCGCCCCGGCCCGCTGTCACGCCGTGCGCGCCGCCAGGCCACGCGCGCCGGACCAGCCCGCACGCGCCCGCACGGCGACCGTCACCACCACGACCGCGGCGGCTGCGACCACTGCGGCCACGGCGGTCGGCGTCGACACCAGCGGACCGTCGAGCCGCGCGACCGCCACCCACGCCAGCCCCCAGGCCAGGGAGAGCATCGGCGCCAGGCGACCCCGACCCCACACCGCCAGCAGCAGCCCGACGAGCCCGGCCACCGCTGCGACGAGCACACCCCAGACGTCCTGCCCGAGGTCGAAGCCCCGGAAGCCCGCTGCCGTCAGCACCGCGGCCGTGTTCGCCGCCGTCGCGACGCACACCCACCCGAGGTAGAGGCCGAACGTGCCGTCGGTGACGATCGCCTCGACGACGCCGGAGGGCTTCGTCCGCCGCAGGATCGTGAAGGTCCACACCAGCACCGCGAGCAGGGCCACGATGATCGGCTCGCTCGCCCACAGGAACCCGAACTGCACCGACAGGATCCACGCCGCGTTGAGCAGCAGGGACAGGATCGCCGGCACCGCCAGCTTCGCGTGCCGGTCATCGTCCGACGTGCGGAAGAGCTGGCGGATGGCGTAGGCGATGAGGCCGACGTAGACGACGCTCCAGATCGAGAACGCCGGGCCGTCCGGTGCGATGGCGGTCGAAGACGCGGACAGTGCTCCGCCGGCAGCGTCTTGGATCGGCGTCCCGCCGGCCGCGCCGGACCCGACGAACGCCCCGACCACCGCGACGACGGCACTCACGGCGACTGCGATGCGCTTCCAGATCCTCTTCATGACCGTTCCCTTCGTCAGCATGCTGATGACCTGCACCGTAGGCGGGCGGTCCTGTCGGGCGCGCAGCGTGCGTTCAGCCTGTGGGGGACGGCGGACTGGAGGCGCGTGGCGGGCCCGCCACGGGCCTCCCGTCCGAAAGCCGGTCACCTGCGTACGGTGGTCGCGTGAGTGTCGAGATGAACACCGTGTACGTCGACCGGATCGCCCCGATGGCGAGTCCGTCGCTGGACGACACCTTCCGGATGCTCGACGAGCAGGGCGCGAGCGCGTGCATCGTGCTGTACCAACCGGACGCGCAGGAGCTCGGCGACGTCGCGGTCGCCCTCGGCCTGCACGAGCTCGCGGTCGAGGACTCCGCCGAGGGGCACCAGCGGCCGAAGCTCGAGCGGTACGGCTCGACGCTCTTCGTGGTCCTCAAGCCCGCGCTCTACAACGACGGGCAGGAAGAGGTGGCGTTCGGCGAGGTGCACGCCTTCGTCGGCGAGGACTTCTTCCTCGTCGTGGTGAAGGCCGACCCGCGCGGCAAGCCGACCGTCCCGCGAGCACTGCAGCGGATGAGCGGCAAGCCCGGCCTGGTGACGGTCGGACCGCAGGCGCAGCTCTGGGCGCTCATGGACACGATCGTCGACGGCTACGTGCCGGTGATCGACGGGCTGGAAGAGGACATCAACCAGATCGAGGACCAGCTGTTCGCGGGCGAGGCCGGGGTCTCGCGGCGCATCTACGAACTGTTCGGCGAGGTCGTCGACTTCCAGCGTGCGGCCCGCCCACTCATCCACATCATCGAGAACCTGCACCGCGGCGCCGAGAAGTACCACCTGCCGATCGAGATGCAGCGCCGGTTCCGCGACGTCCTCGACCACGCCATCCGCACGGTGGAGCGGTTGGACACGTTCCGGCAGCTGCTGCAGAACGCGCTGACCGTCGACTCCACCCTGGCGGCGCAGAAGCAGAACGACGACACGAAGCGGATCTCCGGCTGGGCGGCGATCCTGTTCGCCCCGACGCTCATCGCCGCCATCTACGGCATGAACTTCACGCACATGCCCGAGCTGACGTGGACCTGGGGCTACCCGCTGTCGATCGTCGGGATGGTCCTGTTCGCCGCGATCCTGTGGGTCGTGTTCAAGGTCAAGCGCTGGTTCTGAGGAAGACTGGGGCCGTGACCTCGTACGACCTCGTCCAGCTGACCGCCGGGGGCGTCTCCCTCGTCCTCGACTGCCGTGACCACGCGCTGCCCGCGGTGGTGCACTGGGGAGCAGCCCTCGGGCCACTCGACGACGACGCGCTCGTCGCACTCGCCGACGCGGACGTCGCACCCGTGGCCCAGAACGAGATGGACGGCCCCGTCCGTGTCGCCGTGCTGCCCGAGCCGAACCGCGGGTGGAGCGGACGACCCGGCCTGGCCGGACACCGCGACGGCCACGACTGGTCGCCGGCGTTCACCGTCCGGTCGCTCGACGTCACCGACACGACCGTCACGGCCGAGGCTGCCGACGACACCGCGGGGCTCGCCGTCCGGCTGACGATCGAGGTGCTCGTCTCCGGACTCGTCCGTGCCCGGGCTGCCGTCACGAACACCGCCGACGGCGTCTACACGGTGGACGACCTGACGGTGGCGATGCCGATCCCGTCCGGGGCGCGCGAGGTCCTGGACTTCGCCGGTCGATGGGGCAAGGAACGCACCCCGCAGCGCCGCGAGCTCGTCGTCGGTACCCACCAGCGCGAGAGCCGGAAGGGCCGGACCGGTGCCGACGCCGCGACCGTCCTGACGGTGGGGGAGCCCGGCTTCGGCTTCGCCCGCGGTCAGGTGTGGGGCGTGCACACCGGGTGGAGCGGGAACCACCGGCACCACGCCGAACGCCTGTCGACCGGGCGCCAGGTGATCGGCGGCGGCGAACTGCTGCTGCCGGGCGAGGTCCGGCTCGGCACGGGCGAGACGTACGAGGGGCCGTGGGTGTGGTTCGCCCACGGTGACGGGCTCGACGACCAGGCCCGACGCTTCCACCAGTGGCTCCGCAGCCGGCCGCAGCACCCGACGACGCCGCGGCCGATGACGATCAACGTCTGGGAGGCCGTGTACTTCGACCACGACCTCGCCCGGCTGACCGACCTTGCGGAGCGCGCCGCGGCCCTCGGGGTCGAGCGGTACGTGCTCGACGACGGGTGGTTCCGCGGCCGCCGGAACGACCACCTCGGGCTCGGCGACTGGTACGTCGACGAGGACGTCTGGCCCGACGGGCTCGGGCCGATCGTGGACCGTGTCCGGGCGCTCGGCATGGAGTTCGGCCTGTGGTTCGAACCCGAGATGGTGAACGAGGACAGCGACCTCGCCCGCGCCCACCCGGAGTGGATCATGCAGGCGGACGGCCGACTGCCGATGCGGTCCCGCGACCAGCAGGTGCTCGACCTGGCGATCCCCGAGGCGTACGAGTACGTGCTCGAGCGGATGACGGCGATCATCGGCGAGTACGGCATCGAGTACGTCAAGTGGGACCACAACCGCGACCTGGTCGAGGCGGGGTTCCCCGGTGGCGGTGCGGCGGTGCACGAGCAGACCCTGGCGACGTACCGGCTGATGGCGACCCTGAAGGAACGCTTCCCGACGCTCGAGATCGAGTCGTGCGCGTCGGGCGGCGCCCGGGTCGACCTCGGCGTGATCGAGCACACCGACCGCGTCTGGGTGTCCGACGACATCGACCCCCTCGAGCGGCAGCAGATGCACCGGTGGACGCAGCAGCTCCTGCCCCCGGAACTCCTCGGCGCGCACATCGCGAGCGGCAGGAACCACTCGACGGGCCGCGTGCACGACCTGGCCTTCCGGGCCGGCACCGCGCTCGTCGGGCACCTGGGCATCGAGTGGGACCTCACCGAGGCGACGGCGGAGGAGTCGGCGTCGCTGGCCGAGTGGATCGCGCTGTACAAGGAGCTGCGCGGGCTGCTGCACGGCGGCGACCTGGTGCGGATGGACGAGGTCGACGACTCCCGGCTCGTGTACGGCACGGTCACGCCGGACCGGCAGCAGGCCGTCTTCTTCCTGGCGAGCATCGGGCGGTCCGAGGTGTCCGGCACCGGTCGGGTCACCTTCCGCGACCTCGACCCGGACGTCTCGTACCGCGTCGACCCGATCGTGGTCGGCGACGGGCACGGGATCGTCCGGCCGGACTGGTGGAGCGGCGCACGGGTGTTCAGCGGTCGGGTGCTCGGCACGGTCGGCCTGCACCCGCCGCTCATGCCCGCCGACTGCGTGGTCCCGTTCCGGCTGACGGCCGTCTGACGACAGGCGGGATGGCCGGGAGGCCCGGTGCCGGTGATCGGAGCCGCTAGGGTTTTCGACATGCCGCGCTCCGGACACGCGACCCCCGTCTGGGCGCTCAAGCTCGCCGTCGTCACCGCCCTGGTGGGCATCTCCGGCGGCATCGCCGGCATCGCCGTGTGGCTCGCGCTGCAGCTCATCCAGTTCGTGGCCTTCGGGTACGGCTTCGGTGGGCACCTCGAGGCGGCAGACGCCCCGTCGGCGCTGAACCGGTTCCTCGCGCTCGTGGCCGCCGGTGTCCTGACGGGCTTCGCCTGGTGGGCGCTCCGGCGCTGGGGGCGCCCGATCGTGTCGGTCACCGCGGCGGTCGGCGGCAAGCGGATGCCCGCACTCGCGACCCTGGCGAACGCCGGCGTGCAGATCCTGGCGGTCGGGCTCGGCGCCTCGATCGGCAAGGAGGTCGCCCCGCGCGAGGTCGGCGCCTGGCTCTCGCAACTGGTCACCCGTCGTGCCGGTCTCACCCCGCGCGAGACGAAGATCCTGGTCGCCTGCGGAGCGGCAGCGGGTCTCGCCGCGGTGTACGACGTCCCGCTCGGCGGTGCGCTGTTCGCCGTCGAGGTCCTGCTCGGCGAGATCAGCTTCGCCACCGCCCTGCCCGCGTTCGCCACGAGTGCCGTCGCCGCGTTCGTCGCCCGGCTCGTGATCCCGGACGAGGTGCTCTACCACGTGCCGGCGATGCACATGTCGCCGTCGCTGCTCGTCTGGGCGATCGTCGTCGGGCCCGTCCTCGGCCTGGCGGGCGTCGGGTTCGTGAAGCTCACCAACCGGCTGCAGGGCATCGCGCCCAAGGGCTGGCACCTGCTCGTCGTGCTGCCGGTGGTGTTCGCGATGGTCGGGCTCATCGCGGTGCCGTTCCCCGAGATCCTCGGCAACGGGCGGGCGCTGGGCCTCGTCGCCATGAACGCCTCGCTCGACGACGACACCGTCGCCGGCCTGGCGCCGATCGTGCTGCTCCTGCTGCTCGGCGTCGTCCGGACGATCACCACGTCGGCCACGATCGGTGCCGGCGCGGTCGGCGGCACCCTGACACCATCGATCGCGATCGGTTCGGCGATCGGCGGCGGCCTCGGGGGCGCGTGGCTCCTGCTCTGGCCGGCTGACGGCCCGGGCCTGGCGGCCTTCGCGTTCGTCGGCGCCGCGGCGTTCCTGGCGACCACGATGCGGGCCCCGTTCACGGCGCTCGTCCTGGTGGTCGAGTTCACGCAGGAGGGCACCGACATCCTCATCCCGTCGCTGCTCGCGGTGTCCGGGGCGGTCGCGGTCGGGTACGTCCTGGCACGTCGACGCAGCGCCCAGATGGTGTGAACACTTCGTCACGTTCCGGGACAGAGGACGGTTCTGCGGCCTACGATCTGCGGCATGACGGAGCGACGGGCTCCGCACCGAGCTGAGGAGCAGGCCATGGCGGGGTTCGACGACATCACGAAGAAGGCCCAGGACTTCCTGAAGGACAACAAGGTCCAGGACGCCCTGAAGAGCGAGAAGGCCGAGGACATCAGCGACAAGGTCCTCGGGGGCGTCGCCGACGCGGTCAAGAAGGCCACCGGCGGCAAGTACGACGACAAGATCGACGGTGCCCGCGACGCTGCGGACAAGAAGATCGGCAACGAGTAGCCCCACCGTGCGACGGCCCAGGACCCGGCGTGGTCCTGGGCCGTTCCCGCGCCGACTGGACGCCGTCGGGAACAACGGCCACCATTGACGGGTTGCTCCGGACAGCAACACCAGGAGGACGAGACGTGACAGTCGTGGCGCCGAACCAGCCGCTCACCGAGGCCGAGGTCGAGACGATCAAGTCGGACTTCCCGATCCTCGCGCAGGACGTGAACGGGCAACCGTTGGCGTACCTGGACTCCGGGGCGACGGCGGAACGCCCGACCCAGGTCCTCGACGCCGAACGCCGGTTCCTCGAGCACGACAACGCCGCCGTGCACCGCGGCGCGCACACGCTCGCGGGCCTGAGCACCGATGCCTACGAGGACGCCCGCGCCACCGTCGCCGACTTCATCGGCGCTGCCGGTCCGAGCGAGGTCGTCTGGACCGCGAACGCCACCGACGCCCTCAACCTCGTCGCCTACGGCATCGCGAACGCCAGCCGTGGCCGCGGCGGGGTCGACGCCGCTCGCTTCCGCATCGGACCGGGCGACGAGATCCTGGTCACCGAGGCCGAGCACCACGCGAACCTCGTGCCGTGGCAGGAACTCGCCGCGCTGACCGGTGCGACGCTCCGCTGGGTCCCGGTCGCCGACGACGGCACCTGGACCGCCGAGGACGCCGCGGCCCTGATCACCGACCACACCAAGGTCGTCGCGTTCGCGCACGTCTCGAACGTCACCGGCATGGTCGCCCCCGTCGAGCAGATCGTCGGTCTCGCCCACGCCCGTGGCGCACTGGTCGTCCTCGACGCCTGCCAGTCCGCGCCGCACCGGCCGCTCGACGTGCAGGAGCTCGGCGTCGACTTCGCCGCGTTCTCCGGGCACAAGATGCTCGGCCCGAACGGCATCGGCGTGCTCTGGGGCCGCAGCGAGCTGTTGAACGCGCTGCCCCCGTTCCGTACCGGTGGGTCCATGATCACCACCGTGACCATGGAGGCGTCGGAGTTCATGCCGGCACCCGAGCGGTTCGAGGCCGGCACGCAGCCCGTCTCGCAGGCCGTCGCCCTGGCCGAGGCCGTCCGCTACCTGCAGGGCATCGGCATGGAGCGTGTCCGCGCGCACGAGGAGCACCTCGCCCGGCGCATGCTCGACGGCCTGGCCGCCGTCCCCGGCATCCGCGTCGTCGGTCCGCCGGTCGGCGTCCCGCGATCGGGCCTGGTGTCGTTCGACGTCGACGGCGTGCACGCCCACGACGTGTCGCAGTACCTCGACGCGCAGGGCATCGCCGTCCGCTCGGGGCACCACTGCGCCCAACCCCTGCACCGCCGCCTCGGCCTGGTCGCCACCAACCGCGCGAGCACCTACGTCTACACGACCGAGCACGACGTCGACCGGTTCATCGCGGCCGTCGGCGAGGTCCGTGGCTACTTCGGAGCGACCGCGTGAACGCCCTCGACAGCCTGTACCAGCAGGTCATCCTCGACCACGCGAAGGCCCGGCACGGCGACGGCGACCTGCCCGACGCCGACGCCTCGCACTTCGAGCGCAACCCCACGTGCGGCGACGAGATCACCGTCCGCATCCGCCTCGAACCGGGCACCGACCGCATCGCCAGTCTCGCCTGGCAGGGCGACGGCTGCTCGATCTCGATGGCCTCGGCATCGGTCCTCACCGACATGGCCGTGGGCCGCACGGTCCCGGAGCTCCTCGCACTGACCGACGAGTTCCGCACGATGATGCGCTCCCGCGGCATCGGCGAGCCCGACGAGGACGTCCTCGAGGACCTCATCGCCTTCCACGGCGTCTCGAAGTTCGTCATGCGGGTCAAGTGCGGCATGCTCGCCTGGGTCGCGGCGGAAGCCGCTGCGCGTGAGGCGACGGCGTCCCGCTGAGCCGGGTGCGGCTCGCGATCGCGACCACGTGACGGCCGGGAGGCCCGTGGCGGGCCCGCCACGCGCCTCCCGTCCGCAGCTGGTCACCGACCGGGCCCCGAACGGCTTGAATGGTGTGCCTGTCGGAGGGGCGCGATGATCTTCGAGACGGAGCGACCCGGCGCAGGCAGGGCCGACGCGATCGTGCGGGACTACCTGACCGAGGTCGCGTCGCGGTGGTTCGGGCGGGCGGCGACGCCGGCCGAGGTCGACCGCGCGATGCTCGACGAGCCCTTCGACGACCTGCAAGGGAACTCCGGGCTGTTCGTCGTCGCCTCGGACGGGGGAGCGGTGGTCGCGTGTGCCGGCGTGCGTTTCGTGGGTGTCGTCGGTGAGCTGACGAAGGTTTTCACGCTGCCGGATTGCCGCGGTCGGGGTGTCGGTTCGGCACTCCTGCGGCACGTCGCGGAGGTCAGCCGGGCGCGCGGGATCACGTCGCTGCGGCTCGACACCCGGGCCGAGCTCGCCGAGGCCTGTGCCCTCTACGAGCGGCTCGGGTTCGTGCAGGTCGCGCCGTTCAACGACGACCCGTACTCCGACCGCTGGTACGCGAAGGTGCTGTAGCGCCCGGCTCAGGGGCGGTACTCGTCTCGCGGCTTCGTGGATCGGGTAGGTGGCTGGGCCGGTGCGGTGGCACCGCCGGAACCGATGGCGCTCAGTACGGCGGCCAGGTACTGCAGCGTGGTCAGCACCACCCGGCCGATGGATCGCAGGACGTGGCTCATGCGGCGAACCTATCGTTCAGACGTGACGATGCGTCATGAAGACGTCGACGTCGCCCTCGGTGTCGACGACGAAACCGTGCCGTTCGTAGAGCCGGCGCGCGGCGCTGCCCTGCAGGACGTTGAGTCGCGTCGCACCCGCGTGGGGTTCGGCCAGGACGGTCCGGAGCACTGTCGATCCGACGCCCCGCCCCTGGACCTCCGGCGCGAGGTAGAAGTGCTCGACCCAGCAGGTGTCGTCGTCGATCCGTGTGGCGATCGAGCCGACATCGCGGCCGTCGACCACGACGACACGGGTGTGCTCGGGCGCGAAGGCATCACGCATCCGCCCGCGGACCCGGACCGCGTCAAAGCGGCCGAGACGCTCCAGGTCGGCACGGAGGACCTGCGCACGCAGCTCGACGAGCCACTCGATGTCCTCGGGGATGCTGTTCCGCAGTGTGACGTCCACCCGTCGAGCCTAGGAGTCGTCGGCGTGGATCCCGTGCTGGTGATCGGCTCGTACCCTGGTCCGATGGATCAGGACGGTGTCATCGACCTCGTGGCGGCACGCCGCGCCTCGGCCGGGCACCCCATCGTCGTCGGCATCTCGGGGTACTGCGGCTCCGGGAAGTCCACGCTGGCGCGCAGTCTGGCCGGGACGGTGCCGGGCGCGGTGCGGATCCGTGGAGACGACTTCCTCGATCCGGAGCGGTCCCACCGGCGGTCGGGTGACTGGGACGGTGTCGATCGGGAGCGTCTGACGTCGTCCGTCCTCGAACCGCACCGGACGGGGCGAGCGAGCACGTTCCAGCGGTTCGACTGGTCGGTCCGGGCACTCGGTCCCGCGGAGCCACTGCCGACGACGGACGTCTGGTCGTCGACCTCATCGGCCTCTTCCACCCCGACGCGATGCCGCACATCGACGTGGCGGTCTGGTGCGACGTGGACCTCCACACCGCCGCTCGTCGCGGCATGGCCCGCGACCGCCAGCTCGGACGTGACCACGACGACCTGTGGCAGGACGTGTGGATCCCCAACGAACGCGACTTTGAAGCGCAGTTCGCCCCGAGGGACGCTGCCGACGTCGTCTTCGACGGGTGACGAACCCCCGCACAGAGGCTGCGGTCAGGCCGCTCGTCCGGCGGTCGTGGCGGATCGGTCAGCGCGTCCGACGGTGACCCCGAGGGCGATCTGCACGATGCCGAACAGGATCAGGAAGCCCGCGATGGCGACGACGGCCAGCGCTGCCCCGATGGACGGCAGGTTGATGACGAGCACGCCGATGACGATGCTGAGCACCGCGGCACCGATCGTCAGGGCACGGTTCGTCGGTGTCGGGGCGTAGAGCAGGGTGATGCCCTCGACCAGCCAGGCGAAGCCGATCACGAACGCGATCCACCGCACCCCGACCGGCGGGGCGACGAGCGCCACGATGCCCCCGGCGAGGATCAGTGCGCCGAGGACGACCAAGCCGATGCGGCGGCCGGTGCCGATCCCGCGGGCGAACGCACGGACGATCATCGACAGGCCGGACACCAGCAGGTAGATGCCGAACACCCACGCGACCGCGAACAGCGTCGCGTGCGGGAGCACGAGTGAGGCGACACCGACGAGGACCGCCACGATGCCAACGATCAGCAGCGCGGTCCGTAGTCGTCGATCCCCGCCGACGTCGGTGACGACGTCGTCCTGCAGCGCCATGGTGTCCGCCCTTCCCTGAGAGGATCTGGTCCTGCGCGCTTCTGCGTCAGGGCTACTCCTCGGAACCGCCCGTGTCCGGTGCCGATGCGGACGCATCGGTCCGCGTGGGGTCGGTCCGGCTCGGCGGGCGCGCCGGCCACGTGACGAGCAGCAGCACCGCGAGCGGGCCGAACAGCAGCGTCAGGAGGAACCAGGTCCACGCCGATCGGTTCCGGGTCCGGGCGTGCCCGCCGGCGAGCATCGCGACGCTGAGCCAGAGGCTCGACAGGTACAGGCCGGTGGAGTCCTCGTGCACGAACGGTTCCCTTCGAGAGATACATCAATACCGGTCGAAGGGTAGCGCGTCGTCAGACCGTGCCGGCCTCGTCGTCGCTGGTGCGGCGGAGTGAGCGCACCATGCTGCGCAGCGCCCCCCGCGCCGCCACCTGCTGCTCACCCGACAACCCGTCGAGCATCCGGACCTCGACGCCGCGGACGGCCGCACTCGCGAGCTCGAGGCTCGCCCGGCCGCTCGCCGTCAACCGCGTCGGGAGCGCCTTGCCCACCGGTGCCTCGGTGGCCCGCGTCACGAAGCCGTCCCGTTCCAGGGCCTGCAGCAGCACGTTCATCGACTGCCGCGTGACGAAGGCGCCGCGTGCGAGCTCGGAGTTCGACAGCCCGGGCCGCTGTGCCAGGAGTTCAAGGCACGAGTAGTGCGTCATCGTCATGCCGAGGGGGCGCAGCACGGCCTCCATCGCGGCGCGGAGCGCGCTCGCGGCTTCCTTGAGCAGGTACCCGAGGGACGTCTCGAGGTCGATAGCGTCTTGACTCATGTCAGGAGTCTGACATAGATTGCTCTTTGTCAGAAGACTGACACGACACGAAGGAGCACCACATGCCCGTCACCGGCCCCGACTTCATCTCCCTGCAGACCCGCGACCTGACGGCGTCCCAGGCGTTCTACGAGCAGTACCTCGGTCTGGTCCGCTCGCAGGCCGGCCCGCCGCACGCCGTCGTCTTCGAGACGACGCCGATCGCGTTCGCACTGCGGGACGTCGTCCCCGGCACCGACCTCGATGCGGTGTCGCAGCCGGGCATCGGGGCGGCGATCTGGCTGCACGCGACCGACGTGCAGGCCATCCACGACGCCCTGGTGGCCGACGGCCACACGATCGTGTCGGCACCGATCGACGGCCCGTTCGGCCGGACGTTCACGTTCGCCGACCCGGACGGCTACCAGGTCACGCTCCACGACCGCGCGTGAGTCGTGGGCAGCGCACTGCCGCACAACCAAAGTGAATCCGAGCAGGGTGAATCCCCGGTTCCGGACGACTTTGGTTGCGCGGGACGGACCGGCACCGGCACCGGCACACGCAGCAGCACCTGCCGACAGTCAGCCGTCACGCTTCGTCACGATGGATGACGGACGCAGACCCCGCACGTAGCGTCGCCAAGCGTGACCAGCAGCAGCGAACCCCGGCAGATCCGCTTCAACGCGTTCGACATGAACTGCGTCGCCCACCAGTCCTCCGGGCTGTGGCGGCACCCGCGCGACCGATCGCGGGACTACCGCGACCTGACGTACTGGACGGACCTGGCGAAGACGCTCGAAGGCGGGGCGTTCGACGGCATCTTCATCGCCGACGTGCTGGGCACGTATGACGTGTACGGCGACTCGAACGAGGCCGCGCTCCGCACGGGCTCGCAGGTGCCGGTCAACGACCCGATCCTGCTGGTGTCGGCGATGGCGTCGGTGACCGAGCACCTCGGCTTCGGGATCACGGCGGGCACGGCGTACGAGCACCCGTACCCGTTCGCCCGGCGGATCTCCACGCTCGACCACCTGACCAAGGGGCGCGTCGGCTGGAACGTCGTCACCGGCTACCTGCCGAGCGCCGCGCGCAACATGGGCCAGACCGACCAGCTGTCGCACGACGACCGGTACGACGTGGCCGACGAGTACCTCGAGGTCCTCTACAAGCTGTGGGAGGGCTCGTGGGAGGACGACGCGGTCGTCGCCGACCGCGCGTCCGGCGTCTTCACCGACCCGGCGAAGGTGCACCCGATCGAGCACCACGGCAAGCACTTCGACGTGCCGGGCATCCACCTGTCCGAGCCGTCGGTGCAGCGTTCGCCCGTCATCTACCAGGCGGGCGCGTCGCCGCGCGGCATCCGCTTCGCAGCGGAGAACGCCGAAGCCGTCTTCGTGGGCGCACCGACCGTCGAGCAGCTCGCGTCGACCGTCGCGAAGGTCCGTGACGCCCTGGAGGCAGCTGGTCGCGACCGCTACGCCGCTCGCGTCTACACACTGCTCACCGTGATCACGGACGCCACCGACGAGCTGGCCCAGGCGAAGTACGAGGACTACCTGTCGTACGCGTCGGAGCTCGGTGCCCTGGTGCTCAACTCCGGCTGGATGGGCGTCGACCTGTCGCAGTGGGACCTCGACGAGCCCCTCGGCGATGTCGAGTCGAACGCGATCCAGTCGGCTGCGGCCAACATCGCGGCGGCGACCGGCGAGGACGGCAGCTCGTGGACGATCCGCGACCTCGCCCGGCACACCGCGATCGGCGGACTCGGGCCGGTCGCCGTCGGCGGGGGAGCGACCATCGCCGACCGCCTGCAGGAGATCCAGGAGCTCACCGACGTCGACGGCTTCAACTTGGCGTACGCGGTGACGCCGGGCACGTGGGAGGACGTCATCGAGTTCGTCATCCCCGAACTCCGGGCGCGCGGGGCGTACCCGACCGGCTACGAGCCCGGTTCGCTGCGGCACAAGCTGCACGGCCGCGGTGACCGGCTGCCCGACGAGCACCGTGGGGCGTCGTTCAGGATCGGCAGCAGCGCGGTCGTAGGCTGACCGGGTGATCGAACCGTCCGTGTCCGTGCGTCCAGCGGCCCCGGACGAGGTGTCGGCGTGTGTCGACCTGTGGGTCGCAGCGGTCGCGGCACGGGACGGCGTTCCGGAGTCCGATGCGGTGCGAGCCCGCGCGGCGTCGAAGTTCGCCGTCCCGCGGGTCGCACTGCTCGTCGCTGCCGGAGCGGCCGGTGCGATCGACGGCTTCGCGCTCGTGACGGCGCCGGGGTCCGGACGGTCGACCGACCCGTCGGACGCCGCCTACCTGTCGCTGCTCGCCGTCCGCCCGGACGTGCAGGCGCGGGGTGTCGGGCGTGCGCTCCTGGCCGCCTCGGTCGATGCGGCGTCGGCGGCGGGACACCCCGCGGTGGTCCTGCACGCACTCGCCGGCAACGAGCGAGCGCTGCGGCTCTACGAAGCCAGCGGGTTCCGGGCGGACGGGGTCGAGTTCCCGCACGCCCTGACGGGCGGGCCGACGCGGACGTACATCGCGACGGCCCCGGCGCGCTGAACGGTCAGACGCGCCACTTCGGTCGCGGGGCGTGGTCCTCGTACGACTGTCGACTCGGGTAGGTGATCAGCTCGATCGTCGATCCCCACGGCGTTCCGACGTACACGAACCGGTTGCCGAACCCGCCCTCGTTGCCGCCGAGGTCCCGCGGGTCGGCGTACCGCTGGCCGCCCGCCGTCTCGATGTGCGACAGTGCGTGGTCGATGTCGTCGACGTAGAACGCCACGTGCTGCCAGCCGAGGTCGCTCGCGCGGACGGCCGGGCGCTGATCGGGGCCGTGGTACTCGAAGAGCTCGAGTCCCGGCCCGTTCGGCAGCGCGAGCATCCGCAGTGCCCCCTGGGCCATGGTCTTCGGGATGCCGAGGCGCCGCTGGACGTCGGGTTCACCGCGGAGCGGTTCGCTCCGGAGGAACCGGTCGTACAGGGGGACGGCGTCGAGTCCCAGGACGAAGAAGTCGGTGGCCTGGTCGATGTCGGGCACGGTGAGGCCGATGTGGTCGATGCCGTGTGCGGTGCTGGGGGTGCCCGTCGGGGTGGTGACGGTTGCAGGACGTGTCGCGGTGGTGCCGGATGGGCGTGGCGCAGTGTGCATGGTGCCGTCTCCCCTGAGTTCGGCTCGGACGTGGATCACCCGAGTAGAACGGCTGTTCGCGGGGGAGGACAAGCGGAGCGCGGGACGCGTGCGGAGAACCGCCGCGATCGTGCGTGATCAGTCGACGGGGGTCCACGCCGGGTAGGTTGCCGAGCGTCCGTCGCCCGAGGACCGCCGGGTGACGCGGCGCTGTACCCAGGGCAGGACGTGCTCGCGGTAGTAGCGGAGTTCCTCGGAGAGTCGGGTGCGGCCGGTCTGTTCGGACGCCGGCTCGATCGGTGCCGGTCCGTCCTCGATCGCGTGCAGGGCGAGGTCCGCGACGCGCTGGTGGCCGGTGTCGTTCATGTGCAGCCGGTCCTCGGACCAGAACTCGGCACGGCGCAGGTGCGGATCACGGGACACGTCGACGAAGGGCAGGTCGTACCGGTCGGCGAGGTCGGCGAGGGCGTCCGCCCAGGCGTCGCCGCGCGCGTTGATGAGGCGTCCGAGGGGGAGTCGTGCGCTCGGGTCGGCGGGGCTCAGCAGCGCCAGCCGGACCCCGCGGCCCAGGACCGTGTCGACCGCCGCTTCGAGCGGTGCGATGAGGGCGTGGGCGTCGAACCGTGGCCGCAGCAGGTCGTTGCCGCCCGCGCAGAACGTGATCAGCGTCGGTGCGGGGTCGAGTGCGAGAGCCGCGTCGAGCTGCTCTCCGAGGACCCCGGCGAGCAGGCGCCCGCGGACCGCGAGGTTGGCGTACCGGACGTCTGCGTCGTGCGCTCGGGCCATGCCGCTCGCGAGTCGGCCGGTCCAGCCGGGGAACGGTACGGCGCCGGCGTCGCCGATGCCCTCCGAGAAGCTGTCGCCGATCGCGACGTAGCGGATGGTGTCGGGCATGCGGCCATCATCGTGCACATCCTTGTGCACGTTCTGGAGTGGAACGAGCGTTTCAGGACAGCGACCACGACACACGACCGTTACACGAGGGAAACGGCGGGCGCGAAGAGGCTCCCTAACTTCTGTGGTGGAGGCGATCACCGCCTCCCCACCCCACTCCCTCGGAGGACGCCATGGCTACCGATCTCGTGACACCCGTCGCAGCGCCCCACGCCCCCACCACGACCGCCGCACCCGCTGGTGCCGGCGTCGTCAAGACCGGGTACGACCCGGCGCTCACGAACGAGGACCTCGCCCCGCTGCGCAAGCAGAGCTGGACGAGCTACAACTTCTTCGCCTTCTGGATGTCGGACGTGCACTCGGTCGGCGGCTACGTCACCGCCGGATCGCTCTTCGCACTGGGCATCGCGAGCTGGCAGGTGCTCATCGCCCTGGTGGTCGGCATCCTGATCGTGCAGGTCTTCGCCAACCTCGTCGCCAAGCCGTCGCAGCGCACTGGCGTGCCCTACCCGGTCATCAACCGTGCGGTGTTCGGGGTGCTCGGGGCGAACGTGCCCGCGATCATCCGCGGGCTGATCGCGATGGCCTGGTACGGCGTGCAGACGTTCCTCGCCGCGCAGTCGCTCAACATCATCTTCCTGAAGTTCATCCCCGCCTCGGCCGGGCTGCTCGACCACTCGTTCCTGGGGCTGTCGGCGCTCGGGTGGATCTCGTACGCGATCCTGTGGGTCGCGCAGGGGGCCCTGTTCTGGATGGGCATGGAGGCCATCAAGAAGTTCATCGACTGGGCGGGCCCGGCGGTGTACGTCGTGATGATCGCGCTGGCGATCTACCTCGTCAGCCAGGCCGGCATCGGCAACATCTCGTTCACGCTGTCGGTGGGGGAGCCGCTCTCGTTCGGCGCGTCGATCCCGGTCATGCTCTCCGCGGTCGCCCTGGTGGTCAGCTACTTCTCCGGCCCGATGCTCAACTTCGGTGACTTCTCGCGCTACGGCAAGTCATTCGCGTCCGTCAAGCGGGGCAACTTCTGGGGCCTGCCGATCAACTTCCTGTTCTTCTCCGTGCTCACCGTGCTGTGCGCGAGTGCGACCGTGCCGGTCTTCGGCAAGCTCATCACCGACCCGATCGAGACCGTGCAGGCGATCGGCGCCCCGTTCGCGATCCTGCTCGGCGGTCTGACCTTCGTCACGGCGACGGTCGGCATCAACATCGTCGCGAACTTCATCAGCCCCGCGTTCGACTTCTCGAACGTCGCTCCGCGCAAGATCTCGTGGCGAGCCGGCGGCATGATCGCCGCGGTCGGCTCCGTGCTGCTGACCCCGTGGAACTGGTACGGCAACGACCAGGCCATCCTGTACACGCTCGGGGTGCTCGGCGCCCTGATCGGCCCGCTGTTCGGCATCCTGATCGCCGGGTACTACATCGTCGGGAAGCAGCGCATCGCCGTCGACGACATGTACACGAAGGACACCTCGGCCCGGTACTGGTACCGCGGCGGCTTCAACCCGAACGCCATCGGTACCCTCGTCGTCACCGGGGTGGTCTCGGTCGCCAGTGCGGTCCTGCCGCCCGCGCTCGGGATCCTGCCGGGGCTGAACAACTACAGCTGGTTCATCGGCTGCGGCCTGGGGCTCGTGGTCTTCTGGGGCCTCGAGCGGGTCCGGCCGAGCATGCCGGAACTCGCCTCGGACGACCCGACGGTCGACGACGGCGCCGCCGTCGGACGAGCCTGACACGCCCCCGCACCACCAGCGACACCCGCACCGCCCGCACCACCGGAAGGACCCCGATGCGCATCCGCGTCGTCAACCCGAACACCACCACCTCGATGACCCGCTCGATTGGCGTCGCCGCCACCGCGGTCGCCGGCCCGGGCACCATCGTCGAGGCGGTGAACCCCACGATGGGCCCGGCGTCGATCGAGAGCCACTACGAAGAGGCGCTCGCGGTGCCGGGGCTCCTCGAGCAGATCGCGCTCGGGGAGCAGGACGGCGTGGACGCCTACGTCGTCGCTTGCTTCGGTGACCCGGGCCTCGACGCCGCGCGGGAGCTCGCCGCCGGGCCGGTCATCGGGATCGCCGAGGCGGGCTTCCACGCAGCGGCGATGCTCGGGCGCCGGTTCGGCGTCGTGACGACCCTGGCGCGGACGACCGGACGGGCCCACGAGCTCGCCGAGCGCTACGGCTTCGCGTCGCTCGTCACCGAGATCCGGGCGTGCGAGGTCGCGGTGCTCGAGCTCGACGACCCCGCTTCGGGCGCACGCGCCCTGGTGATCGAGGAGTGCCGGGCCGTCATCGCCGGCGGAGCCGACGCGGTCGTGCTCGGCTGCGCGGGGATGGCGGACTTCTGCGCCGAGGTCTCGCGGGCGATCGGGGCACCGGTCGTCGACGGCGTCGCCGCGGCGACCGTGCTCGCCGAGTCGCTTGTGCGGCTCGGGCTCTCGACGGGCAAGCACGGCGAGTACGCCACCCCGCCGACGAAGGCGATGTCGGGTCTGCTGGCGGGCTTCGAACGCCAGCCGGCGGCGGGCGCGACGGTCGGGGCGGGCGCATGACGGGCCTCCCGGCCGACGGCAGCACCGGGTCCCGCACCGACGTCGACACCGACACCGTCGCGGACCTCGTCCTGCGCGCAGACCGCGCCTGGATCGACGGAGCCTTCCGCCCCGCAGCGGTCGTCGTGCGCGACGGCCGCGTCGACACCGTCCTGCCGGTCGACGCAGCCGTGGCCGCTGTCGACGACCGCACCGTGCCGGCCGACCAGGTCCTGCTGCCCGGCCTCGTCGACACCCACGTGCACGTCAACGAACCCGGACGCACCGAGTGGGAGGGGTTCGCGTCCGCGACCCGGGCCGCCGCACTCGGCGGGGTCACGACCATCATCGACATGCCGCTCAACTCGATCCCCGCGACGACGACGGTCGAGGCGCTCGCCGTGAAGCGCGCGAGTGCCGAGGGGCGGGTCGCCGTCGACGTCGGGTTCTGGGGCGGAGCCGTGCCGGACAACGCCGGCTCGCTCGGCGCACTGCACGACGCGGGCGTCTTCGGGTTCAAGTGCTTCACCGCGCCGTCCGGGGTCGACGAGTTCCCGCACCTGGACGCCGACCAACTGCGCGCCGCGATCGAGGAGGTCGCCCGGATCGACGCCCTGCTCATCGTGCACGCCGAGGACCCCGAGTTCCTGGTCGACCACGCCGCGCTCGGCGGCCACTACGAGGACTTCCTCGCCACCCGCCCGGTCGACGCCGAGCGGTCCGCCATCGCGCGGGTCATCGACGGCGCACGGGCCACCGGCGCGCGGGTCCACATCCTGCACCTGTCCGACGCCGGAGCGATCCCGATGATCCGCGCCGCGAAGGACGACGGCGTCCGGATCACGGTCGAGACCTGCCCGCACTACCTGTCGTTCGAAGCGGGGACCATCCCCGACGGCGCGACCGAGTACAAGTGCTGCCCGCCGATCCGTGACGACGCGAACCGTGACGCCCTGTGGGCCGGTGTGCTCGACGGCACGATCGACATGATCGTGTCGGACCACTCGCCGTCGACCGCCGACCTCAAGGTCGACGACTGGGGACTGGCCTGGGGCGGGATCGCCGGCCTGCAGGTCGGCTTCCGAGCCGTCTGGACCGAGGCCCTCCGCCGCGGCATCCCGCTCGAGGTGCTGTTGCCACTGTTCACGACCGGTCCGGCAGCACTCGTCGGCTTCCCCGACCGCGGGGTCATCGCCCCCGGCGCGCTGGCCCACTTCGCCGTGTTCGACCCGTCCGCCACTGCGGTCATCGACGTGGCCGGCCTCGCACACCGCAACCCGGTCTCCGCGTTCGCCGGCCTGGAGGCCCGTGGCCGCGTCACCGAGACCTGGCTGCGCGGGCGCGTGGTGGCGTCCACCGCGTCCGGCGTCACCGCCGTCGAGGGGCAGCTCGTCGCGGCTCCCGTGACCGCGGATGCCCGGGTCACCGAAACACGTCTGTAACGATCGTTCCGGTACGCTCGTGATCGGAACGGAAGGACCAACCATGCACCCCGTGAACCCGCCAGCCCGCCTCCTCATGGGCCCCGGCCCGATCACCGCCGACCCGCGTGTGCTCCGCGCCCTGTCGACCCCGCTCGTCGGGCAGTACGACCCGTGGATGACCTCCGCCATGAACGACACCCAGGAGCTCTACCGCGGTGTGTTCGGCACCAAGAACGACGCCACCGTGCTCGTCGACGGCACCTCGCGCGCCGGGATCGAGGCGGTGCTCGTGTCGCTCCTCGCACCCGGGGATCGCGTGCTCGTGCCGGTGTTCGGCCGGTTCGGGCACCTGCTCGCCGAGATCGCCGGCCGTGCCGGGGCCGAGGTCCACACCATCGAGACCGCGTGGGGGCAGGTCTTCACACCGTCCGCGATCGAGGACGCCATCGTCCGTGTCCGGCCGAAGGTGCTGGCGATCGTGCAGGGCGACACCTCCACGACGATGAACCAGCCGCTCGACGAACTGGGCGCGATCTGCGAGCGGCACGGCGTGCTGTTCTACACCGACGCCACGGCGACCGTCGGCGGCAACCCGCTCGAGGTCGACGCCTGGGGCATCGACGCCGTCAGCGCCGGCCTGCAGAAGTGCCTCGGCGGGCCGTCCGGCAGCGCGCCGGTCACCGTCTCGCCGCGTGCGACCGCCGTGCTCGACGAGCGCCGTAGTGTCGAGGCCGGCATCCGGGAACCCGGTGACGACGTCGCCGACGAGCCGATCCGCTCGAACTACCTCGACCTCGCGATGATCCTGGACTACTGGGGTCCGCGGCGGCTGAACCACCACACCGAGGCCGCGTCGATGCTCTACGCCGCCAACGAGTGCGCCCGCATCCTGCTCGACGAAGGGCGCGAGCAGGCGATCGCTCGGCACGAACTCGCGGGCCGCGCGATGCTGCAGGGCGTCCAGGCGCTCGGGCTCGGGGTGTTCGGTGACGTCGCGCACAAGATGCACAACGTCGTCGCCGTGGAGATCCCGTCCGACGTCGTCGGCGACCAGGTCCGTGGTTCGATGCTCGACGACCACGGCATCGAGATCGGCACCTCGTTCGGACCGCTGCACGGCAAAGTCTGGCGCATCGGCACCATGGGCTACAACGCCCGCAAGGACACCGTCGTGACGACCCTCGCCGCCCTCGAGCACGCGCTCCGCCGGGCCGGGCACGCCGTCCCGCACGGCGGTGGGGTCGACGCCGCCCTCGACGCCTTCTCCGGTGCGCCGGTCGGGGTGCTGGCGTGAGCGCGGCCCCGGTCGTGACCGCCACCGCCCTGGGCACCGCCGACGCCGAGCTCGTGGCGCGCTGGTGCGACGAGCTGGCCCTGGTCACCGAGGAGACCGGCCGGATCACCCGCGTGTACCTGTCGCCCGAGCACGCCCGCGTCAACGGGATCGTCGCCGGGTGGATGCAGGACGCCGGACTCACCACCTGGCAGGACGCCGCCGGCAACCTGCACGGACGGGTCGACGGCGCGACGCCCGACGCCCCCGTGCTGCTGCTCGGCTCGCACCTCGACACCGTGGTGGACGCCGGCCGCTACGACGGGATCGTCGGGGTCCTGATGGCCATCCGCACCGCTGCGCGACTGACGGCCGCGGGACCGCTGCCCGTCGCGCTCGAGGTCATCGCGTTCTCCGACGAAGAGGGGACCCGCTTCGGCAAGGCGCTCCTCGGGTCGTCCGCCGTCGCCGGGGTGTGGGACGAGTCCTGGTGGGACCTGGCGGACGGCGACGGCGTGACCCTGCGCGAGGCCTTCACCCGGTTCGGGCTCGACCCGGCCCGGGTGGGTGACGCGGCGGCAGACCCGACGACGCTCGCCGGCTACCTCGAGGCGCACATCGAACAGGGTCCGTACCTCGAGCAGGCCGGTCAGGCGCTCGGCGTCGTCACGAGCATCGCGAGCGCCCGACGCTTCTCGGTCGAGGCCGTCGGCGAGGCCCGGCACGCGGGCGGAACGCCGTACGAGCGCCGCCACGACGCGCTGCTCGCCGCGGCCGAGGCCGCCTTGGCCGTCGAGCGGATCTGCCGGGCGTCGCACCACGTCGGCACCGTCGGCACGATGACCGTCGAACCGGGCGCCGTGAACGTGGTCCCCGGGCTCGCACGGTTCTCGGTGGACCTGCGCGGCGAGTTCGACGACGGCCGCGACGCGGTCTGGGACGAGCTCACGAAGGCGTTCTCGCTGATCGGGGAACGACGCGGGGTCAGCGTCACGCCGACCGAGGTGCACCGCGCGCCGGCGGTGTTCTGCGCGCCGCGGCTGATGGACGCCGTCCGCGCCGGCATCGAGTCGACGGGCGAGGCCGCGCCGATGGAGCTGTTCTCGCGGGCCGGACACGACGCCATGTCGCTCGGGCTCGTCACCGACGTCGCGATGCTGTTCCTGCGCAACCCGGACGGCATCAGCCACCACCCGGACGAGTTCGTCTCGACGCCCGACATCGCGCTCGGGCTCGACGCGCTCGCCGTCGCGGTGGAGCGGGTGGCCCGGGCATGAGCACCGCCGGACCGGACGTCCGCGCCCGCATCGACTCCGTCTGGGAGCAGCTCTCGCCCGCCGAACGACGCGTCGCCGCGATGGTCCGGCACGACCCGGAACTCCTGCTCGTCGGCACCTCGGCCGAGCTCGCCGCCGAGTCGGGCACGTCGAAGGCCACGGTGTCCCGGCTCGTCCGGTCGCTCGGGTTCCAGGACGCGGCCGAGGTCCGGCAGAACCTGATGTCCGCACGCGGCTCCGGCCTGCCGTGGGTCGCGGAAGACGCCGCCCACGTCGACCAGCGCGCCGTCGAGGCCCGCAACCTCGACGCGGCCTTCGCCTCGCTGGCCCGTGCCGATCGTCCGCGACTCGCTCGCCGCATCGTCCGCGCTCATCGCGTGCTCGTGTTCGGGGAGCGCGGCGCCTACCCGGTGGCGCTGCAGCTCCGCGCGCAGCTCGCCCAGGTCCGCTCCGACGTCCGGGTCGGTCCGGCACCGGGGCAGCGGCTCGGCGAAGAGGTCGCCGACCTCGACCGCCGTGACCTCGTCGTCCTGGTGACCGTGCGTCGTCACACCGCCGGGGTCGACCGGATCGTGCGGCACTGCGTGTCGACCGGCGCCGACGTCGTCGTGCTGGGCGATCCGACCGCAGCCGTCATCGCGGCACCGGCGAGCACCGCGATCCTGTGCCCGGTCGACTCGCCGGCGGCGTTCGACTCGATGGCGGCCTTGTTCGCGGTCGTCGCGGCCATCGCGAACGACGTGTACGAAGCCTCGGGGCCGGCCGGCCGCGCGCGGGTCGACGCGGTGGCGAGTGCTTACGACGCGCTGGGGGAGCTCGCAGCGCCCTGACCGTCGGGGCCGTCAGGGCCATCGCGGCCGTCGGCGTGCAGCTCGGTGGCGAGCGACGCGTTGCGCTCACGGATGAGCCGCGGCAGGTAGCGCTCGAGGGCGACGACCTCGGCCAGACGACCGAGCGGGCCGAACGGTGCGCGGAACGTGATGGTGTCGACCATGCGCGTGCCGCCGGCCGACGGCTCGAACCGGTGCTCGTGGTGGAAGCGGGCAAACGGACCACGCACCTGTTCGTCGACGAACCGGTGCGGAGCCTCCAGGCTGGTGATCTCACTCGTCATCCGCCAGACGATCCCGAAGTGCCGCGCGCGCCAGGTGACGGACTCGCCCAAGCCGATCGTGCCGGACGTCGTGCCGGCGACGGCGCGTTCGTCGGTCGCAGCCATCGACCGCTCGTGCGCGCCGATGTCGAGCGACAGCGCGAACGCGCGCTCGGGCCGTGCGGCGAGCTCGGTCACCACGCGGAACGTCACCGTCACGACGCGGGCCAGACCGTCGGCGTCGAGCGGTCGTCGTCGCGCAGAGCAGCTGCGATGAGCTGGTCGTGGCGTCGTCCCCGGTGGAACACGCCGGACCGGAGTCGCCCCTCGTAGCGGAGCCCGAGCCGCTGCGCGATCGTCGCAGACGGGGCGTTCGTGGCGATCGCTCGCCACTGCACGCGGACGAGCCCGAGTCCGTCGGGAGACGGCGCGAACGCCCACGCCAGGACGGCGGCTGCGGCCTCGGTCACGAAGCCGTGGCCGCGACCGCCCGGGTGCACGGCGTAGCCGACCTCGGCCGCGCCGTCGACGAACCCGAACAGCCCGATCGTCCCGAGGAGTCGGAGGTCGTCGGCTCGCCGGATGCCGAACTCGTAGCGGGAGTCCGTGGACCAGCCAGCGCGCACGACGTCGGTGATCCAGTGGTGCGCTTCGGCGTGGCCGTACGGCACCGGTACCGGTGTGTAGGCGACGACGTCGGGATCGTTCGCGTAGGCGACGACGTCCTCCGCATCGGCGGGCACCGGCACGGAGAGCACCAGGCGATCGGTCCGGAGGGTGACGGGGTCCACGCACCGAGCCTAGCCACAGGGACGTGCGCGGTAGCGTCGGGGGCATGACGTTCGACGCGATCCCGTTCCCGGTCATCGACGGCCACAACGACCTGCCGTGGGAGCGCCGCGAGACCCACGACTCCGGGCTCGAGGGCATCGACACCGAGGTCGACTCGCTGCACACCGACCTGCCGAAGCTCCGCGCCGGTGGGGTCGTCGGCCAGTTCTGGTCGGTCTTCGTGCCCGTCGACGAACCGGACCCCGTGCGGACGACGCTGCAGCAGATCGACCTGACGCACCGGATCATCGCGCGGTACCCGGAGTCGCTCGCACTTGCCCGGACGGCGACCGAGGTCCGGGCGGCGGTCGAGTCCGGCCGGATCGCGTCGCTGCTCGGCGCCGAGGGCGGGCACTCCATCGGCGACGACCTGGCGGTGCTCCGCGACTTCGCCCGACTCGGCGTGCGCTACATGACGCTCACGCACAACGACGACACCCCCTGGGCCGACTCGGCGACGGGCTCGCGTCCGCACGGCGGGCTGACCGACCGCGGCCGCCAGGTGGTGGCCGAGATGGAGCGGATCGGCATGCTCGTCGACCTGTCCCACACCGCACCGGCGACCATGCGGGACACCCTCGACGTCGCCACGCAGCCCGTCGTCTTCAGCCACTCGTCCACCGTCGCCGTCGACGACCACCCGCGCAACGTGCCGGACGACGTGCTCGCCCGGTTGTCGGACAACGGCGGCATCGTGATGATCACGTTCGTGCCGAAGTTCGTCTCCCGCGACTGGGCGGACTGGGAGGACGCCGGCTCGGTGGGGGAGCCGCCGCTCGTGACGGTGTCGGACGTCGCCGACCACGTCGAGCACGCCCGCGACCTCGCCGGCGCAGCACACATCGGCCTCGGCGGGGACTACGACGGCACCCCGGTGCTGCCGCCGGACCTGCGAGACGTGTCGCGGTACCCGGTGCTCGCGGCCGAGCTGCAGCGGCGCGGGTGGGGAGCGGATGACCTGCGGGCGCTCGCCGGGGGCAACGTGCTGCGGGTGCTCGAAGCGACTGACGAGCGGTTCGCGCGGACGGCGTTCGTGCGCTGACGAATCGTCAATAGGTCAACAGCCTGTTGACCGATTGGCACGGAGCGCCGGCGTCAACCGTAGGTGGGGTACTGCGGCCAGCCCTCGGGGCTGTCCTCCCAGTCCTGCTGGCGGCCGTACGCGGTGCGGTCCATGATGTGCGCGACGGGCAGGATCGCCTCGGTCCCACGCGATCCGGTGGCGTACGTCAGGTAGGGCACGCCGTCGCGCAGCAGGTAGTACGAGTAGCCCGGCACCGGACCGTCGTAGTCGTCGTGGTGCAGGGTCCACCCCCAGTCGTCGTGGTAGCTCGTGGCGCCCGACGACACCCACCGGTGCGGCCAGCCGCGCAGCTCCCGCCAGCGCTCGAGCTTCTCGATCGGAGCCTGCGAGACCATGGCGAACGCGATGCCCTCGTCGTCGAGCCGGCCCGTGTTCGCCGGCAGGTTGTCCACGGCCCAGGTGCAGCTCGGGCAGCCGTCGTCCCAGTCGGGCGCGAACATCACGTTCTGCACGAGGAGCAGGTAGCGGCCGTCGAACAGCTCGGAGAGCCGGACCGGGCCGTCGGCGCCCTGGAACTCGTAGTCCTCCACCTGGACCATCGGGAGTCGGCGGCGGGCGGCGGACACACGGTCGCCGTGCCGGGTGAGTTCTTTCTCGTCGCGGACCTGGGTGGCGAGTGCCTCGTCGAACGCGGCACGGTCGACCACGGGCGGTGCGACCTCGGGTTGCTGCAGCTTGGACATGGCGACCTCCTCGTCGTTGCCCGGCACCGTACGCCCAGGTGGGCCACACGGCAACGGGAGCCCGATGCCGTGGACAGGACCACCTGGGGTCCGGTCGCTAGGATCGGGCGCACACCGCGCCTCCAGGAAGAGCGATGCGCGACCTGACCCGATGAGGACGGACCGGATGAGCGGCACGATCTACGACAACATCTCCCAGGCGTTCGGCAACACCCCGCTCGTCAAGCTGAACCGGCTGCCGAAGGCGGGTGGCGCCGAGGTGCTGGCCAAGCTCGAGTTCTACAACCCCGGCGCCAGCGTGAAGGACCGCCTCGGCGTCGCGATCCTCGACGCGGCCGAGCAGTCCGGCGACCTGCAGCCGGGCGGCACCATCGTCGAGGGGTCGTCGGGCAACACCGGCATCGCCCTCGCGCTCGTCGGTGCGGCCCGCGGGTACAAGGTGATCATCACGATGCCGGAGACGATGAGCGTCGAGCGTCGTGCGGTGATGCGCGCCTACGGTGCCGAGATCGTGCTCACCCCCGGTCCCGAGGGCATGAAGGGCGCGGTCGAACGCGCCGCCGCGATCGTCGACGAGACGCCCGGCGCGATCCTCGCCCACCAGTTCGAGACCGCCGCGAACGCCGCGATCCACCGGAAGACCACCGCTGAGGAGATCCTGCGCGACACCGAGGAGCACGTCGACGTGTTCGTCGCCGGCGTCGGGACCGGTGGCACGATCACGGGTGTCGGCCAGGTGCTCAAGGAGCGCGTGCCCGGCGTGCAGATCGTCGCGGTCGAGCCGAAGGACTCCCCGCTGCTGACCGAGGGCAAGGCCGGACCGCACAAGATCGCGGGCATCGGTGCGAACTTCATCCCCGAGGTCCTCGACCAGTCCGTCATCGACGAGGTGTTCGACGTCGAGCTCGACGACGCCCTGCGTGTGGCGCGGGCGCTCGCGACCGACGAGGGCATCCTCGCCGGCATCTCGTCCGGCGCGATCATCCACGCCGCGCTCGAGATCGCAGCGCGACCCGAGAACGCCGGCAAGCGCGTCGTCGCGATCGTCTGCGACACCGGGGAGCGCTACCTGTCGACGGTGCTCTTCGAGGGACTCACTGCGTGAGTCGTCCCGTCCGACGAGGCGTGCTGCGGACGGTCCGGGAGGACCTGGCCGCAGCACGCCGCGGCGACCCCGCCGCCCGTGGTGACCTCGAGAACGCGATCGTCTACTCCGGGCTGCACGCCATCTGGACCTACCGCGTGACGCACCGGCTCTGGCTCGCCAGGGGCCTGCCCGGATCGCGGTTCGTCGCACGGGTCATCGGCCAGGCAGCACGGTCGGTGACGGGCATCGAGATCCACCCTGGCGCCCGCATCGGCCGACGGTTCTTCATCGATCACGGCATGGGCGTCGTGATCGGGGAGACCGCGGTGATCGGAGACGACGTCGTGCTGTTCCACGGGGTGACCCTGGGCGGGCGCGGTGGCGACCACGGCCCAAGAGCTCGCCGGCATCCGGTCGTCGGCGACCGCGTGGTGCTCGGCGCGGGATCGTCCTTGATCGGGGCGATCAGCATCGGACAGGACTCCGTCGTGGGTGCGAACACCGTGGTGACGAAGGACGTCCCTGCGGGGTCGGTCGTCACCGGGGTCGCCGGGACCGCCCGCCCGCGGTCCGGGCACGAGGGCGTCCCGACGCTCTGAACGCCCCGCCGGATCGACGGGGCGTTCGAGGGTCAGCGGTTCGGTGCGTCAGCGCGTCAGCGCCTCAGCTCTTCTCGCAGGCGATGCCGTCCTTGTCGCGGTCGAGCTTCGCGTTCGCCTTGTACAGGGCGTCGTCCTTCTTCACCGTGCCCTTGAGCGCACGGGTCGTGGTCTTGCCGCCGGAGACCACCTTGTTCTTCGTGACGGACTTCTTCGCGATGCCGCCCGAGTACACCTTGTGCACCGCGGTGCAGTTGGCGTAGGTCTTCGGGGCGGCCTGCGCGGTCGAGGCCCCACCGACGACGACGGTGGTGGCGAGGACTGCGGTGGCGGCGGCGATGCCGAGGGTACGGATGATGCGCACGGGTTCCCCCTGGAACGAGTGGGTGATCGCCGGAGCGACCGCCGCGTCGGGTACGCGGCGAGCTGATCATACGATGTGAACGACGCTCATGACATGCCCCCGAACAGGTCCGGTCCGCGAGCCACGGTGTCGGGCGTCTGGGGCATGCTGGGTGCATGGACGGCGCGCAGTTGCACGAGATCGCGAGTCGCACCGCGATGGGCCTGCCCGCGGTGTTCGAGACCGAGCCCTTCGGCGAGGGCGCCGTGGTCTACAAGGTCGTCGACAAGATGTTCGTGATGACGAGCGAGCTCCGTGGTGTGCCGATCGTCAACCTGAAGTGCGCGCCGCCGCACGGGGCAGCACTCGTCCGCGACCACGCCGAGATCACGCCGGGGTGGCACATGAACAAGCGGCACTGGATCACGCTCGCTCCCGGTGACGGCATCGACGAGACCCTGGTCGAGGACCTCGTCGCGAACGCCTACGACCTGGTCGTCGCCGGGTTGCCCCGAGCGAGGCGGCCCCTCGACCCGACGCGCGGCGACTGATCAGGAGCTGGCGGCTGCCGAGGACCGGGCGGCTGCCGAGGACCGGGCGAGGACCTTCGAGACGTCGCGGACGACCTTCGGCGCGAGTCGCTCCCCGGACTCGAGCACGGCACGGGCACGCTCGGGGGTCAGCCCCGCGAAGACCTCGCCGATCGTCACGCCGTGCTCCGGCCGGTACGTCACGACGACCGGGTCGCCTGCTGCCACCGGGCCGGACTTCACGACCCGCAGGTACGCGCCCGGACGGCCTTCCTCGGTGAACCGCCGGACCCACTTGTCGACGCCCATCCGGCGCGCGAACGTGCCGCACGGGATCCGCGGGATCGTCACCTCGAGCTCCAACGTCTCGCCGATGCGCCACCGCTCGCCCGTCACGGCCCCGGTGACGTCGACACCCGTGGTCCGCAGGTTCTCGCCGAACAGGCCCGGCGGGATCTCGCGCTCCAACGACGCGGCGAAGTACGCGGCGTCCTCGTCGGCGTAGGCGTACACGGCCTGGTCCTCGCCGCCGTGGTGCTTCCGGTCGGCCTGGACGTCGGCGTACAACCCGAGCGGTCGGACCCGGACCTTGCCGTCGACCGGACGCTTGTCGATGGCGGTGACGCCGATCGTGCCGGAGTCGGGTAGCAGGCGGTCGACGCGGCAGACGGCGGTGACGAGCGACATGCCACAACTCTGGCGCAAGTGTGACGAGAAGTGTGACGATCCGCCGTCCTCGCGCGTCCCATCAGCGACCGACCTCGTTCCCAGCCCCGACCAGTAGAAGGAAAGCGTGCACCACCAGTCCCTCGCCGAGCTCGACGACGCGGTCCTCGCCGGCCGGTCGTCCGATGGCGACGTCCGGGCCTTCGAGGTCCTGATCCGCCGCTACACACCGCTCCTGCGCGCCTACGCCCGTCGGACCCTGGGATCGACCGACGAACTCGACGACGTCGTGCAGGAGACCTTCATCACCGCGTGGGACCGCCTTGACCGGCTCGAGGACCACGCCAAGGTGAAGTCCTGGCTGATGCGGATCCTCAGCCGGAAGTGCCTGGACCGCATCCGGGCCCGACGGTTCCACGACGACGTCACCGAACTCGAGGTCGCCGCACCCGCCGACGACGCTCCCGACCGGGTCGCCGAGGCCCGCTCGCGTGAGGAAGCGGCGGAGACGGCGCTCGCTGAACTGCCCGAAGCCCAACGACGCTGCTGGATCATGAAGGAGGTGCTCGAGTACAGCTACGACGACATCGCCGCAGAACTCGACCTGCCTCCCTCGACGGTCCGCGGACTCCTGTCCCGAGCGAGGAAGAACATGATCCGACTCATGGAGGGATGGCGATGAGCGACCTCGACGCACTCGAACTCGACGACCTCGACGGCCACTCCATCGACGAGCTCGCCGACTACCTGGACGCCGGCATGCAGCCGCCGGACCCCACCATCGACGGCTCACCCGCGTGCCAGAACGCCCTCGCGGCGATCCTGCGCGTGCGGCACGCGTCGCTCGGCTCCCTCGAGGCCGCCGCCCGCGACGAAGCCCCGGCCGACGAGTCGTGGATCGGCGGCGTGCTCGCCAACATCTCGTTGGAGTCCCGCTCCGGACGGGACGTCCCGCTCCGCGCGCAGTCCGAGTCGGAGCGCCCGGTGATGACCGAGGGAGCCATCCGATCGCTCATCCGCCGGACCGGCGACGGTGTTCCCGGCGTCCTCGTCGCCCGGTGCCGGCTCGAGGGCGACGTCACCGAACTCGCCGCACCGATCCGCGTGGTCGTCGAGGTCGCGATCATGTCCGGCCCGTCGATCGTCGCGACGGCGGACCTGGTCCGCACCGGGGTCGCCCAGGCGCTGGCCGAGCAGACCGACCTGGTCGTCGAGTCGATCGACGTGGTGGTCCGCGACCTGCTCGAACCGCAGCCCGACGCCGACGACCCGCACACCGACACCGGCACCGAGATCGACACCGAGGGGACCCGATGAGCACCACCGACGACACCGTCGCCGCGGTCGAACAGGCCGTGGTCGACGTGCCCGGCGTCACCGACCTCTACCGCGCCCGCCCGACCGTGGCCAGCACGGTCAGCGCCGTCCGCGGCATGGCGTCCAGCGCGACCCCCGCCCGCGTCGTGGTCGACGACGGCGTCCTGCGCGTCGTCATCGGCACCGACGGACACCGGCCCGCGCCCGAGGTCGCCCGCGCCGTGCACGACGTCGCCCTGACGACGGCGTCGGCGCACGGCCTGGCGCTCACGCGGGTCGACGTGCGGGTCGCGCGGGTGGGGTGAACCCGGCCCACCTCCCGTCCGACCCCCGATCGCGTCCTCAGCGCACGCGGTGCGTCCCCGGCCGCCGCTCGGCGACCTCGAGCACCACGACGATCGCGGCGACGAGCAGCGCGGTCGCGACGAGGGAGACGTCGGGCACCGCGATCGTCGCGAGGATCGCGACGGCGAGCACGACGACGATCGCGTTCCACCCGGCGGACAGTGACGGCCGGAGTGCGAGCGCCCAGATCGCGAGCACGAACAGCGCGACCGGGACGGCCACGGTCGCAGCCACCGTGGCGTGCGACAGGTCGGCCTCACCGGCGTCCGCGCTGACCGCGACCTCGATCCCGGCCGGCAGCGCACCCGCGGCGGCGAAGACGAAGTAGTGGCCGTAGCCGAACACGAGCGCGCTCGGCAGGTTCCGGATGTGGTCGTGCTGCTCACGCGAGAAGTAGACCCACCAGAGTCCGGCGACGATGACGAGCCCGGCGGCGGCCAGCACGAGCAGCGACGCGAGGTGGTCGGCCTGGGCGATGCCGTCGATGACCGCGTTCGCCGAGGCGACGAGCCCTTCGCCCAGCACGATGAGGGTGAAGAGCGCGTACCGCTCGGCGATGTGGTGCGTGTGCCACGGCGTCGTCTCGCCCGTGCCCTCGGCGATCGGCGGGACGAGGACCTCGAGCAGGACGAGGACGGGGAACGCCCACGCCGTCGATCCCTGCGGCAGCGCGAGCATGCCGACCCAGAGCACCTGGACGACGACGATGCCCACGGCGTACCGGAGTGCGGTGCGGCGGTACCGCGAGGACGACACGGCGACGCGGACCCACTGCGCCACCATCGCCAGGCGCATCACCACGTAGCCGATCACCGGCACCGTGAAGTCCCCCTCGGTCATGGCGGCGTGCACTCCGGCGGCGAGCACGAGCACGCCGGCCATCTGCACGAACGTCGTGACGCGGTACAGCCAGTCGTCGGTGTCGAACGAGGTCGCGAACCAGCTGAAGTTCAGCCACGCCCACCAGATGGCGAAGAACACCATGGCGTACGCCACCACCGCGGAGCTGACGTGCCCCTCGGTCTCGATCTCGTGCAGGTTGGTGGCGGCGAAGCCCACCGCGACGACGAACACCAGGTCGAACAGCAGTTCCAGGGGGCTCGCGGCACGGTGTCCCTCGGCGGGGTCGCGGGGCGCCATCCGGCGCAGTCCGATCGTCGTCACCCGGCATGCCTACAGGACGAACGGCCCCGGGCGGTACCCGGGGCCGTTCGATCTGCAGGTGCGTGGGCCACCAGTCGGCCGGCCCGCGCCGCTCAGTAGAAGTTGCTCGCCTGCGAGTGCGCCCACGCCGAGCACGGCGTGCCGTACGCGGCGCTGATGTACTGCAGGCCCCACTTGATCTGGGTCGTGGCGTTGGTCTGCCAGTCGGAGCCGATGGTCGCCATCTTCGAACCGGGCAGCGCCTGCGGGATGCCGGTCGCCCCGCCGTTGGCGTTGACGGCCTGGTAGTTCCACCCCGACTCCTTGGTCCACAGGTTGTCGAGGCACTGGAACTGGTCGGAGCCCCAGCCGTACTCGGACGACGCCAGCGAGGTCGCCGTCGCCTTGGCGCCTGCGACGGTGTTGCCCGCCGCCAGCTTCTGCGCGGCCTCCGCTGCTGCGGCAGCGGCCCGCTTCTCGGCGGCGGCCTTCGCGACGGCGGCCGCCTTCGCGTCGACGTCGCGCTTGTCCTGCGTGGCGCTGGCCTGTGCGACGTGCGCGGTGGACTCGACGGTCGACGAGATGCGCGTCGTGAGCGCGGCGCCGGACAGCTCCGGGTAGTCACTGAGCGCGTCGATGTGCTGCTCGAGCGAGGCCGTGTCGGTCTTGGCGTTCGCCGTCGTCATCACGGTCTTCGCGGTGGAGATGGTCGCCGCTGCCTGGGCACGGTCGAGGGCGGTGCCGCGCAGCGCGGGCTGGGCCGTCGCGGACGCACTCGCGGTGCCGGTCGGCATGCCGAGCGCTTCGCCGATGGCGGGCTGGGTGCCGATCGTGAGGGCACCGCCGGCGACGGCGAGGACCGCGGCGCCGCCGACGATCAACGTCGCACGGTGTCGGAGCGCACGGTGGCGGAGGGCGCGGCGCACGCGCCGGCTGGGGGAGTTCAGGGCCTCACGTCGGGTCGAGGCGGTGGTGGTGGGGAGGTCGGGGGTGTGTCCTGGCATCGGTTCCGGTGGTCGGGCGGTTCGTGGTGCGGGACTCCGGGCTGCGCGACGCGTCGGGGACGGTGAGCGATGCTGCGCGCGTCAAGGTGCGCGCAGCAGGGGGAGTCCGGCGAACCGGGGAGGACCGGACGGTGGTGTGGGGCCCGTCCGTCCGCCGCGACCGGCCCTGGGGAGGCCGCCGTCGGGCGAAGCCGACACGATGACTCGTCAGACTGGATGACGCGTCCAGGATCGCTGGCAGAACCGTCCGTCCACCCGTTGGTAACGGTTCGGTAACGGCCGGTTCGGACCTAGAACGTGTGAGGTTCCTGGGTGCGGTCGCCCTGGGCGACGCGTTCGAGGGCGTCGAGCGCTCCGGCGATCGCGGTGACGTCGGACTCACCGAGCTCGGCGATGAGCTCGGCGACGATCCCGGTGCGGTCCGAGCGTGCTCGTTCGACCGCTGCGATGCCCTCGTCGGTGGCCGAGACCATGAAGGCCCGACCGTCTCGGGGGTCTGCCTCGCGCGCGATGAACCCGCGTTGTTCGAGCTCGGTCAGGATGCGGGTCATCGTGGGCTTCGTGACCACCTCGATCCGCGACAGGTCGCCCGGGCGCAGGGGTCCTTCGCGCTGGATGGTGGCGAGTGCGGACACGATCCCGTACCCGAGCGAGGCCGAGTCCGTCCGTGCTCGCCGGTTGATCCGTCCGACCGCCGCGGCCAGACGTGCGGCGACCTCGGTACGGTCCGTCGATCGAGGACTCATGTGCTGCTCCGGGTGGGCGATCGGGTGGTCGCCAGCGATGCTATCGGCTCGCCGGATCCGCAGTCTGGGAGCGTCGTGCGCGTCGGTCGCGGGCCTGGACGGGGTGTCCGGGAGGCCCGTGGAACGCGGACCGCCCGCCTCGCGTGCGCGAGACGGGCGGGTTCCTGTACGGCGGTACAGCCGGACTCAGTGCTTCTCGCCCGGCAGCTGGTGGATCGCCTCGGTCGCGAGCTCGGCGGCGACGTTGTCGCCGGACTCGGTCGCGGTGCGCAGCCGACGGAAGTCCGCGGTCATGCGGTCCCAGTCGACGAGCTCGTCGAGGTTCGGCAGGCGCAGGCGGAAGGCCAGACCGTCCATGGTGTCGCGGCACACGCGCTGCAGGTTCTCGTTGCCGCACTCGGCGACGTAGAGCGCGAACACGTCGAGCGAGTCGTGGTTGACGGCGGGGACGTCGTGCGACTCGAGCTCGGCGATCGTCTTGTCGAGCTGCGCGAGGATCCTCTTCCGTGCACCCGCGCCGAGGCGCGGGACCGCGAGGCGGACGACACCACCGAACAGCACCCCGAGGGTCTGCATCGCCTCGATGACCTCGGCGGGGTTCGGCGTCGTGACGCGCGTGTACCGGTTCGGCGCCATCTCGATGAGGCCGGCGCGGGAGAGCTGGCTCAGCGCCTCGCGGATCGGCGTGCGGGAGACGCCGAGCCAGGCGATGAGCTCGTCGTCGTTGAGCCGCTCGCCGGGGACGAGCGTGCCGTCCATGATCGCGTCGTGGATCTTGTGCCGGACGGTGTCGCGGAGCAGCTGGTGCTCGGTCGGGGCGCTGCGGGGGACCGGCATGCGTTCTCCTTCGATCGGGGCGCGGTCAGTGCACGCGCACCGATCAACGTACCTGATATGAGACCGGCGTTCCGCTCGGCTCAGCGCGTGTCACTGGGCGGCATCGTCCGTGGCGTGGTCGCTCACCGCACGACCCCGCCCCAGGCGTACCGCACCGTGGTCCCGTCGACGACGAGCAGCGAGTCGGGTGCCCGGTCGAACAGCCCCGGCATGCCGACGGCGTCGGGCAGGTCCCCCTCGAGCCGGTCGAGGTGCGCGGCCCGTACGGTCAGCGGCGGGTGCTGTCGCTGCCAGAACAGCGTCTGGGCCAGGTACCGGGCGTGGATGCCGGCGCGGGTGGTGAGCTCGGCGGCCAGTGGCGTGTCGACGACGTCACCGGCGGTGACCCGGATCGAGGCCGCGTGCCGGGGTCTGGCCGTGCCCGAGGGACGTTCCTGCCGCAGCGACCGCGCCCAGCGCACCGGGTGCAGTGCACGTGCGGGATGCCGGACCGACCGGTGCGCGACGACCTCGCCGCGGCGGCGCGACCGGGCGTGCGCGAAGGTGTACGGCACGCCGAGCAGCGCGTGTGCGGCCACGATCGCCGGCACGTTCGCGGTGTCCACGGTGCGGTACGCGACGCCGCGTCGGCCCTGGTCGTCCACGGTCAGGACCTCGATGGTGACCTCGGTCATGCGGCCGAGGCGGCCGGCGGAGGGGAACGGCGGCACCCGCGTCTCGTGGAAGACGTAGGCCGTGAGTCCCACCCAGGCGCTGCCGTCGACCACGTCGGGGCGCGTCCCCCGTGGGACGAGTCGCGCCAGCGAGCCCGGGTCGTGTCGCCAGTGCGCGAAGACGACGTCGTCCCACGCGTGCTGGGTCACCGGCCGGTGCAGCAGCGGTGCGGCCGCACGGGTCCAGGACTGCTGGGTCACCGCTTCGGTGCGTGCCGACCCACGCGCACGGCCCACAGGACGAGCGGGGCCTGCAGCGGGAGCCGCAGCACGGAGACGAGCCGCATCGCCCGGGTCGACCGCGGGCTGTCGAGCAGGTCGTTCGCCATCTTCACGTTCGCGGGGAAGACCGCGGCGAACAGGGCAGCTGCAGCCCACCCCGAGGCCCGGCGAGTGGCCGGGAACGCGAGCCCGGCGGCGATGCCGAGTTCGGCCACGCCGGACGCGACGGTCGTCAGCCGCGGTGGCAGTGTGTCCGGCACGATCCGGTCGTAGTGGCGCGGCTGCAGGAAGTGGGTGACACCCGCCCCGCCGAGCAGCACCGCGAGCAGTGTGGCAGTCCGGGTGGCTCGTTTGATCCGCTCACGTCGTCGCATGCCCCCATCGTGCTCGCCCGTCCTCGGAATCAGGTCAGTGCGGTCGCGACGAGGTCGAGGACCGCCGCCGCCACCTCAGCCTTCGTGCCCGAGGTCTCGCGGACCACCTCGCCGCCCGGCACCAGGACCTCGATCGCGTTCTCCTCGCGCTCGAACCCGGCCGACCAGCCGACGTGGTTCACGACGAGCAGGTCGGCGGGCTTGCGGGCGATCTTCGCGCGCCCGAGTGCGATGCGGGCGTCGCGGTCGGGTTCGGTCTCGGCGGCGAACCCGACGATGACCTGCCCGGTGCGCCGCGCCGCCACCAGGTCGGCGAGCACGTCGGGGTTCCGCACCAGCTCGAGCGTCATCCGCTCGCCCTGGGCGTCCTTCTTGAGCTTCTCGGCGAGGACCTCGGCCGGACGGTAGTCGGCGACGGCAGCGGTCATCACGACGACGTCGGCATCGACCGCCGCGGCGTGCACGGCCTCGGCGAGCTCGAGCGCTGACCCCACCGGCACGACGGTCGCGTCGATGCCCACGGTCAGGCCGGCCTCGACGTTCGCGGCGACGACGGTGACGACGGCGCCGCGCGCCGCTGCGTCGGCGGCGATCGCCAGGCCCTGCCGACCGCTCGACCGGTTGCCGACGAAGCGCACCGGGTCGAACGGCTCGCGGGTGCCGCCCGCGCTGACGACCACGCGGACACCGGACAGGTCGCCCTGCTCGCCACGGGCCCCGGCGCCGGACTGCGTCCCCCCGTCCGTGCCGGCGCGACGCCCCGCGCCTGCACCGGCCGGGTCGTCCAGCACGGCGAGCGCCGCGGCGACGATGTCCTCGGGTTCCGCCATCCGGCCGATGCCGGCGTCGTCGCCCGTCAGCGCGCCGACCACCGGTCCGACCAGGTGCACACCCCGCTCGCGCAGGACGGCGACGTTGGCCCGGGTCGCCGGGTGTTCCCACATCTGCGGGTGCATCGCCGGCGCGACGACGACCGGGGCGTCGGTGGCGAGCAGCGTCGTACCGAGCAGGTCGCTCGCCAGGCCGTTCGCCATCCGTGCCAGGGAGTCCGCGGTCGCCGGGGCCACCACGACCAGGTCCGCGCGACGGCCGAGGGCGACGTGGCGGACCTCGGAGACGTCGTCCCAGACGCTCGTGGTGACGGGGTTGCGGCTGAGTGCCTCGAGCGTCGGCAGCCCGACGAAGCGCAGCGCCCCCTCGGTCGGGACGACGTGCACCTCGTGCCCGCGCTTGACGAGGTCGCGGACCACGCCGACGGCCTTGTAGGCGGCGATGCCCCCGGTGATCCCCACGATGACGGTCAGGCCGCGCTCTGCTGCTGCGTTCACGCCGCTCACGCTACCGGGGGCACGTGCGAGGATCGACGGCATGTGCACCGTCGTCGTCCGCGTCGACCCCGGGTCCGCGTGGCCCGTCACCGTGCTCGCCCTGCGGGACGAGTCACCCGAGCGTCCGTGGGACCCGCCTGCTGCGTGGTGGCCCGATCGCGACCCCGGGGTCCGTGGTGTCCGTGACCGTGCTGCCGGCGGTGCGTGGCTCGCCGCCTCGGACCGTGCCGGACTGGCGGTCGTGCTCAACCGCGGCGAACCGGTGCCGAGTGTCGACGGCACGTGGACGACCCGCGGGGTGGTGCCGGTCGACGCCGTCGCCGACGACCTGTTGCCCGGACACGACGGCACGCTGCCGACCACGCGCGCGTTCAACCTGGTGCGGGTGACCGCCGACGGCGCCGCGGTCCTGACCTGGGACGGCACACGGGTCCGCACGACCGAGCTCGGCCCGGGCGTGCACATGGTGACGCACGGCGAACCGGACGACCCGGCGGCGCCGCGCATCGGGCGGTGGCTCGAGGCCTTCCGCGCCGCGGACGCCCCGGTCGGGCCACCGGTGCTCGGACCCTTCGACGAACTCCGGACGGTGGACGCGGGCGACGATGCCGGAGACGGGTGGAGCGGCTGGTTCGGTGTCCTGGCCGAGTCTGCTGTGCTGCCGAGCGACCACCCGGACGCGATCCTCCGCGACGCGCACGAGGCCGAGGGGCACATGACGACGCTGTCGATCGTCGCCGCGGCGATCGGTCCGGACCGCACGGTCCTGCAGCACGCCCGCCTGACCGAACCCGGACGGTTGGACGGGTCGGTGGAACTGCACCGCGCCTGACGCGGGCGGCGCACCGGACGCGCCACGGGCCTCCCGGCCGCGCCCCGCGCTCAGAGGGGCGGGCGTGTCCCGGTGAGGTCCTCGGCGACGGCCCAGAGCGAGCGGGCGAGGTCGGCGCTCCTTGCCGACCCGGGGATCGAGACGGCGGTCGTCGGTCCGGTCAGGCCGAAGGGGCCGGCCGGGCCGTAGTAGGCGCCGCCGACCGCGTTCGGGCCGACCGCGGCGTAGAGCAGCGGCTCGGTGCCCTGCTCGACCGCCTGCGTGAAGGGGAGCGCGCGGTTGTTGGACCGCACCGGCTTCGCGCGTCCGAGTGAGCGCCCGGCCGACTGGAGGTTCGTGCGGGTGTAGCCGGGGTGCGCCGCGGTGCTGACGAGGGGGACGTCCGCCTCGACGGTCAGTCGGTGCAGGTGCAGCGCGAGGAGCAGGTCGGCGAGCTTGGACTGGCCGTAGGCGCGCCAGCCGTTGTACCCGCGTTCCCACTGCAGGTCGCCGAAGCGGATCCGGCCGGGGATCGCGGCGAGGCTCGACATTGTCGCGACCCGCGGTGCCTCGGCACGCAGCAGCGAGGGCAGCAGCAGGTTCGTCAGCGCGAACGGACCGAGGAAGTTCGTGCCGAACTGCAGCTCGAACCCGTCGACCGTCTCGAAGCGCTGCGGCGGCGCCATGACGCCAGCGTTGTTCACCAGGACGTCGATCGGGCGGTCCTCGCCGACGATGCCGTCGGCGAAGCGGCGCACGCTCGCCAGGTCCGCGAGGTCGAGTTCGCGCACCTCGACGTCGGCGTTCGGGTGGGCTGCACGGATCTCGGCCGCGGCGGCATCGCCCTTCGCGGTCGTGCGCACGGCGAGCACGACGCTCGCGCCGGCGGCCGCGAGACGGGTCGCGGCTTCCTTCCCGGTGCCACTGTTGGAGCCGGTGACGACGATCCTGCGTCCGGTCTGGTCAGGGAGCTTCGGCATGCGGGCGACCGTACACGCGGGCGCTGGCCATCACGGCTCGGCCGTGATAGTTTGATGCAAACGCATGGAAGTGCGACCAGGAGGAACCATGAGCAACGCATTCGGCACCGACCGCCCCTCGGACGTCCCGCCGCCCGCACCCGAGCGGATCGGACGCGTGGAGCTCGGCATCGACACCTTCGGCGACGTCACCGAGCTCGCCGACGGCAGCCTCAAGTCCGACGCGCAGAGCATCCGCGACGTCGTGGCCCAGGCCGTCCTCGCCGACCAGGTCGGCATCGACTTCATCGGCGTCGGCGAGCACCACCGCGCCGACTTCGTGGTGAGCGCACCCGAGGTCGTCCTCGCCGCGATCGCCGCCTCGACCTCCCGCATCCGGATGGGCTCCGCCGTCACGGTGCTGTCGTCCGACGACCCCGTGCGCGTCTACGAGCGCTTCGCCACCGTCGACGCGATCTCGGACGGCCGTGCCGAGGTCATCCTCGGGCGCGGTTCCTTCACCGAGTCGTTCCCGCTGTTCGGCCACGAGCTCTCCGACTACGAGGTCCTGTTCGAGGAGAAGCTGCAGCTCTGGGCGGCCCTGCGCGGCGGCGACGCCGTCACCTGGTCCGGCACGAAGCGCGCGAGCCTGGTCGACCAGGACGTCTTCCCGAAGCTCGAGCACGGCGCCATCCCCACCTGGATCGGCGTCGGCGGTTCCCCGCAGTCGGTGATCCGTGCGGCGTCGTACGGCCTGCCGCTGTTCCTCGCCATCATCGGCGGGCAGCCGGCGCAGTTCGCCCCGTTCTCGCGGCTGTACCGTCAGGCGCTCGCCCAGCTCGACCTGCCGCAGCAGCCCATCGCGATGCACTCGCCGGGCTTCGTCGCGGCGACCGACGAGGAAGCCGCCGAGCGCTACTGGCCGTACCACAAGGCCGTCACCGACCAGCTCGGCCTGGAGCGCGGCTGGCCGCCCCTCGACGTCGCCGGGTACCACGCGGGCCTGTCCGCCGGTGGCTCGCTGTACGTCGGCTCGCCGGAGACCGTGGCGCGGAAGATCGCCCGGAACATGCGGATCCTCGGCGCCTCGCGGTTCGACATGCGCTACGCGACCGGTCGTCTGCCGCACGAGGACATGCTGCGGTCCATCGAGCTCTACGGCACCCGGGTCGCGCCCCGTGTGCGCGAGCTGCTCGCCGAGCCCGTCCCCGTCCCGTAGGCGGTCACCCCGGCGGGCCCACCCCGCGAAAGCGACAGATCGCCGCGGAACGTTCGCGGCGATCTGTCGCTTTCGCGCACCCGTCGGCCGGGAGGCGCGGGTCGGCTCCGTCGGTCCGGTTCACGGGCACGCCGGGTACGGTCCACGGCATGCCGTCACGCCCCAGCACCCCACCCGTCGAGCGCCGGTTCCGCGGCCGGATCATGGGCGTCGGCACCACCTCGGGCGTCCGGATCGTCGTCGGGATGTGGGACCGCTCGCCGTTCGGGGCGTTCACCGACGTGTTCCTCGAGCTACCCGACGGCACCAGCGTGCTGCTCGCGCCGGACGAGATCGTCGCCGCCTACGTCTCCGGCACCTACCGGTTCGACACCGTGTCCGTGGTCGACGTCCGGGCCCGACGGACGGCCCGTGGCCTGGAGCTCGACGCCGGCGCCCTGCAGGTCTCGGTCGACGTCGGCACGATCTCACCGCTCGGCCGGGTGCTGCGCGTCGTGCCGAAGCCGATCGCCCGCGACCCGCGGTGGCTCGCCGCGATCGACCCGATCGCCCGGCTCGTCGCGCCCGGATCCGGCACCGCCGGCTCGGCGGGGAACGGACGCCGCGAGTACTACGGCGTGACCGGGGCGCACGACGTCACCGGCGTGCGCGGGACCTGGGCGGGGGAGCCCCTCGGCACCTTGGTACCGCTCGACCCGCCCGTGGCGTTCGGCTTCGCGTCGATGCCGCGGGTGCCGCAGGTCGTCGACGTCGAGACCACCATCCGCGAGCCCGCCTGACGCGTTCCGTACGGGTGCATCTTCCGTCGATCCACCACCGGATCGACTCGTGGAGTGTCGCTCGTTGCGCATGCATCCGGTGCGTGTGCATGTCCCGACGATGCACGCGGTGATCGACTGGTGGAGTGTCGCTGTGTGCGGACGCATGGAGCGCGCCGGACCGGGTGCGGGCACTGCGGACCGGCCACCTGCGTGGCCGGACGTGTCCGGGGGAGTCGGCGCGGGCCTCCCGGTCGGGGTGGTGCTGCCGTGTGCCGGACGCGCCCAGCGTCGAGGGGCACACTGGCGGGAACGGTACGGCCCCGCCGGACCCGCGGTCGAACGTCGGGACGGGTGGGGCGCACGACGCAAAGGAGCATCATGACCGACACGCAGACCGACCAGCGCGCCGCCATCTCGGACATCGTCCACGGCGCCCACACGGCCCTGTTGACGACGGTGAGCGAGGACGGCCAGCTGCACGCCCGGCCCCTCGCCGTGCAGGACAAGGCGTTCAACGGGACCCTCCGCTTCCTGGTGCAGGACGGCAGCGAGAAGGTCGACGACATCGCCAGGAACCCGCACGTCAACGTCTCCATCGAGTCGCAGGGCGGCTACCTGTCCATCGCCGGCACCGCCACGGTGACGCAGGACAGTGCCGTGATCGACGAGCTGTGGTCACCGTTCGCCGAGGCCTGGTTCCCGGACGGCCGCGACGACCCCTCGATCCGACTCCTCACCGTGTCGGGCGACTCGGTCGAGTACTGGACGCAGGACACCGGCCCGGTCGGCAGCCTCGTGCAGACGCTCAAGGCCGCACTCGGCAAGCAGAGCCAGCCGGACACCGGGGACCACGGGACCGTCGAGCTGTAGGGGCGGGGCGGGCTCGGCTCGGCTCGAACCGACTCCGAACGACGGGACCGATGTCGTACGACGTCGGTGCCGTCGTTCCGCGTCGGAGCTGCCGTCGTGCCGATGCCGGGGCCGCTGCCGGCGTCGCCGTCCTCGCTACGGAGGCCCGAGCAGCCAGAGCACCGCGACGAGCACCGGCTGCCCGGCCAGCGCCGCGGTGACGAACGTCCACCGCATCCACGGCTTCGCGACGAGCTCCGGCGAGCCGAACAACGGCGCCAGGGGCATGAGCAGTCGCGGGGTCGAGGCCATCGGCAGCGACACCGCGAAGATGTAGAGCGCGTAGGCGGCCGAGTACAGCACGGTCGTCGACCCGAGCCGCTTCGTCGACCGGCGGAGCAGCCAGATCGGGAACCCGACGAGCAGGAACACCACGATCAGGATCCCGCCGACGCCGAGCCAGCGCCCGGCGATGAGGAACCACGGCGACAAGGGCACGAAGTCCACGCGGCCGATGAAGTTCACCCACCACGACATCTCGGTCTCGAGGTAGGCGTTCGGCGTGCCGGTCACGTGCGACGCGATGACCGGCCACGCGAGGCCCGCCGCCACCATCACGGCACCGGCGGCCACGACCTGCACCTGCTCGCGGATCGGGAAGGTGTCGAGCACCCGCCCGGTCTCGCGGCGAGCCCGGACCCACCGCACCAGGGCGATGACCCCGAGCACGAGCGGGACGGCCAACGCACCCGGACGGGTGAAAGCAGCGGCGACCCCGAGCACGGTGAGAAGCCCGTACCGGCGACGCTCCAGGGCGAGCAGTGCGCCGAACGTGAGCGCGAGGAACATGCTCTCCGCGTAGCCGACCTGCAACAGGAACGACAGTGGCCCGCACGTGAAGAAGAACACCGCCCACATCGCGGCGGCGTTGCCCGCACGGTCCCGGACCAGGCGGTGCAGCAGGTAGGTCGCCAGCAGACCGGCCAGCACGGAGATGAGCGGGGCACCGACGGTGAACGGCAGCCCGGTCGATGCGGTGAGCATCCGGATCGTGAACGGGAACGCCGGCAGGAAGGCCCAGGCGTTCTGTGCCACGTTGCCGACGGCGTCGAGCGGCAGCACGTCGGGGTACCCGTGCAGCGAGATCTGCTCGTAGTACTGGCCGTCCCAGGCGGTGAGGAACGCCGTGAAGCCGTGCCCGTTGCCCCAGATGGCGTTGTCCGGCATCGCCCGTCCGATGAGCGGGTACGCGAGTGCCAGCCACAGCGTCGACACGATCCGGCCGCCGGTCCAGACGAGCAGCACGGCCGCCCACGCCGGCAGGGAGGTCACGGTGTCGAGTGCGCGGCGCCGTCCGGTCGCGGCGGTCCCGGTGACCGCGCCGTCGAGCCGGCTCATGCGCGTGCTCGGCGCGAGCCCGTGCGCGCTCGGCGGCGTTCGGGCAGGGAGGACGGCACCCGGCCAGGGTAGTCGCCCTCCACCTGGGTGGTCGGTGCGGCACCCCGGACGGGAGGCCCGCCCTGCGTTCTGCAATACGGAATCGGTCGGGTGCGTGGTCGGCTCTCGAGGCGGCCTTCCGCCTAGCCTGGAGTCCGCCCACGACCGACGAACCACAGGAGCAACCGTGCCGAACCCCACCGCGCCGAAGACCGCCATCGTGACCGACAACGCCCCGAAGCCCGCGGGGCCCTACAGCCAGGGCATCGTCGCCAACGGCTTCATCTACACCGCGGGGTTCGGCCCGCAGGACCCCGCCACGGGTGCGATCGCCGATGACGTGGCCGGACAGACCGCGCAGGTGCTGGCCAACGTCGCAGCGGTCCTGGCCGAGCACGGTGCCACCCTCGACGACGTCGTGAAGTCCACCGTGCACCTCGAGCACTCCGACCGCGACTTCCCGGCCTTCAACGAGGAGTACGCGAAGCACTTCTCGCAGCCGTACCCGGTCCGCACCACCGTGCAGTCGCACCTGGCGAACATCCTGGTCGAGATCGACGTCGTGGCGGTGCTGCCGAGCGCTTCGTGACGTCGGCGCAGGCTGTGTGAAGCCTCACCGAGCCGCGGCACCGTGCTGCGTCGCTGACCGTGCTGCGTCACCGGCGGTGCTGCGTCACCGGCCGTGCTGGGTCACCGACCCCCGGTGCCCGCTGCTCCCTGCCCGTGGTCGATCCGACCCGGGTGGCGACGCAGCCCGGCACCGGGGGTCGCGTGCGTCAGGGCGCCTTCGGCCAGCACGGGGACGCCGGCGACGAGGACGTCGTCGATGCCCTCGGCCAGGCGCATCGGTTCGTCGTAGGACGACCGCGCCGCGACCCGATCGGGATCCACGACCACCAGGTCGGCGACCGCCCCGACGGTGACTGCGCCCCGTCGACCGAGACCGAGTCGCTCGACCGCAGTGGCGGACAGGTGCCGCGAGGCCTCGAGCCACGTCAGGAGCCCCGTGCGGGCGAAGTCCTGCAGGTAGCGTGCGAACGTGCCGTACGCGCGTGGGTGCGGGTGGGTGCCCACGAAGATGCCGTCGGAACCGGCCGTGTGCCCGGGCAGTCGGAAGAGCGGCGTCAGGTCGTCGGCAGTCCGGGGACGGGGCACGCGCATCACGGCGGTGACCTGCAGTGCCGAGTCGACCAGGACGTCGATGGCCAGGTCCACCGGATCCGTCCCGGTCGCCTCGGCGGCGTCGGCGAGGGTGCGGCCCTGCAGCGCGTGGAACTCGGCGGCGGGCACGTGCGACAGCGTGATCTGCTCCGCCCAGCCAGTGCCGAGGTCGGCGCGGGACAGCACGCGGTCGAGCACGGCCGCCCGGGCCGCGGCACGACCCTCGTCGTCGGCGATCGCGTGGGCGAGGTCCTCGGTGCCGGGGCGGGCGAGGGCCGCGGGCAGCAGCAGCATCGACAGGATCGTGCAGCCGCGCGAGTACGGGTAGGCGTCGAACGACATCGGGGCGCCCTCGGCCTCGAGTTCGGCCAGTGCCGTCACCGCGAGGTCGACGGGCGCGTGCAGGTGGGAGACGTGTGCGCGGACGCCCGACGCGCGGACGATGTCGGCGATCTCCTCGAGGCCGGCGCGGGCGTTCCCCTCGTAACCACCGCGCATGTGTGACACGTAGAGGCCGTCGACGGCAGCGACCTCGGTGCAGAGCGCAGCGAGTTCTGCAGTGCCGGCGAACAGGCCGGGGACGTAGTCGAGCCCCGTCGCCAGGCCGACCGCACCGTCCGCGAGGCCGTCGCGCACGAGCTCCCGCATCGCGGCCAGCTGCGCGCTGTCCGCCGGCCCGGGGTCGTAGCCCATGACCTCGTGCCGGACCGTGCCGGCGGGCACGAGCGTCGCGACGTTGATCGGGGTCGTTCCGTCGTAAGTCGTCAGCAGGCCGTCGACCCCGCCACCGCGGTACGTCGGGTGCGGGCCGTCGATGGCGGCGAAGTACGTGTCGGCGTACGAACCGTCACCCGGTGCCGGCCCGACGCCGTCCTGTCCGGTCACGATCGTGGTCACACCTTGGCGCAGGAGCGCGAGCTGCACGCCCTCGTCGAACACGAGCGACCCGGCGTGCGAGTGCGCGTCCACGAAGCCCGGCAGCACCAGTCGTCCGTCGCAGTCGATCACGTGCGCGTCGGCGGGGGTGGCCAGGTCGGGACCGACGGCGCGGATGACAGCGTCGGTGACGAGGACGTCGGCGCGCACCGGGGCCCCGTCCGCGCCGAGGACCGACCCGCCGCGCAGCAGGACGACGCCGCCGGCGGACTGCTCGCCGGTGGGCTGCTCGGAGCCCGTCATGTGCTCGGGATCGCCGGTGGTCATCGGTCGAGCGCCGCGACGAGTCGGCCGGCCCGCTCCCGCAGGGCGTCGAGGTCGCCCGAGGTCAGGGCGTCGCCGACGAGCGGGGACCCGAGTCCGACGGCGACCGCACCGGCGGCCAGGTAGTCCGGGGCGTCGTCGACCCCGATGCCCCCGGTCGGGATGACGTCGACGAAGTCGAGCGGTGCCAGGACCTGCTTCAGGAACGCGGGGCCGCCGAGCTGCGCCGCCGGGAACACCTTCACCGCGCGGGCACCGAGCCGCCACGCGCGGACGATCTCGGTCGGGGTCGCAGCACCGGGGTACCAGCCGAGGCCACGCTCGTGCGCGCGCTCGCCGAGTTCGGCGTCGAGGTGGGGACTGACGGCGAACGAGGCGCCGGCCGCGGCGGCCTCGTCGAGCTGGCGGACGTCGAGCACCGTGCCGACGCCGATGGAGGCCGCGGAACCGTACCGCTCCACCGCCCACGCGATGCCCTCGCGCCAGCGTGGGGTGTTCGTGGTGATCTCGATCGCCGTCACGCCGGACTCGACCAGGGTGGCGATGACGTCCTCGACGTGGTCGCCGGTGCCGCCGCGGAGGATCGCGATCGCCGGTCCGGCCTGGTGGCGGTGCCGTGCGCCGGCGTGCTGCTCGGTGCTCGTGGTGTCGTTCGTCATGGTGCGCTTCCTCGAGTGGTGGTGTTCGGCGGACACGGTGTCGGCGGACGCGGTGTCAGCGGTCGACGTGGTCGTGCACGGTGTGGTCGGTGTCCGACGGGTCCGGGGCGTGGTGCAACGCGGCCGGGTCCGGTCGGCGCCAGTCGCTCTCGACGGTGCAGGCGAGGGCGCCGGCGTCGGCGGCCCGGTCGAGCGCCTCGGCGGCGTCCGCTCCGCCCATGCTCGCCGCGAGCCAGCCCGCGACGAACGCGTCACCGGCACCGACCGGGTCGACGACGCGCACCGGGGTCGCGGGCCGACGGACGAACACGCCGTCGATCGACGCCACGGCGCCGCGGGAGCCGAGCTTCACGACCGCGCGGCCCCGTGCCAGTGCGGCGAGGTCGTGCGCGAGTGACTCCTCGTCATCGTCCTGTTCGTCGCGGTCGAGCACGAGTCGGGCCTCGTCGTCGCCGGCGAACACCACGGCGGACCGTGCTGCGACGGCTCGGTACCGGTCTCGTGCAGCGTCGGCGCCGATGAGCTTCGGCCGGTGGTTGACGTCGAACGACACCGGCACACCGGCGGCGGCAGCCCGGTCGAGCGCTGCGGTCACGGTGTCGTGTGCGGACTCGGAGAGCGCGAGGGTGATCCCGGTGACGTGCACGAGCGCAGCGGTCTCGACGACGCTGCCGGGCAGGTCCGTCGCGGCCAACGCCGAGCCGGCCGAACCACGGCGGTGGTAGGTCACCCGGGTGCGGCCGTCGAGCAGCCGCTCCTTCATCATGATGCCGGTGGATCGCTCGGCGTCGGGGACCGCGAGGACGTCGACGCCCTCCCCACCGATGTCGGCGGCGACCCGGTCGCCGGCGGGGTCCGTGCCGACCCGACCGATCCACGTGGCCGGCACCCCGGCGCGGACCAGGCCGATCGCGACGTTGCTCTCCGCGCCGCCGGTGTCCACCCGCATGTGCTCCAGGTCCGGCACCGCGCCGACGTCGCGCCCGGTCAGGAGCAGCATCGTCTCGCCGAACGTCAGCACCGTGCCGGTCACCGGGCACCCCGCGCGAGGGCGAGCTGCGCCGACGAGGACCCGAGCGCGACGGAGATCTCGTGGGCGGTCCGAACGACGCCGTCGCCGAGTTCGCGGACCGCCGCTGCGGGGAACCGCGAGGCCAGCCCGGAGATGCTCATCGCGCCGACCACCTGGTTCGCGTGGTCGAACACCGGGGCGGCGACGCACCGGATGTCCGGCTCGTTCTCGCGGTCGTCGATGCCGTACCCCCGTCCGTGCGTGCGGTCGACCTCGTGCCGCCAGCGGTCGTCGTCGGTGATGGTGTGCTCCGTCATGACCTGGGCCGGCTCGGCGAGCACCCGGTCGAGCAGCTCCGGTTCACCGAACGCGACGATCGCCTTGCCGGACGCCGTGTTCCGCATCGGCAGGCGGTTCCCGATCCGGGAGCCCATGCGGACGGTGCCGCGGGTCTCGACCTTGTCGACGTAGACGATGTCGGTGCCGTCCGGCACGACGAGGTGGCACGTCAGCCCGGTCTGCTCCGCCGTCCGACGCAGGAACGGTGCGGCGGCGGAGCGCAGGTCGATCCCCTCGAGGTAGCTCTGCCCGAGCAGCAGGGCACCGAGGCCGAGCGTGAACCCGGCGTCCGCGGTGCGGCGCAGCAGGTCGTTCTCGAGCATCGGGGCCGTCAGGCGGAGCACCGTCGACTTCGAGGTGCCGAGCTCGGCGGCCAGCACGGACAGGCTGACGGACACCGCGCCGCTGCGGGTCCGGTCGGCGATGCAGTCGAGCAGGCGGAGCCCGCGACGCAGGGACAGTGCGGCGTTCCGGGCGGGCCCGTCGCCGTCCGTCGGCACCGGGGCCGCGGTGGTCGCGCGCATCAGAACCACGTCGCGATCGTCCGGAGCACGGTGTCGTCGTCGGCGAGGACGTGCACCTGCCGCCACTTGTCGAACACCGTGCAGGGGTGCGAGATGCCGAACACGACGACGTCGCCGGGCGTCAGCTCGGGGGCGCCGTCCGCCAGCGCGAGGTAGCAGTGCTGGTCGTCGAGGCGGGTGACGGTGACCGCCCCGGGCGGCGGGACGACCTGTGGGGCGCCCGCCGGGCCTCCTGGCAGGGTCGGCCGTACCGACCGCACCACCGGCAGCCCTTCGTCGAAGGAGATGTCGCGCTTGCCCACGGCGACGAACGCGAGTCCGGGCTCCGGGCAGGACGTCACGCGTCCCCAGACCTCGATCGCGGCGATGAGCGAGCCCTCGGCCGGGTGCCGGCCGAAGGGCGTGCGCTCGGCGTAGAAGCCGTCGTCGTGGGTCAGGTACGCACCCGACCGCAGCAGCACGTCGAGGTCGTCGGTGCGGTGCGCCACGGCGTCCACGACGGCGTCGAACCAGGCGCTGCCGCCCATGCTGAGGAGCCCGCGACCGTCGACGAGCCCGCGGACGTCCTCGGCGACGTCGAGCACGCCGGCGACGTACTCGCGGGCAGCGTCGACGCCGGGCAGCCCGCCCTCGTACCCGGAGACACCGCGGAGCACGAGCCCGGCGTCGTGGGCGAGCAGCGCGAGGGCACGCGCGTCGTCGGGGGAGCGGACCCCGGTGCGCCCGCCCGGGAACCCGAGCTCGACCAGGACGTGCAGCTCGCCGGCGACGGTGCCCTGCGCGGCGACGGCGGCGGTGACGCCCGCGGCGGAGTCGACGTAGCAGAGGACGTCGGCGTCCGGGTCGACCGTGCGCCGGGACGCGAGCCAGGCGAGGCCGGCGGGGTCGAGGACCTCGTTCGCGACCAGGATCCGGTGCACGCCGTGCTCCCACGCGACCATCGCCTGCTGGACCGACGCGACCGTGACTCCCCACGCCCCGGCGTCGATCTGCCGTGCGGCGAGGTCGGGTGCCATGTGCGTCTTCATGTGCGGCGCGAACAGCAGCCCGTGGCGGTCGACGTAGTCCTGCATGACGGCGGTGTTGTTCGCCAGGGCGGACTCGCGCAGCGTCATCACGGGCAGGTGGGCGTGGTCGAGGACGTGGTGCGGAGTGCCCGCTGCCGGGTCCCAGGCGCCCTTCGTGGTCACGGTCCGGGTCGTCGTGTCGGCGTCGGTCATCGGTGAGCCTCCTGTCGTCGCGCAGCCTCCACGCTCCCGCTCGGCGGACCCGCAGGGCAACGCACTGGTGCGCATCATTCTGCAATGCATAACACGATCGCGGAACCTCCTGACACGATCCCCCCGCGACCCGGCACCGGGCATAGCCTTTGACGCGACATGGCGACGACGATGACGACACCCAGACGGCGGACGGGCAGCACGGCGGTCGCCGTGCTCGTGGCGGGGACCTTCTTCATGGAGCTCCTCGACGGCACGATCCTGGCGACCGCAGCGCCCGCGATGGGACGCGACCTCGGCGTCGACTCGGCCGCGGTGGGCGTCGCGATCACCGCGTACCTGGTCACCCTGGCGGTGTTCATCCCCGTCTCGGGCTGGCTCACCGACCGGATCGGGTCCCGCACCGTCTTCGCTGGCGCGATCGCGCTCTTCACGATCGCATCGGCGCTCTGCGCGATGTCGACCGGCCTCGTCGACCTGACGCTCTGGCGCATCCTGCAAGGGCTCGGCGGTGCGCTGATGGTGCCCGTCGGCCGGCTCGTGGTGCTCCGGAGCGCCGGTCGCGAGCAGCTCGTCACGGCCATCGCGATCCTCACCTGGCCCGCCCTCGCCGCGCCGATCATCGCCCCGTTCATCGGCGGCGTGCTCGTCGACACCCTGACGTGGCACTGGATCTTCCTGATCAACATCCCGCTCGGCGTCATCGCGTTCGTCGCCGCGCTCGTGCTCGTCCCGCAGGAGCGCGCCGCGCAGCGTGTGCCGTTCGACTGGTTCGGGTCGCTGCTCGCGTGCTTCGGCCTCGGGTCGCTCGTCGTGATGGCGTCGCTGCTCGCCCTCGACGTCATCCCGGTCCTGGCCGTCGTGGTGTCCGGTGTCGTCGGCGCCGTCTGCTGCTGGTTCGCGATCCGGCACTTCCGCCGGGCACCGCACCCGATCATGGGGCTCGAGGCGTTCCGGCTCGAGACGTTCCGGGTGTCGCACGCCGGCGGCAGCCTGTTCCGCCTCGCGGTCTCCGCGGTGCCGTTCGTGCTCCCACTGCTGTTCCAGGACGCCTGGGGCTGGAGCGCCGTGCTCGCCGGGTCCGCCGTGCTGTGGGTCTTCGTCGGCAACCTCGGCATCAAGCCGATGACGACGCCGTTCCTGCGCTGGTTCGGCTACCGCCCGGTGATCATCGTGTCGAGTGCGATCGCGGCGCTGACCGTCGTCGCGATGGCGTTCATGACCGAGGACACCCCGTTCTGGCTGCTCGCGGTCCTGCTCGTCGTCAGCGGCGCCGCCCGCTCCGTCGGCTTCACGGCGTACAACACCATCGCCTTCGCCGACGTCGAGCAGGCCGACATGACCCCGGCCAACACGCTCTCGTCGACGCTGCAGCAGACCGCCGCCGGGTTCGGCGTCGCCGTCGCCGCGGTCGTGATCCGCGCGGCCGGCGGGCTCGGTGGCGACGGCCCGTACTCCGTCGCGTTCTGGGTCATCGCGGCGCTGCTCGCCGTCGCGTGCGTCGAGGGCATCCTGATGAGCCGCACAGCGGGGGACACCGTCCGACCCGCCCGCCGGGTCCGCGCCTGACCCGGGCGGTTCCACGCAGCCCTGCGCGCGGCCCGCGACTGTCCGTTTCCGTCACGGTCACACGCGCGAAACCCGACAGGCGTTACAGTCTCAGCATCCGTTTGCGAACGCCGAGTACGGTTGCCGCGGCAGGGTGACCCGGACCACCCGGACAGGAAGGCAGCATGGCCGCGCCAGAACAGCAGAGCACGATCGCCACCGACGCAGGCGTGCCGCCCACTGCCCTCCGGGTCGTCAGCTACAACCTCCGGGAGCACACCGCGAACGGTGAACTCGCCGCCCTGGCCGAGGCCTCCGACGCCGACGTCCTCTGCGTGCAGGAGTGCGACAGCAACGACCTGGCCCCGTCGATCGGTGGGCTCTCGCTCGCCGCGTCGACCCGCACGAACCGCCTCGGGCTCGCCATCTACAAGCGCGACGACCGCTTCGAGGTGCAGGACTTCAGCATCCACTCGCTGCAGAAGTCCCTGCACGACCGGGTCCTCGCACCCGCGCACGAACGGCTCATCGCGATGCACCTGCGCGACACCGAGGCCGACGCCGAGGTCGTCGTCGCCTCGTTCCACGCCTCACCGCTGACCGCGACGAACTCCCTGCGCCGCAAGCAGATCGAGGCGGCGCACCAGTTCCTCCGCGAGCTCGCGAAGGACGTCCCCGCGGTCATGGTCGGCGACTTCAACTACCCCTGGTTCCAGACGAACCTGCGTCGGAAGATCGAGCAGGGCGGGTTCGCACTGTCGCTGTCCGACCAGCCGACGTACCTGCGGTACCGCAAGTTCACGGGCCACTTCGACTTCGCGACGAGCGTCGGGCTGCACATCGCCGGCGTCGAGACCCTGCCGGCGGGCATCTCCGACCACCGTCCGATCCTGGTGCGCGCGCACTACGAGCACCCCGGCGCGACCGGCACGATCGAGACCGTGGAGTCCCCGGCCGCCTGACCCGCGGGCATGTCGTCGACTGGTCAGCAAGTGTCGGCCGGCGGTCCGGCAGACGACACGTCGTGACCACTCCGCGGGCGACGGCGGGAAGTCGTGACTGCTCGGCGGGCGACGTTGGGCGCGCCGGTGGAGCCGGCAACGCACTGGAGGCCCGGTGCCGGTCTCGTGTACCGGCACCGGGCCTCCAGGCGGTTGCGGCCACAGCACGTGGCGAGGCGGCGAAACGCGCCGCGCCCGCCGTCGCGTGGTCACGAACTGTCGGCCAGCGTTCCGCCGAGCGACACGTCGTGACCACTCGGCGGACGTGAGCGGGGAGTCGCGACCCGTCAGCGACGCAGGGTCGCGCGCGCCAGCCGGTTGCCGACGAACTGGCCGAGCTGCACGATGACGACGATCGCCGCGACCGACACGTAGACGATCCACCAGTCGTACCGCTGCGATCCGTAGGTGATCGCGTACTCACCGAGTCCACCGCCACCGATCAACGCTCCCTGCGCCGTCATGTCGACGATGCCGATGTAGATGAACGTGTAGCCGAGGATGAGCGGCCCGAGGCCCTCGGGGATCAGGACGGTCAGCAGGATCGAGATCGGGTGCGCACCCGATGCGCGAGCCGCCTCGACGACGCCGGGGTCGACCGCGAGCAGGTTCTGCTCGACGATGCGCGACACCGCGAAGGCCGCTGCCAACGAGATCGCGAAGGTCACCGCGGGCACGCCGATCGTGGTCTGCACCACGACGCGCGACAGCGGGGCGATCGCGGCGAGGAAGATCACGAACGGGATCGGCCGGACCAGGTTCACGACGACGTTGATGATCGTGTACGCGGTGCGGTTGCCGAGCAGGTTGCCCGGACGGGTCGCGTAGAGCAGCAGCCCGAGGGCGAGCCCGATGACGCCGGCGATCACGAGCGACACGAGCGACATGACGATGGTGTCGCGCATCGCGGCGAGGAAGACGTCGAACGTGTCGATCACGCTCTGGAACGAGTTGTTCACGCTGCTGCCTCCTCGTCGGTCGTGACGCCGTCGGCGCGCAGGGCGGCGACGGCGCGATCGATGGCGTCCGGTGCACCAGCACCAGCACCAGCACCAGCACCGGCGTCGGCGACCCCGCCGGCCGTCAGCTCGTACGTGAGCGAACCGATCCGGCGCTCGCGGATCTCGCCGACCCCGCCGTAGACGAGCTCGGCGGTGACCCCAGCGGAGCGGAACACCGCGTCGATCCGGTTCTGCAGCCCGGCCTCGTCGGTGATCTGCACGGTCAGCAGACGACCGGGGTGGCGTTCGCGCAGGCGAGCGAGCGTGTCGACCGAGGGGCGGTCGTGCAGCGCGGTGCGGACGAACCGCTGCGCAGCGCCCGTCTTCGGCGCGGAGAACACGTCGTAGACGTCCCCGACCTCGACGACGCGTCCCTGCTCCATCACGGCGACGCGGTCGGCGATCTGCCGGACGGCGTCCATCTCGTGCGTGATGACGATGATCGTCACGCCGAGCTCCTTGTTCACCCGGCGGAGCAGCCCGAGCACCTCGGACGTGGTCTCCGGGTCGAGGGCGCTGGTGGCCTCGTCGGCGAGCAGCAGGTCGGGCGACGCCGCGAGGGCCCGCGCGATGCCGACGCGCTGCTTCTGACCGCCGGACAGCTGCTCCGGGTAGGCGTGGGCGCGCTCGAGGAGCCCGACGAAGTCGAGCAGCTCGGCCACGCGACGGTCCCGCTCGTCCTTCGGCACACCGGCGACCTTGAGCGGGTACGCGACGTTGCCGGCGATGGTGCGGGACCGGAACAGGTTGAACTGCTGGAAGATCATCCCGATGTTGCGACGCGCCAGACGGCGATCCCGCTCGGGGATCGCCGTCAGTTCCTTGCCCGCCACGGTGACGGTCCCGGAGCTGGGGAGCTCGAGGGCGTTCACCAGACGGACCAGGGTGGACTTGCCCGCACCGGAGTACCCGATGACGCCGAGGACCTCTCCCTGGTGCACGTCCAGGGAGACGTCCTCGACGGCCACCACGGTCTCGCCGGTGTCGGCGCGGCGGTAGTGCTTCGAGACGCCGCGGAGTTCGACGAGGACCGGCACTACTCCGCTGCCGCCTTCGCGTCGGACTCGACCGTGGTGAGCTCCTTCTGCAGCGAGGCGGCGCTCTCGTCGCTCGGGACGGCGTCCGGGTAGTCCTTCGCGAAGACCTTCTGCACGGCGTCGTCCTGGAACAGCTTCGCCAGGTCGAGGTACGTCTTGTTGGTCTTGTCGGCGTCGCGGACGGCGAAGACGTTCACGTACGGGGCAGCCGAGGCGCTCTTCGGGTCGTCCTGGAAGATCGCGTCCTTGGTGTCGAGCCCGGCCGAGGTGGCGTAGTTCACGTTGACGATCGCGCCCTCGACGGAGCCCTGCTGCAGGGCGTTCGCGGTCTGCGAGGCGTCGAGCGTCTGCACGTCGACCTTGTGCGAGGTGATGTCGGCCGTGGTCGAGAAGGCGTTGCCGCCGTCCTTGAGCTCGAGCAGGTCAGCGGCCTGCAGGACCAGGAGCGCACGGGCCTCGTTGATGGCGTCGTTCGGGATCGCGACCTTCGCACCGTCCTCGAAGTCCGCGACGTCGGAGACCTTCGTCGAGTACAGCGGCAGCGGGTAGACGGCCGTCGCGCCGATCGGCTGCAGGTCGTCGTCCGAGGTGACGTTGTAGTTCGCCAGGTACTGGATGTGCTGGAACTGGTTGATGTCGATCTGCTTGTCCTTGAGCGCAGGGTTCGGCAGCGAGTAGTCCGAGAAGTTCTGGAGCTTCACGGTGACGTTGAGCTGCTCCTTGGCGGCCTTCACGTAGGTGTTCCAGTAGGGCAGCGACTTGTCCGAGACACCGATCGTGACGGTCTTCGGCGCAGCGTCACCGGCGGCAGCGCCACCGCTGTCGCCACCGGAGCGCACGACTCCGACGATGACGGCGACGACGATCGCCACGACGACGATGACGGCGGCGATGATCCAGCCGATCGGGCGCTTGCCCTTCGGCTTCTCGGGCAGTGCGGGGGCTGCGGACATGCTGGTGCTCCTCGTGGGCCGTGCTGTGCGGGGGAGCCGCGGTGGTCCGCGGCGTGGAGTCGAGTGTGACGGGAGCGGGTCCCCGGTGCGAGTTCCGTTCCGCCGTGTTACATCGCCGTCACGGGGTGCGTTGGTTCACTCGGTACGTGCGCAGCATCGAACTCGTCCTCGACGGCCCCTCGGACGCGGCGGTCCGGGCACTCTGGCAGACCCTCGTCGCCGCGGAGCTGCCGAGCCTCGGCCACTCGGGCACGAACGACCCGCACGTCACCCTCGTGGCCGGCGAGGCCGTTCCCGTCCCGCCGGACCTCGACGTCGCGGTGCCCGAGACCCTGCGCGTCGCCGGTGTCCTGCTCTTCCCCGCCGGCCCCGGTCGGCACGTGCTCGGCCTCGGCGTGGTCGTCGACGAGCCACTGGCCTGTTTCCACCGCGCGGTCGACGCCGCCGCTCCGGGCTCGGTCGATTCGTCGCTGCCCGGTCGGTGGGCACCGCACGTCACCCTCGCTCGGCGGATCCGCGACGTCGACCTGCCGGCCGCGCTCCGGGTCCTCGCTGCGGACGGGCCCCTGCCCGAGGTGCTCACCGTGGGCGGTCTCCGGCACTGGGACGGGGGTGCGAAGGTGGTCACCCGCCTGCGCTGACGCGCGCTGCGGACCGGCACCGGGCCTCCCGGACGCGAGGTCGGCACGGTCGGCAAGGTCGGCAAGGGCCCGCGGAACCAGGTTCCGGACACGGAACTGCGCGATCGCGTGGTGCTGTGTCCGGAACCTGGTTCCGGGGCGCAGGTGCGCGGATGCGCGGGTGCGCGGGGCGCGGGGGCGTCGGACTGGAGGCGCGGGTCAGGCCCGCAGCACCCGCTCGCCGAACGCGGATGCGAACGTCCGGTCCGGGTCGGCTCGTGCGATCAGCTCACGGACGTCCGCCACCCTCGGGTACAGCTCCGCGATCGCGTCGCCGTCGAGCGAGCTCATCTTGCCCCAGTGCGGTCGCCCGTCGAACGGAGCGAGCCGCGCCTCGAGGTCGGGCAGCAGCGCGGCGACCGCCTCCGGGTGCTTCTGCCAGGTGAACGCGATGCAGAGCACGTCCTCGCCCTGGGTCGGGCTCAGCCAGAGGTCGTCGGCCGCCATCGTCCGGAGCTCGCACACGTGCAGGTGCGGCTGGATGCGGTCGGCCAGCCCGCGCAGGGCGTCGAGCGCCGCCGCCGCGTGCCGGAGCGGGACGAAGTGCTCGCTCTGCACCTCGGACCCGTGGCTCGGCACGGACTCGATGGGGAAGTGCGGCAGCCGGTCCCACCAGGGGCCCACCGAGCCGTCGCGCGCCGTGTGGTGGCCGTCGCCGGGGGAGCCGGGCAGCCGGGGAGCGCCGAACAGGTCGTCCGGCACGGCGGTGTCGTCGGCGCCGTCGGGCAGCCGGGACTTCACGAGCGCCTCGCTGATCTCGTCGCCGAAGACCGTGTAGGCGCACACCGAGTACCCGGCTGCGTGGACTGCGGCGACGTGGTCGGTGAACGTGCTCCACGGGAACGGCCCGTACGAGTCCTGCCGCATCCGGTACGTGGGTTCGAGGTCGAGCGTGACCCGGGTCACGATGCCGAACAGCCCGAGGTGCAGGACCGTGCCGGGGAACGCCGGGTCGGTGCGGTCGACGGTCCGGAGCGAACCGTCGGGGCCGAGCAGTTCGAGGGACCGGACCGCGGTGGTCAGCGAGCCGAGGGCGGTGCCGGAGCCGTGGGTGCCGGTGGCGACCGCGCCGCCGACGGAGATGTGCGGGAGCGAGCCCATGTTGTGCAGCGCGAACCCGGCGCGGTCGAGGTCGGGAGCGACGACTCCGTAGCGGGTACCGGCTCCCAGGGTCGCCGTCCGCCGCTCGGGGTCGACGACCAGGTCGGTGGGGATCGCGGTCAGGTCGAGCAGGACCCCCGGGGCGTCGGCGGAGTCGTTGAACGAGTGCCGGGTGCCGAGCCCGTGCACCCGCGGGGAGCGTGCGACGACCTCGGCTGCTTCGTCGATCGAGCCCGGTCGGAGCACCTGCTCGGCCGTGTACGTGACCGTGCCGGACCAGTTCAGTTCGCTCGCCGTCGACCGCATGCCGCCCACGATGCCACGTGGACCCGTGGGCGGCACCGCGGTCAGTGCGCGGGCGGGGGCGTCGGCGCGCCCTCGGGCACCGCCGGACGGGTGACGAAGACCGATGCCAGGATGCCGAACAGCGAGATCACCGCGCCGACCATGAACGCGGTCTTCACACCGGAGGCGGTCGCAGCGGCCACGGCGTCCGCACCCGCGCCGGTCGCTGCCGTGGCGGCGCCGATCGTGAGCAGGGTGACGAACAGGGCGGTGCCGGCGGCTCCGGCGAGCTGCTGCGCCGTGCCGAGGACCGCGCTGCCGTGCGAGTAGAGCTTCGGCGGCAGGCCACCGAGCGCCGCCGTGAACAGCGGGGTGAACGTGAGTGCCAGGCCGATGCTCAGCACGACGTGCGCCCCGAGGACGAACCACACGCTGGTGTCCACGCCGACCGTGGAGAGCGCCCAGAGCACCGCGCTGACGATGATCGAGCCGGGGATGAGCAGCACGCGCGGTCCGCGACGGTCGTAGATGCGTCCGACGATGGGGGAGAGGAGCCCCATGAGCAGCCCGCCGGGGAGCAGCAGCAGTCCGACGTTCAGGACCTCGAGCCCGAGGACGCGCTCCAGGTAGATCGGCAGCAGGATGAGCGTGCCGAACATCGCCATGAAGCTCAGCGCCATCGCGACGATCGGGACGGTGAAGCCGCGGGTCTGGAAGGTGCGCAGGTCGAGCAGGGCGCTGTCGGTGCGCTGCAGTCGGGTCTGACGGAGGATGAAGACCGTCAGGGCGACGGCACCGACGACGAGCGCGGTGACCGGGACGAACAGGCCGGTCGTGCCGGCCTCGCCGATGCTGGACAGGCCGTAGACGATCCCACCGAACGCGAACGCGGACAGGATCACCGAGACGACGTCGAGCGGTGCCCGGCGGGGCGTCGAGACGTTGCGGACCTTCACCATGCCGAGGATGAGCGCGGCGATCGCGATCGGCAGGACGAAGCCGAACAGCCAGCGCCACGAGAACGCGTTGAGGATGAGCCCGGAGATCGTCGGGCCGATGGCCGGCGCGACCGAGATGACGATCGAGATGTTGCCCATGATGCGGCCGCGGTGGGCCGGGTCGACGAGGGTGAGCACCGTCGTCATCAGGAGCGGCATCATGATCGCGGTGCCGCTGGCCTGGACGATGCGGCCGACGAGCAGCAGCGTGAACCCGGGTGCGAGCAGGGCGATCAGGGTGCCGGCCGAGAACAGGCCCATCGCCCAGACGAAGACGGGGCGGGTGTTGAACCGCTGCAGCAGGAACCCGGTGATCGGGATGACGACCGCCATGGTGAGCAGGAAGCCCGTGGTCAGCCACTGCCCGGTCGCCGCACTGATGTCGAGGTCGTCCATGAGCCGCGGCAGCGCCACGCCCATGATCGTCTCGTTGAGGATGACGACGAACGCGGAGACGAGCAGCAGCCCGATCACGAGACGGGTCTCGGCAGCGGTCGGTTGCGAGACGCTTCCCGTGCGGGGGGCGGAATCGACGGCCTGGGTCATGCGGGAGCTCCTGGTGGATCACGACTGGTGGAACGAGGTGGCGCAGAACGCGCAGACAGGGCAACCGCCTGAGTGGATTCGATTATTCCGCTCCGCACCGACATCCGCACGTGAACGGTCGGTGCGACCGGGTCAGTGCAGGATCGCGAAGCCGTCGGCGTCGCCGTGCGGCACGACCGGCCGGAACTCGACGTCCGTCACGGTGGCGGACGGTGGCCCGCTCCGCAGGCACTCCATCAGCGTCTCGACCGCGACCGACGGCCCCTCGGCCTCGACCTCGACGGTGCCGTCCCAGAGGTTCCTGGCGTACCCGACGAGGTCGAGCCCGTCGGCCTTCCGTGCCGTCCAGTACCGGAACCCGACCCCCTGGACGGTCCCCGACACCACGGCATGCATCCTCGTCACCGTCGTCATGATCCTCACCGTATCCACGCGGGGCCTCCCGGAGTTTTCGGCCTCGTGACGATCTGTTTCCGGTTCGTGACGACCCGGAGCCGCCTGCGGGCGCAACACACCGCGAAGCGGTGATAGGGTCATCGCAACCCGAACACTTCGAGTCAGAATGACATTAAGGTCCACCATGGACGAAGCAGGCATCCGCGTCGCGGTCTCGACCGTGATCGTCGCGCTGCGCCCGCACCCCGACACCGGGGCGCCGGCGCTGTGGATGCCGCTGGTGCGCCGGGTGGCCGAACCGTTCGAGGGGTCGTGGGCACTGCCCGGCGGTTGGGTCGGCGTCGACGAGGGACTCGAGGACTCCGCCGCGGCGCGCCTGCGCGAGACGACGAACGTGCAGCCCCGCTACCTCGAACAGCTCTACGCGTTCGGCGACGTCGGCCGCTCACCGAGCCGGGTGGTGTCGATCGTGTACTGGGCGCTCGTGCACCCGGACGAGGCGAACGTCGTGCCGGACGACTGGAACGTCCGCTGGTTCCTCGCCGACGAGCACCCGCCGCTCGCCTTCGACCACGACCGGATCGTGGAGTACGCGCTCTGGCGGCTCCGCACCAAGATGTCGTACTCCCGCATCGCCCAGGCCTTCCTGGGGGACCGGTTCACCCTCGCCGAGCTGCGCGGGGTGTACGAGGCGGTGCTCGGGCGTGCGCTCGACCCCGCGAACTTCCGTCGGCAGGTCGAGAAGACCGACGCGATCCTGCCGACCGACGAGACCACGAGCGGGGGCAGGCACCGTCCGGCCCGGCTGTACCGCTCGAACCCCGACCTGGCCTACGCGGACAACGGCCCGCTGCAGCAGGGCACACGACCGCAGAACCGATAGGAACCACCGTGTCCATCGCGACGACCATCGACCTCATCTCGAACGGCAAGGCCGGCGGCAGCACCTGCACGCCCGACCTCGCCATGCCCACGTGGGACTTCGACTCCCGGCCCGGGTACGGCCCGGGCTCGTCGATGACCGACGTCATCCCGACGAGCGCACCGCGGCAGGGCGTGCTGCCGGACGAGTACAAGACCGCGCCGACCGACGAGCTGCACGCGCGCATCGAGCGGGCGAAGGCGACGCTCGGCGACCGGGTCGTCGTCCTCGGGCACTTCTACCAGCGCGACGAGGTCGTCCGGCACGCGGACTTCCTCGGTGACTCGTTCCAGCTCGCCAACGCGGCGCTGACGAAGCCCGACGCCGAGGCCATCGTGTTCTGCGGTGTGCACTTCATGGCCGAGACCGCCGACATCCTGGCCCGCGACGACCAGCGCGTCATCCTGCCGAACCTCGCGGCCGGCTGCTCGATGGCGGACATGGCCGACATCGACAGCGTCGAGGCCGCCTGGGCCGAGCTGACCGCCGTCTACGGCACCGAGCCCGACGCCGACGGCCGGGTGCCCGTCATCCCCGTCACCTACATGAACTCCGCCGCCGACCTCAAGGCGTTCTGCGGGCGCAACGGCGGCATCGTCTGCACCAGCTCGAACGCCGCGACGGTGCTCGAGTGGGCGTTCGAGCGCGGGCAGCGCGTGCTGTTCTTCCCCGACCAGCACCTCGGTCGCAACACCGCCAAGGCCATGGGGATCAGCACCGACCTGATGCCGATGTGGAACCCCCGGAAGCCCCTCGGCGGCAACGAGCAGAGCGACCTCGAAGCGGCGAAGGTCATCCTCTGGCACGGCTTCTGCTCGGTGCACCGCCGCTTCACGGTCGACCAGATCGACCAGGCCCGCCGCGAGCACCCCGGCGTCCAGGTCATCGTGCACCCCGAGTGCCCGATGGCCGTCGTCGACGCCGCCGACCACGCCGGCAGCACCGACCTGATCCGGAAGACCGTCGCCGCGGCCACCGAACCGACCACGTTCGCGATCGGCACCGAGATCAACATGGTGAACCGGCTCGCCGCGGAGTACCCGCAGCACACGATCTTCTGCCTCGACCCGGTCGTCTGCCCGTGCTCGACGATGTACCGGATCCACCCGGGCTACCTCGCCTGGGTGCTCGAGGCCCTCGTGCGCGGCGAGGTGCTCAACGAGATCGTCGTGCCCGCCGAGGTCCAGGCCGACGCCAAGGTCGCGCTCGAGCGCATGCTCGCGGCCAAGCCCCGCGGCTGAGCCCGAGCCCCGCGGCTGAACCCAAGCGCGAGCCAGAACCCGAACCCGAACGACCGAGGGAGACCACCGTGCACGTCGTCATCGTCGGCTCCGGCATCGCCGGACTGACCGCAGCGATCCGTGCCAGCGCCGTCCACGACGTCACGCTGGTGACGAAGGGCGCGCTCGCCGACAGCGCCACCGCGTACGCCCAGGGCGGGGTCGCGGTGGCGCTCGGTGCCGACGACTCGCCGGCACTGCACCAGGCCGACACCCACGTCGCGGCAGCCGGCAGCGCGGACGCGCGCGCCGTCGAGGTCCTCTGCACCGACGGTCCGGCGCGGGTCCGCGACCTGCTCGCCCTCGGTGTGCCGTTCGACCGCTCGACCGACCCGTCGGCACTCGACCGGTACGGCGACGACCTGGCCCGCGGGCGCGAAGCCGCGCACGGACGCTGGCGCGTGGTCCACGCCGACGGCGACGCGACCGGCGCGGCGATCAAGCGCACGCTCATCGACGCGCTGCACCGTCAGCACGTCACGATCCTCGAGCGCACCTGCCTCACCGACCTGGTCGTGCGCGACGGCACCGTCGTCGGCATCGACGTCCTCGACCTGCTCGGCGAACCACGACGGATCGACGCCGACGCCGTCGTGCTCGCCTCCGGGGGAGCGGGACACCTGTACCGCGAGACCACCAACCCGCTCGTGGCGACGGGGGACGGCGTGGCCGCCGCGTGGCGTGCCGGAGCGGTGGTCGCCGACCTGGAGTTCGTCCAGTTCCACCCGACCCGCCTCGCGGTGCCGGACGGCGGGCTCGTCTCCGAGGCCGTCCGCGGCGAGGGAGCCGTCCTCCGCGACGCGCGCGGACGCCGCTTCATGACGTCGGTGCACCCGGACGCCGAGCTCGCTCCGCGCGACGTCGTCGCCCGTGGCATCGCCGCCGCCGTCCGCGACCAGGGCGGCGCGCCGGTGCTCCTCGACGCCACCGGACTCGGCGCGGACTTCCTGACCGGACGCTTCCCCGGACTCACCCGGGCCACCCGTGCGGCCGGTTTCGACTGGACCCGACAGGGTGTGCCGGTGTCCCCGGCGGCCCACTACTCGATGGGCGGCATCGCCACCGACGCCGAGGGGCGCACCAGCCTGCCGGGGCTGCTGGCCATCGGCGAGGCCGCGTGCACCGGGGTCCACGGCGCGAACCGTCTGGCCTCGAACTCCCTGCTCGAGGGGCTCGTCTTCGCGGTCCGCGCAGCGGACGCGGTCGCCGGACCCCGGCCCGGCCTGCTCCGCCTGCGGGGGAACGCAGACCTGCGCGTGACCAGCGTTCCCCGAGCGGCGGACGTGATCCGCGCCTCCCGTCAGGCCCTGCCTGGAGGCGCGACCCACCTCGACGACGTCGGTGACGTCCGGCAGGCGGTCCAGGCCGTCATGACCGACCGCGTCGGGCTGCTGCGTGACGCGACCGGACTGGCGAGCGCCCGGCGCGACCTCGACGCGCTCACCGCGCCCGCCACCGGCGGCGTGCGCGAGCACGAGGACCGCGCACTGCTCGACCTGGCACGGCTGGTGGCGCTCGCCGCCGAGACCCGCACCGAGTCCCGCGGTGCCCACGCCCGCACCGACCACCCCGACACCGATCCAGCAGCCCCGGCCTCGTACGCCTGGGTCGCCGAGACGGTCACTCGACACATCGCCGTTCCGCAGGAGGTTCCCGCATGACCATCGACCCCGGCACCATCCCGCCGCACGCCCTCCGCCGCGTCATCGAGACCGCGCTGGAAGAGGACGCGCCCTGGGGCGACGTCACCAGCGAGACGCTCATCCCGGCCGACGCGACCGCGACGGCGACGCTCGCGGCCCGCGAGCCCGGGGTGCTGAGCGGCGGGACCGTCTTCGTGGCGGTCATGCACGCGGTCGACCCGTCGATCCGGGCGACCGTGCACGCCGACGAGGGGTCCGCGTTCACCGCCGGCGACACGCTCGCCACCGTCACGGGGTCGGCGCGTTCGGTGCTCCGCGCCGAGCGGGTCGCGCTGAACCTGGTGCAGCGCATGTCGGGGATCGCCACCGCCACCGCGGCCCACGTCGCGGCCGCAGCGGGCACCTCGGCGCGCATCGTCGACACCCGGAAGACCACGCCCGGCCTCCGTGCGCTCGAGCGGTACGCCGTGCGCTGCGGCGGCGGCCACAACCACCGCACGTCGCTGTCGGACGCCGTGCTGGCCAAGGACAACCACCTGGCCGTGCTGCTCGCCGGCGGCATCGGCATCGGTGAAGCGATCACCGCAGCGCGGCAGCGGCTCGGGCACACCGTGCACGTCGAGGTCGAGGTGGACCGCATCGACCAGATCGAGCCCGTCGTCGCGGCGGGCGTCGACACGATCATGCTCGACAACTTCACGCCGGCCGAGCTCCAGACGGGTGTCGGCATCGTCGCGGGTCGCGCGCTCGTCGAGGCGTCGGGCGGGGTTTCACTCGACACCGTCGCGGCCATCGCCGCGACCGGGGTCGACGTCATCTCGGTCGGGGCGCTCACCCACTCGGCCCGGGCGCTCGACCTCGGGCTCGACATCGCGGTGGCGGCCGGGGCCTGACCGTGTTCTACCTGGACCGGGCGGCCACGACCCCCGTCCGCCGCGAGGTCCTCGAGGCGATGTGGCCGTACCTGACCGGGGTGTTCGGCAACCCGTCGTCGACGCACGGTGTCGGGGACGAGGCCGCGCGCGGGCTCGCGGCCGCACGGGCCACGGTCGCCGGCGTGCTCGGCTGCCGACCGGCCGAGGTCGTCTTCACCACGGGTGGGACCGAGGGTGCGAACACCGCGGTCAAGGGGATCGCGCTCGCCGCCCCACGCGGACGCCACGTCGTCACCAGCGCGATCGAGCACGAGGCCGTGCTCGAGAGCTGCGCGTACCTGGCACGCTTCCACGGCTTCGACGTCACGGTGCTGCCGGTTGCGTCGGACGGCCTGGTCGACCCGTCGGTGCTGCGCGCGGCGCTCCGGCCGGACACGACCCTCGTGTCGATCGCGCACGCCGACAACGAGATCGGCACCGTGCAGGACGTCCCGGCGCTCGCCGCCGAGGCCCACGCGGTCGGCGCGCGCTTCCACACCGACGCCGTGCAGTCCGCGCCGTGGCTGCCGGTCGGGCTCGACGTCCTGGGCGTCGACGCACTGTCGCTCTCCGGGCACAAGCTCGGGGCGCCGAAGGGGACCGGTGTGCTCGCGGTCCGGTCGGGGGTGCCCGTCGAACCGTTGCTGCATGGCGGGGGACAGGAGCGGGGCCGACGCTCCGGCACCGAGGACGTCGCCGGCGCGGTGGCGGTCGCGACGGCGCTCGGGCTGGTGGCTGCCGGCGGTGCTGCTGCCTCCGGTGCTGCTGCCTCTGGTGGTGTTGCTGCCTCCGCCGCCGCCGCGACGACCGTCCGTGACGCCGTGCTCGACGGGGTGCTCGCCGCCGTCCCCGGTGCGTTCGTGACCGGGTCGCGCGCGCACCGACTGCCCGGGCACGCGTCGTTCTGCTTCCCCGGGGTCAACGGCGAGACCGTGCTGCTCGAGCTGGAACAGCGCGACGTCGTGTCCTCGTCGGGCAGCGCCTGCGCCGCCGGCAGCACCGAGGCGTCGCACGTGCTCACCGCGCTCGGGATCCCGGACGAGGTCGCCCGGACCGCGCTCCGACTCACCTTCGACGGTTCCCTCGCCGCGGAGGACGTACCGGTCGTCGTCGGAGCGGTCGCGGACGCCGTGGCCACCGTCCGCGCTCTGGGCTGAGACATCGCATCCAGGGTGTACTAGACGTTCTACTCCATGAGTGGGGTCGTGTCCCCCCTTATGCGGACACGGAATCTGCGCCAGAGTGTCCACATGGCAAACGTGATGTTGACCCGGACACGACGGGACGACCGCTTCCGAGCGGTGCAGCTCCTGCCTGCACCGGCGACCCTCGTCGCGCTCGCCCTGGCTGCGCAGCACGACCTCGGCACCGCCCCCCTCGGGCTGATCGCCGCCGTCGGAGCCCTCGCGACCGTCGGGAGCGCCCTGCTCCCCATGATCCGACCCGCCGCCGCTCGACGGTCGATGCCCGCACCGATCGAGACGGACCGGTACCGAGAGGACACCGAACACCCTTGAGGTCCGACACCGCCCGGCTCCTCCCGTGATCCGGCCGGTGCCCCAGACCGGATGCCGATACCCCTGATCGACATCCGGAGCGGGGCGCGACGTTCCCCCTGTCGTCGCGTCCCGCCACACACCGCGACCCGCCGTGGGCCGACGTCGACCCCCTGAACGACGTCAGTTCCCCTGCAGCCCACGGCGGGCTCCCGGTGTCTCCCGCTCCCGCTACCGTCGGGGCATGCCCTCGTACCGTGTGACCCTGGCGATCGGCGCGCTCGCCGCCGGCACCGCGCCCGACGCCGTCCTGCCCGCTGCGGCCCGGCTGGTCGCCGAGCACGCCGTGGTCGAGGCGCAGGACGTCCGCCTGCTGCGCGGTGTGCCGTGCGCGGTCGTCCGGTTCGAGTCCGACGACGACGCCACGGCAGCGGTCGTGCGCGACCGGGCCGTGCACGGCCTCCGCGACGTGGTCGAGATCCGCTCCGCCGTCGTCACGCGCCGCGACGGTGCGCGGTGGATCCCGGTGGCGTGACGACTGCGGCCGTGCCGTCCGGAGCGTGCGGCGTGCCCGGCCAGACGTAGTCGAGGTCGTCGGGCGCGTCCGGGAACAGTGCGCGGTAGTGCTCCGGCGCCTTCTGCACCAACTTCGAGCGGTGTGACGCGTGCAGGGCCTCGTCGTCGTTCCACGGCGGGATCGGGACGTCGCCGCGCTCGTACGCCGCCAGGTCCTCCGGGACCCGCCCGAGGTCCAGCAGCGTCTTCTCCAGGCAGGTGTCCACGTGCCCGCGGTCGAGCCAGACGCGGCACGTCGCCTCCTGGTACGCCATCAGCGCCGGACGGTAGCCGCGCCACATCGCGGTGACCGGGTGGTGCTGCCAGCCGTACCCCGGCAGCGTCAGCGCCCGCATCACCTGCAGGGTCTCCACGCGCTGCTTGCCGAGACGCCGGTCGTCGAGGACCTCGGCAGAGGCCCGGAAGTCGGCGTACGGCAAGAACGTCTGCATGCCGAGGGACGGTACCCGGGGGGGGCCTGGCACCCGACACATGTCGTCACACGCGGACCGCCTCGGTGGCAGGCGTGTGAGCATCGACCGCATGAGTGGAGAACTGGTCGTCGGCGTCAGCGGTAGCCCTTCGGACCCCTCGAGGACGTCCACCCTGGTCGCGGCCACGGTGGCGCGCCTCGGGCAGGAGATCGAGGGTGCCCGCACCGAGACCATCGAGATCGGCCCGCTCCTGGCCGACCTCGGTGCCGCGTCGTCGCGCGAGGCGATGTCCGAGCGCACCCGGGCGGCACTCGAGACCGTCGAGGCCGCCGACGTGCTCGTCGTCGGCAGCCCGGCGTTCCGCGCCGCCTACTCCGGCGCGTTCAAGCTGTTCTTCGACTGGATCGGGCAGTACGACCTCGTCGACACCCCGGTCCTGCTGACCGCGACGGGCGGCAGCGACCGTCACGCCCTGCTCGTCGAGCACCAGATGCGCCCGCTGTTCGGCTTCTTCCAGTCGACGACGCTGCCGATCGGGGTGTTCGGCAACGAGCGCGACTTCACCAAGCGCGAAGGTGGCTACGACATCGGCAACGTCGACCTGGAACTCCGCATCGACCAGGCCGTGCGCCGGGCGATCCCGATCATCCGCGGGGGCTTCGCCACCGCCGGCCTGGCCGACGTGCGGCGCCCCGCGGACTTCTGACCCGGCGCCGCCGCCCTTCCGCGCGTTCCTGGTCGATTCGGGCGTACCTGGTCTGGAGTTCTCACCAGGTACGCCCGATTCGACCTCGCATCGCAGATGTCGTGGGAAAGAACGCGCTACGGAGCGGGGACGGTGACCGTCTCGCCCGACGCCGCCGACCGGCGCGCCGCGTCGAGCACCTCGACCACGTGCACCGCGTCGTCGACGGGCACCGGCACCGGACCGAGCCCGCGGACGGCACGCGCGAACCGCTCGTAGTAGTCCGTGTAGGAGCTCTGCGCCGACGGGACGTCGATCGTGCCGGACTCCGTCGTGAGGGTCCCGGGCGAGGGCTCGACTCCCCAGGTCGACCGGTCGTCGGCAGGTGACGCACCCGCCACGGCTGCCTGTGCCTGCACGTCGGTGCTCGTGGCCTCGTACGTCCCGTCGACACCGTCGAGGCGGAGCTGCCGTGCACCCAGCCACCCGGCCTTGTTCGACGTCAGGACGGACTCGACGCCGGACACGTGCGTCGCTGCGAGCGTGAAGCCGGCGTCGATCTGGCCGTCCTGGTCGCGGCCGAGCGAGCGGGCATCGCGGACGTCGAGCGCGCAGGACACCCGGGCGATCGGTCCGAACAACGACACGGCCTGGTCGACCAGGTGCGATCCGATGTCGGAGAGCACACCGCCGCCGATCCCCGTCGCGATGCCGTGCCGCTCGACCATGTCGAAGCGGGACCAGAAGCGCAGCGGCGCCCCGACCCGTCCGGCGTCCAGCACGCTCCGGAGGGTGGTGAGGTCGGTGTCCCAGCGGCGGTTGTGGAAGGGCGTGATCACGACGCCGGCGTCGGCAGCGGCCTGCCGGATCTCGCGGGCGGTGGCCGGGTCCGGGGTGAACGGCTTGTCCGCGACGACGGCGATCCCGGCGGCGATCGCCTGCAGGACGAGTTCGCGCCGGGTGGACGGGGGAGTGGTGACGACGACGGCGTCGACGCCCGCGGCGATCAGGTCACCGAGGGAGTCGTGCACGGTGACGCCGGGCAGGTCGGTCGCGAGCTGCTCGCGCTTCGCGGCCGAGCGGGCGACGACGCCGACGAGGTCGATGCCTGCCGCGTCCAGCAGGAACGGGCGGTGGAATGCCCGCCCTCCGATGCCGTAGCCGACGAGTCCGATGCGCACTTTGTCCATACATATGAACCTAGCGCGTCCAGCCCGCGTTGGGAACGTTCCAACGAGGCGGACGGGAGGCCCGCGGCGGCCCCGCCACGGGCCTCCCGTCCGCCTTTTGCGCGCGTGTCGGGCGCGACGTGCGCGCGTGACGGGCGTGACGGGCGCGACGTGCGACCGCCAGGTTCCACGACTTGCCGTCCGCGTGACGCCGAGGTTCCACTCCGAGGCGGCAGCGGCGCCGAGGTTCCGAGATCTCGGAACCTCGGCGGGGCGAGAGACGCCCGTGCGGCGTGACGGGCGTCAGGCGATGAGGGACGCGACGTGCGCGACGGCCAGGCGGTAGCCGTCGGCGCCCGCGCCGGCGATGACCGCGGTCGCGGCGGTGGCGACGTGGTCGACGTGCCGGAAGGGCTCGCGCTTCCACGTGTTCGACAGGTGCACCTCGACGACGGGGACGGACAGCGCCTCGACCGCGTCGTGCAGCGCGACCGAGGTGTGTGCGTAGGCCGCGGGGTTGATCACGACCGCGGCGAAGTCGTCGAGGGCCTCGTGCAGCCACTCGACCAGTTCGCCCTCGCGGTTCGTCTGGCGGAAGTCCGCGTCCAGCCCGTGCACGGCTGACTCGGTGTGCACGATCGCCTCGAGCTCGGCGAGCGTCACGGTGCCGTACTGCTCCGGGTCGCGCCGCCCGAGGATGTCGAGGTTCGGTCCGTTGAGGACGAGGATGCGCGCCTGGTCGGTCATGGGGCGAGCCTAGCGATCGCGGGCCACGGGGTACCGCCGGCAGACACATGCCTCGGCTATGTGAACGGTCACAATTCGGTGTAACGTCTCCGTCCGGGTCGGCGGAGTTGTCGACTGCAACACACTGACGTGGAGATGTTGAATGGTTCTCGCTGCAGCGAACGAAGGGATCCGGCTCGACTTGGGCTGGGTCGACTACCTGATGGTCATCGTGTACTTCGCGGTCGTCATCGGGATCGGGTTCACCGCCCGCAAACAGGTCCGGACGAGCATGGACTTCTTCCTGTCCGGGCGCTCGATGCCGGCGTGGATCACGGGCCTGGCCTTCGTGTCCGCGAACCTCGGTGCGACCGAGATCCTCGGCATGGCCGCCAACGGTGCCCAGATCGGCATGGCGACCCTGCACTACTACCTGGTCGGCGCGGTGCCGGCCATGGTGTTCCTCGGGCTCGTGATGATGCCCTTCTACTACGGCTCGAAGGTCCGGTCGGTGCCGGAGTTCATGCTCCGCCGCTTCGGCAAGGCCCCGCACCTGGTGAACTCGATCGCGTTCGCGGTGTCGAACGTGCTCATCGCGGGCATCAACCTCTACGCCATGGCCATCGTCATCGAGGCGATGCTCGGCTGGCCGGAGTGGCTGGCCATCGTCGTGTCCGCCGGCTTCGTGCTCGTCTACATCACCCTCGGCGGGCTCTCCAGCGCGATCTACAACGAGGTCATGCAGTTCTTCGTGATCATCGCCGGGCTCATCCCGCTGACGATCGTCGGTCTGCACCGCGTCGGCGGCTGGGACGGACTGTCGTCTGCCATCGTGAAGACCCAAGGCGTGCAGCACCTGCAGGCGTGGGCCGGCACCGGCTTCGGTGATGTGACCAACCCGATCGGCGCCAACTGGCTCGCGATCGTGCTCGGCCTGGGCTTCGTCCTCGGCTTCGGCTACTGGACCACCAACTTCACCGAGGTGCAACGCGCGTTCTCGGCGAAGAACATGTCCGCGGCACGCCGGACCCCGCTCATCGCCGCGATCCCGAAGCTGTTCATCCCGGCCATCGTCGTGATCCCCGGTCTCATCGCCGCGGCGGTCGTCGGCAACCAGTTCGCCGACGGCTCGCTCACCTACAACGACGCGATCCCGAAGCTCATCCAGATGTACCTGCCGACCGGTGTCCTCGGCGTCGCGGTGACCGGCCTGCTCGCGTCGTTCATGGCCGGCATGGCGGCCAACGTCTCGTCGTTCAACACCGTCTTCACGTACGACATCTGGCAGCGCTACATCAAGCCGAACATGCCGGACATCCACTACCTGAAGACCGGTCGCTGGGTCACCGTCGTCGGCGTCCTGGTGGGCATCGCGACCGCGTTCATCGCGGCCCAGGCGTCGAACATCATGACGTACATGCAGACGCTGTTCTCGTTCTTCAACGCGCCGCTGTTCGCCGTCTTCATCCTCGGCCTGCTCTGGAAGCGGATGACCACGCAGGGTGCGCTCTGGGGCTACGTGCTCGGCATCGTCACGCCGACGATCACCTGGATCGCGTACCTCGTGAACCCGGACCTGTTCGCCACGGCGACCGCCGAGACCCTGTACGGCGCGATCATCTCGTTCGTGACCGTCCTGATCGTCGGGTTCATCGTCTCGATGTTCACCACGCCCAAGGACGAGAAGGAGCTCGGCGGTCTGGTCTACGGCATCGGCAAGATCGACCTGCACGGCGACTCCGTCGCGACCGACACCGCCTGGTACCGCTCGCCCGCACTGCTCGGCACCGTCGCACTGATCCTGTGCGTCGTCCTGTACCTGCCGTTCCTCTGATCCGCGAAGGAGATCACCGACCATGAGTGACACCACCACCCCCGGCGCGCTGACCGAGGAGCAGAAGGCCGCCCTCGTCCGCTCGACCCGTCGTCTCGACCTGCGCCGCATCCTCGGCGGCCTGTTCGTGCTCTACGGCGTCATCGTGACGATCGTCGGCATCGTCCACTGGGACACCGACCCCGAGAAGACCGGCGGCATCCACATCAACCTGTGGGTCGGACTGTCGATGCTCGTCGGCGGCCTGCTGTTCTTCCTCTGGGACCGCCTGAACCCGGTGCCGGCCGAGGACATCATCGGCCAGGCCGAGGCCGAGGCCGACCAGAAGGCCGCAGGCGAGGGCCGCGCGTCCGCCTGACCTCGGTCGCGCGCCACTGAGCCGACCCGGGGCGACGAAGCCGCTGTCGCACGACAGCGGCTTCGTCGTTCCGAGTCGGTGTCCTGGATCACTTGACGTGGCCCGCGCTGGACTCGTAAAATTGATATGTCGACCGCGTGCTGCTCGGTCGAAAGTGAGCCCCGGAGAATCCTGCAGCCAGCGCGGGACCGGGGTTTTGCGCTGTCCAGGGTCGTTCACCCCACGCGGACAAGGGTGCTGTCGAGCTCGTCGTCGAGGCCCGCCACGTGCGCACCGCAAGCAAGATCAGCCAGTGCGACCAGTGGTTCATCGACCCCGCGGACGTGCTCGTGTCGCACCGGAACGCCGACTCCTCGTCGTCGAAGGGCATCGAACATCGACCGGTCGCCGTCATCTCGTGCCCCGCCGCCCGCACGTCCACACGTGCCGCTTCGCAGGCGGACGCCGTGATGACCACGGCAGCCATGACGTACGTCGTGTGATCGCGCCCGCCGCCCGGCTCCGATTCATCGACGTACGCCCGCATCGGTCCAGAATATCGCGTATCAGTCCGTACCGCGACGGAACGGTTGCGCATCACCGCGCCACGGGCCAGGTTGAGCGTGACGAAAGGAACCTCCCTATGGACACGATGGTCTTCATCAACCTGCCCGTCACCGACCTCGACCGTTCGAAGGCGTTCTACGAAGCCCTCGGCTACTCGATCAACCCGATGTTCAGCGACGACACCGCTGCGTGCATCGTCATCAGCGACACGATCTACGTCATGGTGCTCACCCACGCGAAGTTCGCCGACTTCACCGACAAGACGATCGCCGACGCCGGCACCGTCGAGGTCATCAACTCGCTCACCGCCGGGTCGAAGGACGAGGTGCACCGCATCGTCGACGCCGCCGTCGCGGCCGGCGGGAGCGAGGACCGCGCGCCGATGGACCTCGGCTTCATGTTCCAGCGGAGCTTCACCGACCCGGACGGCCACCGGTGGGAGTACGTGTGGATGGACCCGCAGGCCGCCCAGGACGGCCCGCCGGCCGAGTGACCACACGGTCGGCAACGAGGGTATCGGCGGCGCACGCCAGGATGGTGCGATGAGCACCGAGCCCGCAGCCACCGAGCCCGCGCCCCACTCCGACCTGGTGATCGGCGACGACGGACTCGCCCGGCCGGTGTGGGCATCGACGGACGAGCTGCTCCGCGACTACTACGACACCGAATGGGGCATGCCCGTCCGGGACGAGCGCGGGGTGTTCGAGCGGCTGTCACTCGAGGCATTCCAGTCCGGCCTGTCCTGGCGCACGATCCTGGCGAAGCGTCCGGCGTTCCGTGCGGCGTTCGCGGACTTCGCCCCCGACACCGTCGCGGGCTTCGGCGAGGACGACGTCGCTCGGCTGATGGCCGACGCCGGCATCGTCCGGAACCGGGCGAAGATCCTCGCGACCATCACGAACGCGAACGCGACGGTCGCCCTGCGGCAGGACGGCGGGCTGTCCGACTTCGTCTGGTCGTTCCGTCCGGCGACGACGCCCGAACCGGAGTCGTACGCCCAGGTCCCGACGACCTCCGACGAGTCCGTCGCACTGTCGAAGGCACTGCGGAAGCGCGGCTTCGCGTTCGTCGGTCCGACCACGATGCACGCCCTGATGGAGGCGCTCGGCATCGTCGACACGCACCTGCTCGGCAGCCACCGGCGCGGGACCTCGGGCGTCTGGAACTGACCAGGACGCCGACCCCACCGCCGGCGAGGGCACCGGGCTAGGGTCGCGGCATGAGCACCGACCAGCCGAACCCGCGCGTGCGTCCTGTCCACCCGGTCGACGCCGACGTCGTCGACGTGCCCGTCGACGTGCCCGCCCCCGCGCCGGACACGGCCGGGGACGCGGCGACGGCGCCGGGTCACGACCCCGCCGAGGTTCGGATCGCCTTCCTGCTCTTCCCGGACCTGACGCAGCTCGACTTCACCGGCCCGGCGCAGGTGCTCTCCCGGGTGCCCGGCGCACGCGTCGAGTACGTGGCGGCGACGCTCAACCCGGTGCCGACCGACTGCGGGTTCGCGCTGGTCCCGACGACGACCATCGCCGACGCGGGTCCGGCGGACGTCCTCGTGGTCCCCGGCGGTGACGGTGCCTTCGACGCGATGCTCGACCCCGAGGTCATCGGGTTCGTCCGGCGCGAGGCCGAGCGCGCCACCTGGGTGACCTCGGTCTGCACGGGCGCGTTCGTCCTCGGTGCCGCGGGACTCCTCGCCGGCAAGCGTGCGACGACCCACTGGGCGTCGAAGCCGATGCTCGAGGCGTTCGGTGCGCAACCGGTCGACGAGCGGATCGTCGACGACGGTGCCGTCGTCACGGCGGCCGGCGTCAGTGCGGGCATCGACATGGCGCTGTGGCTGGCGGCCGAGCTCGCGGGGCAGGCAGCGGCCGAGGCGATCCAGCTGCAGATCGAGTACGACCCGCAGCCGCCGTTCGACGCGGGCTCCGCGGAGCGCGCCGACGCCGTCGTGGTCGCCCGTGCACGGGCTGCGGCCGAGGCAGCGCGCGGGGACCGGGTCACCCGCGCAGCGGCTGCCGTCCTGCCGTGACGACGCAGCTGCCCTGACGAAGCACCTGCCGCGACGACGCGGCTGAACCCAGCGGCAGAACCCTCAGGCCAGCGGCTTCTGCATCTGCGTCGCCGTGACCTCGTACCCGAGCGAGGCGTACAGGTCCTGCGCGCCGGTGTTGTAGCCGAACACGTTGAGCCCGATGCTCGTCGCGCCGTGCTCCGCTGCGGCCTGGTGGCCGAGCTCGAGCGCACGTCGGGCGTATCCGCGACGACGGTGCGGTTCGTCGATCTCGACGTCGAACACCCACCAGTCGGTCCCGCCCGGAGCCAACGGCCCGATCCAGAGGTACCCGACCGTGGTGTCGTCCTGGTCGAGGACGTCCCACACCAGGTGCCCGTCGGCCGGGGACCCGCCCGGGAACCACTGGTCGAGCGACTTCTGCTTGTTCGCCTCGGCCTGTTCGCGGGTCTCGCCCGCCTGCATCCGTGACGCCACGTACTCGGCCATGGTCCGGTCGAGCCAGGCCGGGAGGCGCGTGGCCGGCATCTCCTGCAGGCGCGTGTCCGTCATCGGTTGCCCTTCGAACCCCGGCTCGGCTTGCCGCGCATCTTCCCGCGGCCGGGGGTTGGGCCCTTGCCGGTGTTCGACTTCTTGCCGCTGCCGGACTTGCCGCTGCCGGGCGACTTGGCCTTCGCCTTGCCGCCGGCGCCTCCGGCACCCGCTCCGCCCTTGGCCGACCCGCCCTTGCCTGCTGCGCCCTTGCCCGACCCGTCGGAGCCGCCACCGGCCTTGGAACCGCCGCCTGCCGCACGCAGGGCCTCTTCGACGTCGCGATCGGTGCCGGTCGGCTGGTTCCGCGAACTGTTGGCGGTGCGTCCGCGCACCACGCCGATGAACTCCTCGGTGGTCTCGGTGGCGTCCTCGTCACGCCAGACCAGCGCGATCTGCGTGCCGGGGGCGCCGAAGAGCGGGCGCGCGACGAGGTCCTTGCGGCTCGCCGCGCGGAAGAGCGACTGGGGGAGCACGACCACGCCGACGTTCGCCTCGACCAGGTCGAGCGCGGCGGCGATGTCGGCCGGCACCGGACCGGCGTCGACGACGTGCACCTCGGCGTCGGCGAGGTCCACCTCGGCCAGGTCGGCGAGGGGGGAGTCCTTCGGCATCGCGACCACGGCGGTCTCAGTCCAGAGCGGGATGGCGTTGTGCTGGTCGGAGACGGGCATGCGTGCGAAGACCATGTCGACCTCGCCGGCGAGCGTGTCGTCGACGTCGTCGGACCCGATCGGCCGCAGTCGCAGCTCGATCGAGGGGTGTCGATCCCGCCAGACACGGGCCCACTTGGCCGGGGAGACCCCGGGCACGAATGCGATGGTGAGTGCCGCGGTCATGCAGACGAGCATAGGGGCCGTACTCTAGGGGGCATGGCGCAGGAACAGACCATGAAGCCCGAAACGGCTGCGAAGAAGCTCGGCATCTTGCTGGCGGCCGCTCCGGAGTCCTTCCAGGGCGCTCCCGTCACACGGACCGCCTTCGACGAGCTCCGGACCGAACCCCCGACGTGGCTCGAGGACCTCCGACGCGACGGCCCGCACCCGCGACCCGTCGTGGCGCAGAAGCTCGGCATCTCGATCTCGGGGCTGACCCGTGCGGGGATCGACGACGCGCTCACCACGGCGGAGATCAAGACGCTGCTCGAGCAGAAGCCCGAGTGGCTCGTCCGTGAGCGCGAGACGCAGGCCGCCGTGCACGTCGAGAACGCCCGTGTGAAGCAGGAGCGCGCCGCCAAGGCCGCTGCCCGCGCCGAGGACTGACCCGCCCGGCACCGCGCCGCCGCAGCTGAGGACCCGCCGTGCACGAGACCGTCGCCGACGCCATGCTCGTCGTGCCGCAGTTCGCGTCGGTGTGCTGCATCGTCGGTGACCGCTACCGACCGCGCCCCGGCGTGATCGTGCCGGCTGCGGTGATGCTCGTCGCGATGCTCATGCCCGTGGTGCACGCGGGTGCGGTGTGGACGCTCTTCGCGGCGACGCTCCTGCTGTTGCTCGCACCGCTGCCGGTGATGCGCCGACGCCGTGCCGACGGCCGCCGCGCCGAGCCGATGGACGTGCACCGCGCGCTGTCGGCGGTCGTGATGGCCGGCATGCTCCTGATGGGCCACGCGACCGGCGTCGCCGACGGGCACGCGGGACACGGCATCGCGTTGTCCGCGGTGCTCGGTGCCGGCGTGATCGGCTACTGCGCGTTCAGCGGGTGGCTCCTGCGGTACGAGTGGGCGCAGGAGGACCGCCGGGCCGTGCGCAGCGGCGAGGTCTTCGCGATGACGGTCGCCGTCGTCGGCATGACCCTCGCGATGTAGCGCTCGAGCGCTGTCGGGGCTCAGTCGGTCGTGGGCGACGCGTCGCCCGTGTGCGTGACACGGTCCTTCGCTGCGCGGAGGGTGTCCTTCGGCACCGGCGGCACGCCCCGTCGGATGCCTCGGAGTCCGACGACGAACAGGATCGCGGTTACGACGGCGAACACGATGAACGTGATCCCCGTCGCGGCCCAGATCGGCAGTGCCAGGGCCAGGAGCGCCACCACGAGGCCGGCAAGCAGCACGAGTGTGGTCAGTGCGAAGGCCACCGCGGCGCCGGTGAGCACCAGCCCGGTCTTCGCGCCGTTCGCCCGTTCGCTGATCTCCCGCCGAGCCGAGGCCACCTCGTCACGGACGGCGCGCAGCACGGGTTCCAGCGCCTTCTGCACCAGGCCGGCGGTGACCGTGTCGCGGAAGGACGGCTTGCTGCTGGTCGTGGTGTCGTCGTGGTCCGTGGTGCTCATGGGTCTCCTGTCCGGGGCGCGGTGATCGCGTCCACCTGCTGTGACGCGTCCGGTCCGATGATCGTCACGTCGGCGGCGGCGTGCTCGGTCGCTTCCCAGCTTGCGGAGCCGCCGGTGGCGGTGGGCGCGACCGCCGGGAGGCCCGCCCCGCGTCGACGACGCAGGACGGGCCTCCCGGGGTGGTCGGGCCGAGAGCCCTACTCGGCGATCTCCTCGAGGTCGTCGATGCCACGGGCCGCCGCCGCTGCGCGGCGCGCGCGCATCGACGGGGCCGCGAGCGCGGCGAGCACGGCGAGGACCGCCACGCCGGTGCACGCCCAGAACCCGATGGTGAAGGCGTCGTCCGTCGGCAGACCCTGCGGGGTGCTGTGCGAGGTGATGAGCGCCGCGATGACCGCGGTGCCGACGCTCGAGCCGATCGTACGGACGACGGTGTTGGCGCTGATGGCCTCGCCGGTCTGGTTCGCGGGGACGCTCTCGATGATGGCGTTCGAGCACGCGGCGAGGGCCAGGCCGATGCCGATGCCGGTCAGGACGCCGGAGACGACGACCTGCCAGAGCTCACCGTGCGCGATCGCGGGCAGCAGGAACGCCGCGACGATGGCGATCCCGCCGAGCAGCATGGGCGGCTTCGGACCGACCTTGCGGACGAGGATGCCGGCGATCGGCCCGGCGACGATCATCATCAGGACGGTCGGCAGCAGGAAGAGACCGGCCTGGGTGACGTCCTTGCCGAAGCCGTAGCCGAGTGCGCTCGGCAGCTGCAGCAGGGTCGGCACGAGCACGAAGGTGCCGAACATCGCGAAGCCGAAGACGAGCGCGACGACGTGGGCCGTCCAGACGCCGCGGACGGCGAACAGGCGGACGTCGATGAGCGGTTCGGCGACGCGGAGCTCGACCAGGACGAACGCGACCAGTGCCACGGCGCCGAGGACCAGCAGGCCGATGGTCTTGCCGTCACCCCAGCCCCAGGTCTCGCCCTCGCTGACGGCCAGCAGGATCGACACGAGCGAGACGGCGAGGACGAACGTGCCGACCATGTCGAGGCGGCCGGGCTTGCGGACCGGCGACTCCGGCATGCCGAAGATCGCGCCGAGCAGGGCGATGACGACGAGCACGGCGGGCAGCCAGAACAGCCAGTGCCACGACAGATGCTCGACGATCGGGCCGGCGGCGACGATGCCGACGCCAGCGCCGATGCCGAAGATCGCGGAGAGCAGACCGATCGTGACGCTGACCTTCTCCTTCGGCAGCTCGTCGCGGACGATGCCGATCGACAGCGGCATCACCGCGCCGGCGGCGCCCTGCAGCGCACGGCCGACGATGAGGACGCCGAGGTTCGGTGCCAGCGCGGCCAGCACGGCGCCGACGAGCAGGATCGACAGCACGACGATCAGGACCTTGCGCTTGCCGATCATGTCGCCGAGGCGACCGAGGATCGGCGTGAGCACCGACGCGGAGAGCAGGTAGGCGGTGAGCACCCAGCTCGTCGCGCTCGTCGAGGCGCCGAGGTCCTGTCCGATGGTCGACAGCGCCGGGGCGACGAGCGACTGCAGGACCGCGAACGACAGACCGCCGAGGGACAGGTAGACGATGATCGCCGTGCTGTTCGGCCGGTGTCCGGCGGTGGTGGGGTGCGAGCCCGTGCGGGGGCTCTGCATGGTGTCGGTCATCGTGCTCCGTGTCTCGGGTGATGTAAACAATTGCTGACTCGACGAGGGTACGCAGTTCTCACGCGATGTCAACACTTGCTTACATCCCGGTTCTGGCCGGTACGCTTCGACCCATGAGCAAGGACGCCGCCGCCACCCGACTGCTGCTCGTGCGTGCGGCGCGGCACCGGTTCGCGTTCGACGGGTACAAGGCGACGACGGTGCGGGACATCGCCGCCGACGCCGGGGTCAACGTCGCGCTGATCAACCGCTACTTCGGGTCGAAGGAGGGGCTGTTCCGCGCCTGCCTCGACCGGGTGGTGCAGGACCTCGGGGCCGAGCAGCCCGTCGAGCGCGGCCTCGAGCGCGCGCTGGCCGGCCTGGTCTCGCACGTGGTCCGCGCGCCGACCGACGACGACTCCCTCCAGCTCATGCTGCTGCTCCGGTCCTCCGGCGACGACGGTGCCGACGCCATCCGCCGCGAGACCCTCCGCCGGTACGCGGAACGGCTCGCCACGGCCGTCGGCGGCGAGGTCACCGAGGAACTGCTCGTCCGGGCCGAGATCGCGCTGTCGGTGGTGCTCGGGATGACGATGCTCCGGCGGTCCACCGCGGTGGAGCCGCTCGCGTCGGCCGACGACGACGTCGTGGCCGGGGCACTCGACGACGCGCTCCGCGCCCTGCTCGCACCGTCGCGGTAGCGTCGAGCCGTGTCCGACCGACCAGCCCGCCGTCCCGACCCCGCCCCGCGCCTCGACGAGGTCGACGAGCGCATCCTCTGGACCCTGGCCGGCGACGCCCGGATCCCGAACAACCGGCTCGCCGCCGCGGTGGGCATCGCGCCGTCGACGTGCCTGACCCGGGTCCGGGCCCTCGAGGACGCCGGGGTGATCCGCGGCTACCGGGCCGAGGTCGACATCGCGCGCCTCGGCTTCTCGATCGAGGCGATGGTCTCCGTCCGGGTCCACGCTGCGGCCCGCCACGAACTCCGGGACTTCGCGAAGCGACTGCTCCGGGTGCCCGTCGTGCAGGACGTCTCGTTCCTGGCCGGCGACAAGGACTTCCTCGTGCACATCGCGTGCGAGTCGACCGAGCAGCTGCGGGACTTCGTCGCCGACGAGCTCAGCGGCGACCCGTCGGTGGCGACGACCCAGACGAACATCGTGTTCGAGCGGCTCGTCGCCGACCGGTCCACGCAGGGCCGCTCGTTCGACGAGCTCCGCCGCTGGCGCGCCTGACGAGCCCGCCCACGCGGACGCGCCTGACGCGCCGGTCCGGTCAGCGCTGCCGGGTCATCGGGACGTGCGGGATCCGGTCCTCGAGGTACTCGTCCCCGGAGCGCACGAACCCGAAGCGGGCGTACCACTGCTCGAGGTGCGACTGGGCGCCGAGGGCGATGCTCGCGGAGCGGGACTCGGCGATCGCGGCCTCGATCAGCTGCCCCGACAGACCCTGCCCGCGGGCGTGCGCCGCCGTGACGACCCGGCCGATGCGCTCGGTGCCGTCGGGTTCGCGCAGGAGCCGGAGCGTGGCGTCCACCGAGCCCTGACCCGCCCAGAACTGCACGGTGCCGGGCTCGAGGTCACGCCCGTCGATGTCGCCGTACGCGGCCCCCTGCTCGACGACGAAGACGTCCTGTCGCAGGCGGAGGATCTCGTGCAGCGTGACGATGTCCAGGTTGCGGGTCGGGGCGGAGAAGATCGAGACCACGGACGGCCTTTCCTGAGAATTTCTTCCAGAACGGGGTGCGTTCCGGAGCGGACCGGCGTACATTGCCGGTCAACCACTCTACGTGCGCAGCCGAGTTCAGGAGGTGAGCGCATGGACACGACGTCGCGCGCCCCCTGGCTCGCGGTGCTCCGGATCGCCCTGCTGGGCGTCGGGACCCTCGCTGCCCTCGTGCTGCTGTCCCTGGCGTTCGGGGCCCGTCCGGCCTCGGCTGCCGAGGCCGCGTCCACTCCGCCCGCCCAGACGCAGCAGCGCGGGATCGTCAGCGGTGTGGTCGACGGGCTCGGCGAGACCGTGCACGACGTGTCCGGCGGTGTCGGACAGGTCGTCGGCGGCGTCGTGGACCCCGTCCGCGCAGCGGTTGCGCCAGCTCCGAAGCAGGCACCAGCACCAGCACCGGCACCGGCACCGGCACCCCCGAAGCCGGCCCCGGCACCCCCGGCAGCGCCCGCGCCCGCGCCGGCTCCCGTCGCCCCCGCCCCAGCAGCTCCGGCTCCCGCAGCTCCGGCCCCCGCCGCTCCGGCGACCGCGCCCGCGGTGCCGGCCACGACCGCCCCTGCGGCCGAGCCGGCCACGCACCTGGTGCAGGGCGTCGTCGAGCACGTGGGCACCGCCTCCCGGCCCGTCACCGACACCGTCGCGACGGCACTGCGCCCCGTCACCGGGACCGTGCAGACGATCGCCGACGCGCGACCCGTGACCACGGTCGTCGACACTGTCGACCACGTGGTCGGCAGCGTCCCGGTGGTCGGCCCCGTCGTCGGCGGCGACACCCTCGGCACGGTCACCGCTCCGGTCACCGGCCTGGTCGACGACACCCTCGGCGGTGTCGGCACGATCGTCGGACAGGTCCCCGACGTCGTCGCGGGCGTGGTCCCGTCGGTCGGTGGCGTCCTGCCAGGAGGCACGGATCCCGTCATCGACGTCCCCGCACCTCCGGTCGTCGTCGGCACCACCCCGTCCGGCGTGCCCGGCTCAGCTGTCCCGTCCGCGCGACCGCCGCTGGCGGCCGCCCCGGCGAGGACCCCGTCCGTGCCCACGGTCGCGTCGACGGGCGCGGACGGAGCGTCCGTTCCTGACGCCGGACGCCGGTCGGGCGTGACCACGCCGTCCACCTTCGTGACCGGACCGCTCGCCGGCCCCGTCGCTGGTGCCGTGCAGGACGCGACGCTGGGCGGCACCGCCCTGCTCGTCCCCGAGCCGGGCGACGGCCACGGAGCGCCGTCCGACCGCCAGGGCGGCGCGGGCGTCCTCGGGGGCAGTGCCACCTCGACTCCCGGCGGCGTCGCAGCCGTCGGCATCGTCGGCTCGACCGACGACATCGTCTCCCTCGCCGCGGGGTCTCGCGGCACGCTCTCCGACGACGCGGTCCCCGCATCGGTCGTCGGCGAGCACGACGTCGCCCCTGACTGAGATCGGTGCGCCTGTCCGGCACGGCAGGCACGCACACACACCGACCCGCGACCGCGGTCGGCCAACGATCTCGATCAGGGAGTACGACCATGAACAAGTACGTCTCGAGAGGGCTCTGGTTCGCCCTCTTCGTCGGCGGCCTCACGCTCGGAGGGGCGGCAGCGGCGAACGCTGCCACGACCTCCGGAGCGGACGGCGCCGTGTCCGGAACCCAGGTGGTTCCGTCGGTGGACGCTCCGGTGTCCCTCACCGGCAACGCCCTCGGGGTGCTCGGCGACGCGGTGTCGTCGGTGACCTCGCCCGCCGCGGCGCCCGCGGCTCCTGCAGCTCCAGCCGCCGCTCCTGCACCGGCCCCAGCTCCCGCGCCGACGACCTCGGGCGCCGACGGCACGGCCTCCGGCACCCAGGTGGCGCCGGCGGTGACCGCCCCGGTCTCCGTCGGTGGCAACGCCGTCGCCGTCGGTGGCGACGCGGTGTCGGCCCCGGCTGCTGCTCCGGCTGCGCCTGCTCCGGCTGCTCCGGTTCCGGCTGCCGCCGCTGCTCCGACCACGTCCGGTTCGGACGGCACCGGCTCGGGGACCCAGATCGCCGGCGCCGTGACCGTCCCCGTCACGGTCGGTGGCAACGCGGTCGCCGTCGGCGGTGACGCGGCGTCGACCACGACGCCGCCCACCCCGGCGGCCTCCACCCCGGCAGCACCGGCCGAGCCCGCTGCTCCGGCACCGGTCACCTCGGGTGAGGACGGCACAGCCTCGGGGACCCAGGTCGCCCCGGTCGTGTCGGTCCCGGTGACGGTGTCCGGCAACGGCATCGGGGTGCTCGGGGACGGCACCGCTGCGGGGTCCGGCCCGGCGGCGACGCCGGCACCGGCCGCTCCGGCCACGACCACGCCGAGCACGTCCGGCGACGACGGGCTGCTCTCCGGCACGCAGGTCGGCGGACTGGTCGACGTCCCGGTCACGATCGGCGGCAACGGCATCGGGCTACTCGGTGACGGCACCTCGGCGGGCACGACGCCCGCCGCGGGCACCGGCACGGCTGCCGGTCCGGCTCCGGCTGCCGGTGGCACGACGGACGGGGCGGACGGCACCGCCTCGGGCACCCAGGTGGCCCCGGTGGTCGCGGTCCCGATCACCATCGGCGGGAACGGCATCGGCGTGGTCGGCGACGGCACCAGCACCGGCGGGGCGACCCCGGCGGGCACCACCCCGAGCAGCACGACCCCGTCCGCCGGGGGTGCGACCTCCGGTGACGGTGGCCTGCTCTCCGGCACCCAGGTGGTCCCGGTGATCAGCCTGCCGATCACCATCGGTGGGAACGGCATCGGCGTCGTCGGCGACGGTACCGCCACCACGCCGGGCACCGGCACGACGCCCGGCGACGGCACAGACCCGGGTACGGACCCGGGCACGACCCCGGGCGACGGCACGGACCCCGGTACGGACCCGGGCACCGACCCCGGTACGGACCCGGGCACGACCCCCGGTGACGGGACGGACGCCGGCGACGGCACCGTGCCCGGAACCGTGACCACCCCGGCCGGTGCCACCGGCGCGGACGGGCCGACCCGGGCCTCCACGGAGGGTGTGGTGACCACCACGGCCGCCGCGACCAGCGGGATCTCGGCCGTCGCTCGGACGGTGGCCGACACGGTGAGTGCCGCCGGTGACGGCGCGACCGCGCTCGCCTACACGGGAGCGACCTCGCCGGTCGTCCCCGTCGGGTTCGCGCTCCTGCTGCTGCTCGCCGGGGCGGGCACGCTCGTGCTCCGTCGCCGGCACTCGGCGGTCGACACCGACGGGACGCGCTGACAGCAGGTGACCGAGGGGCGTCGCACCGCCGGCGCCCCTCGTCACCGTGCCCGGAGTTGTCCGAACGGCCGGCCGGCACCACCATGAGGGGGTGCGCTCCGCCCTCGTCCGGCATCCGGTGACGGCCGCCATCACGTTCCTCGTGGTCGCGACCGCGGTCTTCGGCATCGTCGTCCGGGTGCTGCACGGTGCCGACCCGGCCTCGTACGGGCCCTTCCGGATCTTCGCGGCGTCCACCGGCGCGGTCGCGTTGCTCACCACGATCGCCGGCGTCGTCGTCCTCGTCGGTGCCGCCGAGCGGCTGATGGGGTCGTGGCGGACCGCCCTGGCGTTCGTCGTCACCACGGTCGTCGGCACCGCGGCCGGCGCGCTCACCGCGTTCGTCGACACGGACGGCCGCGACCTCACCGGCCTGCTGCTCGGGCGGGCGACGGCCTTCGACCCCTGGACCGCGATCGTCGGGACGATCGTCACCGCGAGCGCGTTCGCCGGACCGCTCTGGCGACGACGCATCCGGGTGAACGCGCTCGCCGTCGTGGCCGCGCTCCTGCTCTACGCCGGACACGCCTCCGACCTGTACGCGGTGCTCGCCGCCGCCGCGGGGTGGGTGCTCGGTGAGCTGCTCCGCCGCACCCCGGAGCGCGGCGGATGGGTGCGCAGCTCGCACCGCGAGACCCGGGTCCTGCTCGGGACGGTCGTGCTGGTGTCGGCGATCGGCCCCGTGGTGGCGCTCGTCTCCCGCGCACGGATCGGATTGCTCGCGCCGATCGCCGCGGTGCTCGGCACCGGGCCGGTCACCCCCGTGAGCGGCTGCGGCACCGACGGGGCCGCTGGGCAGTGCCTCCGCGCGCTGCTCGCGTACCGGGCGACGGACCCGTGGACGCTGCTGCTCGCCATCGCGCCGCTGCTCGTCCTCGTGGTGGGCGGCCTCGGGCTCTTCCGGGGCAGCCGGTTCGCCGTCTGGCTCGTGGTGGCGGTCGACGTGGTGACGGCGGTCGCGGCCGCGGTGACCTACGGGGTGCTGCCGGCGCGGGCCGGTGGGCTGCAGGGCACCGCCGACGAGTTCGTCACGGCGCTGTCGGTCGGTGCGTCGATCGTGGTGCCCCTCGCGACCGCGGCCGTCCTCGTGCTCCGGCGCCGGTCGTTCACCGTGCTGCCCTCACGGCGGCGTGTGGTCGCCTTCGCGGTGACCGTCGTCGCGGCGGTCGCCGTCGTGGTCGGCACCGTCGCGGTGTTCGCGGCGTCGGCCCCGGAGCACGTCGAGGACCCGCTCCGGCTCGCCGTCGCCGCCCTCGGCCCCCTCTCGCCGCTGACCTTCTGGGAGCAACTGCCCTCACTCGGCACGGCGCTGCGCATCGTGATCGGACTCGCCGGCCCCGTGCTCTGGTTCGTCGTCGCGCTCGCCGCGGTCCGGCCCACCGGCGCAGTGGAACCCGACACCGACGCGGACGGCTCCCGGTCCGACCGCGAACGGGCCCGGGCGCTGGTGCTCGCGGGCGGCGGCGACACCTTCGGGTGGATGACGACCTGGCGCGGCAACGCCTACTGGTTCGCGGCCGACGGGCGCGCCGGGGTGGCGTTCCGGCGCAACGGTGGGGTGGCCGTCACCGTGGGTGGCCCGTTCGGCTACCCGGATGCCCGCGCCGCCGCGATGACGGACTTCGCCCGGTACTGCGACGACAACGGGTGGACGACGGTCTTCTACGGCATCGACGCCGGGACGGCCGAGCTGCTCACGACGCAGGGGTGGTCGACGTTGCCGGTCGCCGAGGACGCCGACCTCGACCCCCGCACGTGGACGACGACGGGCAAGCGCAAGCAGGACGTCCGCACCGCCGTGAACCGGGCCCGCCGCGAGGGCATCACCGCCACCTGGTCGTCCTGGCAGGACCTGCCGCCGTCGACGGCACGGCAGATCGAGGCGATCTCGGAGGAGTGGGTCTCCGAGCGCGAGCTCCCCGAGATGGGCTTCACGCTCGGCGGGGTGGACGAGATGCGCGACCCCGCCGTCCGGACGCTCGTCGCGCAGGACGCCACCGGGCGGGTGCTCGCCGTGACGAGCTGGTTGCCGAGCCACCGCGAGGGGCGGGTCGTCGGCTGGACCCTCGACGTCATGCGCCGGACCGAGGCCGCGCCGAACGGCGTGATGGAGTTCCTCGTCGCGAGCGCCGCCGAACGGATGCGCGACGACGGCGTCGAACGACTCAGCCTGTCGGCGGCACCGCTCGCGCAGGCGGGCGAGAACGCTGCACCGAGCGACGGCGTGCAGAGCCTGCTCGAGCTCGTCGGGGGAGTCCTCGAACCGGTCTACGGCTTCCGGTCGCTGCTCCGGTTCAAGCAGAAGTTCGGCCCCGACTTGCACCCGCTCGTCCTCGCCTACCCCGACCCGGTCGCGCTGCCGTCGATCGGCCTCGCGGTCGTCCGGGCGTACCTGCCGGACCTGTCCTTGCGGCAGGCGGTCGCGCTCGCGCGCGGACGCGGCTGAGGCGGCACGGTCGACGGGCCGGTGCGGTGGACGCGACCGGGCGGCGGACGGGAGGCGCGGTGCGGGCCCGCCCCGGGCTCCCGGTCGTGCGCCGCGTCGCCCCGTTACGTGCCCCGCTCCGGCCCGACGCGTCGGTCACCGGTCTGGGGTATCGTTCCGACTACGCAAGCGCTCCGGGGTCGGTGCAATTCCGAACCGGTGGTGACAGTCCACGAACTGATGACGGGTGCGAACCCGGCAGAGGTTGACTCGGTGAAACTCCGGGACCGACGGTGAGAGTCCGGATGGGAGGCGCGCTGGCGGACGAGACGACCCATCCTGCGTGGGACGACCCGTCCGTCGATGCCGACGATCGTCGAACACCCCCGGAGTCCCGTTGAGAGGACACCAGTGTTCACCGGCATCATCGAGGAACTCGGCACCGTCACCGCCGTCGAGCAGCACGGCGACTCCGTCGCGCTCACCGTCCGCGGGCCGATCGTGGTCGCGGACGCCAGCCACGGCGACTCCATCGCCACCAGCGGCGTCTGCCTCACCGTGGTCGAGCAGACCCCCGACTCCTTCACCGCGTTCGTCATGAAGCAGACGCTCGACATGAGCGCGCACGGAGCGTTGCGGGTGGGCGACCGCCTGAACCTCGAGCGCGCGGCGTCGGTCGGCGACCGGCTCGGCGGCCACATCGTGCAGGGCCACATCGACGGCACCGCCACCGTGCTCGAGACCGCGGACGGCGACGGCTGGCGGCGGGTGCGGTTCTCGCTCGCGCCGGCGCTCAGCCCGCTCGTCGTCGACAAGGGGTCGATCGCGCTCGACGGCGTCTCGCTCACCGTCAGCGCCGTCTCGCCCGAGGACACCGCGCCGGACGCCGCCTGGTTCGAGGTCAGCCTGATCCCGGAGACGCTCGAGGCCACGACCCTCGGCCTGCGCGTGCCGGGGGACCGGGTGAACGTGGAGACCGATGTGCTCGCGCGGCACGTGCGCCGGATGCTGCGGCTCGACGCCGCGGTCGGTTCGCTCGAGCCCGCGGGCTCGCTCGAGCCCGCGGGCTCGTCCGAGCCCGTCGGCTCGTCCGAGCCCGTCGGCTCGTTCGAGCCCGTCGGATCGGAGGCCCGGTGATGGTCGCCTCGGTCCCGCAGACGCTCGGCTCGTCGAGCATCGAACTCGCGATCGCGTCGGTCGCGGCCGGCCGCCCGGTGATCGTCGTCGACGACGAGGACCGCGAGAACGAGGGCGACGTCATCCTGTCCGCCGAGCTCGCGACGCCGGAGTGGATCGCCTGGACCGTGGCGCACTCGTCGGGGTTCATCTGCGCGCCCGTCAGCGTCGAGATCGCCGACGCCCTCGACCTGCCGCCGATGGTCCAGCACAACGAGGACGTCCGCGGCACCGCGTACACCGTCACCGTCGACGCAGCCGTCGGGGTCACCACGGGCATCAGCGCCCACGACCGAGCGCGCACGCTGCGGGTCCTCGCCGACCCGACCTCCGTGCGCGACGACCTGCACCGCCCCGGCCACGTCGTCCCCCTGCGGGCACGACCGGGCGGGGTCCGCGAACGTGCGGGACACACCGAAGCCGCGATCGAGCTCGTCACCGCAGCCGGGCTCCGGCCTGCCGCGGCGATCTGCGAGATCGTCGACGAGGACGGCAGCATGATGCGGCTGCCGGCGCTCGTCGCACTCGGGGCGCGCGAGGGCGTACCCGTCATCACCATCGCCGCGCTCGTCGAGTGGCTGGACGCGGCAGACCGGACAACGGCAGCAGCTGCCCTGTCCACGGAAGGAACAGCACGATGAGCGGAGCAGGCGCGGCGGACCGCGACCACGTCGACGGCACCGGGATCCGGGTGGCCATCGTCGCCGGGCAGTGGCACGACACGATCGCGGCGGGCCTCCTCGCCGGGGCGCAGCGCGAGGTCGAACGGCTCGGCGCCACCGCGTCGGTGTTCCCGGTCCCGGGGAGCTTCGAGCTGCCCGTCGTCGCGAAGACCGCCCTCGAGGCCGGGTTCGACGCCGCGGTCGCGCTCGGCGTGATCATCCGGGGCGGCACCCCGCACTTCGAGTACGTGTCCGACGCCGCCACGAGTGGGCTCACCCGCGTGGCGATCGACACCGGCAAGCCCGTCGGGTTCGGCGTGCTGACCCTGGACGACGAGCAGCAGGGCATCGACCGGGCCGGGCTGCCCGGCTCGAAGGAGGACAAGGGCGCCGAGGCCGTGCACGCCGCCGTCGCGACCGCGGTGACGCTGCGCTCGCTGCGCGTGCTCGCCTAGCGCGGCTGGTTCACACGGCGCCCGCACTCGGAACGGCCCCGCACCTCGAGAGGTGCGGGGCCGTTCTGCGTCGGCGGAGTGGTTACCGCTTGCCGAACACGTGGATCGGCAGGAAGAAGGAGAGGGTCATCAGGATGAGGCCACCCATGAAGATGAACGCCTGGCCTGAGTCGACCTGGAACGCGAACCCGAACAGGTACATCGACACCAGCAGCAGCAGGATCGAGAAAACAGCGGCGATGACGCGGCCCACGGGATACCTCCGGGTGTCGACGAGTGGAACGTCGCCAAGTCTATCCCCAGGAACGGGGATGGTCGTTCACGCGCCGGGCTTCGTCGCGATCAGACGGTCCACGACGGCGAGGAGCGCCTCCATGTCGACGGTGCTGCGCTTCGGTCGACCGTCGCTCGCGGCACCGAGGGAGGCCTGGTGGTACAGGCCGTCGCCGAGGAGCTTGACCGCCTGGGCGGTGGGCTCGTCGTGGAGGGCGTCGACGAGGGTCACGAGCCACGCGTTCTCGGTGTCGTCGAGGGTCCGGCCCGCTTCTTCGTAGCCGGCCTGCTGCAGGCGGCTCGCGGCGAGGAGCGCGAGGTCGAGCTCGCTGCCGACGAACAGGCAGTTTCGGACGAAGTAGCGGGCGGCACCGTCCTCGGCCTCGGCCATGCGCTCGACGTCGATCGCGGACAGGTCGGAGAGACGCTCGCACAGCCCCTCGACCAGGGCCGCCTTGGAGCCGAAGTGGTACAGCAGCCCGCCCTTGGAGACACCGGCGCGGGCGGCGACGGCGTCGAGCGTCGCGGGACGTTCGCCGTCTTCGCACACGATGGCGACGAAGCTGTCGAGGACGCGGTCGCGGGCACTGGCCATGGGCACGAGTCTAGGAGGAGTTGTGCACGAGCAGGTGCAGGCGTCGCGGGCCGTCCCGCGACGCCTGCACCCTGCCGGTCGGGGCACTCGGCCCGTCAGCCCTTCAGCGCTCCGGCGGCGATGTTGGCGATGAAGTGGCGCGAGCCGATGATGAACACGCCGATGAGCGGGAACACGCTGATCACGGCGCCGGCCATCACCGCCCCGAGGTCGGTCGCGTTCACCGAGCTCAGTCCGGCCAGGGCCACCTGCAGGGTCTGTCCCTTCGGGTCGATGAGGACGATGAGCGGCCAGACGTAGTCGTTCCAGGCGGTGATGAAGGTGAAGATGCCGAGGAACGCGAGCCCGCCGCGGAGCATCGGGACCGCCACCGACCACCAGGTGCGGAAGAAACCCGCTCCGTCCACCCGGGCCGAGTCGATGACCTCGTTCGGGATCGACGAGGTGGCGAACTGCCGGAGCAGGAAGATGCCGAACGCGTTCGCCGCCCCCGGGATGATGAGCGCCTGCAGACCACCGATCCACCCGAGGTTCGCCATGAGCACGAAGCTCGGCACCAGCGACAGGCTGCCGGGCACCAGGAACGTGGCGAGCATGACGGTGAAGAGCGTGCGCTTGAACGGGAACTCGTACTTCGCGAACGCGAACGCAGCGAGCGAGTCGAACAGCATGACCAGGACGGCGGTGCTGCCGGCCACGAGCACGGTGTTCAGGAGTGCCCGCAGCATGTCCACGTTGCTGAAGACGGACGCCACGTTCGCGAGGGCGTTGTCCCCGAACCAGAGCGACGGCGGGTAGCCGAAGATCTCGGCGTTCGTCGACGTCGACATCACGAGGAGCCACCAGAACGGGAAGATCGACAGCAGCACCCCGATGATCAGGCAGAGGTGCGTGACGGCGGTCCCGAGCCAGCCGCGGCGGAACCCGCGGCCGCGGTCGTTCCCTGCGGCCCCCGGTCGGCCGAGTGCCGCGGCGGTGTTGGTCGTCGTCGTGGTCGGTGTCGCGGTCATGCGTCGACCCCCTTCGTGCTGGTGCGGACCGTGCGGGCCACGCGGAGTCGTCGTGGGGTCTTCAGGCCGTCGCGTTCACTGAGCAGACGCCAGTTGATGATCGCGAACACCACGGAGAACAGGAACAGCACCCAGGCGATCGCCGAGCCGTACCCGAAGTCGAACTGGTTGAACGCCTGCTCGTACTGGTAGAGCACGATCGTCATGCCGGCCTCGTCGGGGCCGCCCACCGCTTGTCCGTTGAACAGGATCTGCGGCTCCGTGAAGAGCCCGAGCCCACCGATCGTCGACGTGATGAGGGTGAACAGGATCACCGGGCGCAGCAGCGGCACGGTGATGCGCGAGAAGATCTGCCACGCGTTCGCGCCGTCCACCTTGGCGGCGTCGTACAACTCGGTCGAGATGGACTGCAGTCCGGCCAGGTAGATGATCGCGTTGTAGCCCGTCCAGCGCCAGATCACCATCACCGAGATGGTGACCTTGATGCCCCAGTACGACGACAGCCACCCGACCGGGTCCGCGCCGAGTGCGCGCAGTGCCGCGTTCACCAGGCCGAAGCCGTCGGAGAACACCGAGCCGAACACGATCGCCATCGCGACCATGCTCGTGACGTTCGGCACGAAGAACGCGACGCGGTAGAAGCCCTTCGCCCGGATGTTGCCGTGCAGCAGGAACGCGAGCACGAGCGCGAGGAACAGCATCGGGATCGTCGACATGACCCAGATGAGGAACGTGTTGCCGACGGCGTTCCAGAACCGCGGGTCGCCGAGCAGGTACTGGTACTGGGCCAGACCGACGAACGCGGGGGAGCCGACCCCGTCCCAGTCGGTGAACGACAGCACGATCGAGAACACGATCGGGAACAGCCCGAACACCAGGAAGAGCACGTAGAACGGCGCGATCGCGACGTACTGCGGCCAGAACCGGCGGAACCCGTACCGTTTGCCGGTCGCTGCGGTGGTGATGGAGGACGTCGGGGTCCCGACGACCGCGGGGATGCTCGTGGTCGGTGGTGCCTGCTTGGTGCTCATGCGCGGACCCCCCGCTTGTCGAGGACCCGGTTGGTCTGGTCGACGGCGTCCTGCCAGGCGCGGTCCGGGTCCTTGCCCCCGGCTTCGACGTTCGTGATCTCGGTCGCGAACGCACCGATGAACCGTTCGGAGTTGGAGATGTACGTCACCGGGACGTCCATCGCCGAGGCGTTGAAGAACGCCAGCGGGTCCCGGTCGCCGAAGTAGTCGCCGGGCTTCCGCATGATCCCGTTATCGAACGACGCCGGGGTGGAGGGGAACAGCTGGATGTCGTTGTACGTGTGCGACTGCACCTCGGGCGAGGTGATCCACTGCGCGAACGCGGCGGCCGCGGCCGGGTCCTTCGAGGTCTTCGGGACGGCGAGGAACGACCCGCAGCTGTTGCCCGGGCGATCCGGTTGCCGGGCGACCCGCCACGTACCGGCGGCGTCGGGAGCAGTGTCGTGGATGACCTGCGTCCACCACGCTCCCTCGATCTGTCCTGCGACCCGGCCGGACACCCACCCGGCGTTCTGGTCAGTGCCGGACTGCAGGTTGCCGGTGAGGCCGGAACGGACGCAGGCGACGGCGTTCTCCCACGCCTGCCGCACCGAGCTGTCGTCCTGCTCGAAGACCGGCTGGTCGTCGCGGTCGAAGTACCGCGTGGGGCTGGCGTAGATGTACTGGTTGAAGAGCTGGTTTGCGGTGATGACCGTCGCGGCGTCCGCACCCTTCCGGATCTTCGCGCCGAAGGAGCGGAACCCGTCCCACGTCGCGATCGCGTCGGAGACCTCGTCCGGGTCGGTCGGCAGCCCGGCCTTCGCCAGGACGTCCTGCCGGTAGAAGAGGCCGGTCGGTCCGGTGTCGACGGGCCAGAAGCACTGCCGGCCGCTCGGCGTCCGGCCGAGCGCGCTCTTCCAGTCGTAGTACTCGTCCCGCTTCGCCGCGCCGCCGTGGTCGTCGAAGTCGGTGAACAGGTCTTCGTCGGGGAAGTACAGCCAGCAGTTCGAGTTGACCATGAGGACGTCGGGGATGAACGCGTTCCCGGCGAGTGCCGTCCGGAACTTGGTGTCGTACGAGGCGCCGCCGATCAGGTCGGGGCGGAGCCGCTTGGACCCCTGCCCGGCGATCCCCCCGGCGGCCTGCCGCAGGAACTTCGGGTCGAGCGACCGGTTCCAGTACCAGAGGACGAGTTCGTCAGGGTCCTTGGAGATGGCGGTGCTCGTGGAGCACCCGGCCAACAAGGCGGTGGTGGCGAGGGCTCCGAGGGCACCTGCGCCGGCGAGGAACCCCCGCCTGCTGAGACTGATCGATGGAGATGACGTCACGAAACTACCTGCTCTCGTCGTTGAGATCGGGTTGGAAACAGCGATACCGGGTCCCCGGAGCGTTCGACCGTGAACGCTCACGAAGTGGTCCAGAGCATCCTCTGTGAGACACGCCGTGTCAAGCACTTCCGCATTGATCCGCCGGGCGTGTGGCACTAGCGTCGTCGTGACCGTGAAGGTTCACGAGACGACAAGGATCCGCATGTCAGCGCAGACCGCGAACACCGCCAGCACCCCGACTCCGACGGTCGCCGACCGCCCCGGCTGGGCCGTCCTCGGCCCCGGGGGCATCGCCCGCCGCTTCCTCTCCCAGCTGCCCGCGAGCGGTGGTGCCCTGGTGGCCGCCGGCAGCTCGTCCACCGAGCGGGCGCAGACCTTCGCCGACGAAGCCGCGCAGCTCGGGTTCGCCGACGTCTCCGCTGCGACCTACGACGAGGTCCTCGCCGACCCGCGCGTCGACGCCGTCTACGTCTCGACCGTGCACACCGGGCACGCGCGGCTCGTCCTCGCCGCGCTCGAGGCCGGCAAGGCCGTCCTGTGCGAGAAGCCCCTCGCCCCGAACCACGGCACCGCCATGGCGCTCGCCGACGCCGCACGGCAGGCCGGTCTGCCGCTGGTCGAGGCGTTCATGTACCGCTTCCACCCGCAGACCGCCGCACTGCTCGACCTCGTGCGGGACGGCGTGATCGGCGAGGTCACGCACATCGACGCCTCGTTCGCGTTCCGGACCGGTGAGCGGACCGGCCGACTGTTCGACGTCGACACGGCCGGCGGCGGGATCCTCGACGTCGGCGGGTACCCGGTGACGATGGCTGCCGCGATCGTGCAGGCCGCGACCGGGGTCGCCGTCGCCGAGCCGACGGAGCTCACCGCCACCGGCACCCTCGGGCCGACCGGTGTCGACGAGTGGACCGTCGCGCAGCTGACCTACCGCGGCGGCATCACGGCGTCCGTCCGCACCGGGGTTTTCGTGCAGGACGACAACGCGGTCGCGGTGTACGGCACGCGCGGTCGCCTCCTGCTCGCCGACCCGTGGACCCTCGGCGCCGACCCGACGATCGAGGTGCACACCGTCGACGAGGATCCGCGCACGCTGTCCTTCGCCGGCGAGCACCCCTACGCACGTGAGGCCGACGCCACCACCGACGCCCTGCGTGCCGGTGCGGTCGAGGCAGCACAGATGACGATCGACGAGTCGCTCGCGACCGCCCGCACCCTCGACAAGTGGCGCGCCGCGATCGGCCTGCGCTACCCGTTCGAGGCTGAGTCCGCCGACATCCCCACCGTGAGCGGTCGGCCGCTCCGGGTGCAGGACGGCAACCCCATGCAGTACGGCGAGATCCCGGGTGTCGGCAAGCGGCTGTCGCGCCTGGTGATGGGCGTCGACAACCAGCCCGACCTCGCCCACGCCAGCGCGATCTTCGACCTGTTCGTCGAGCAGGGCGGCAACGTCTTCGACACCGGCTACATCTACGGCGGCGGTGTGCTCGAGGGTCGGCTCGGCAAGTGGATCCAGAACCGCGGCATCCGCGAGGACGTTGTCGTCATCACGAAGGGTGCGCACACGCCGTTCTGCGACCCGGAGTCCCTGACGAAGCAGCTGCTCGAGAGCCTCGAGCGCCAGGGCACCGACTACGCGGACATCTACATGATGCACCGCGACAACCCGGACATCCCGGTGGGGGAGTTCGTCGACGTCCTCGACGAGCACCGCCGCGCTGGCCGCATCCGCGTGTACGGCGGGTCGAACTGGACGCCGGCACGCTTCGACGAGGCCAACGCCTACGCACGGGCGAACGGGAAGCACGAGTTCGAGGTCCTCAGCAACCACTTCGGCCTGGCCGAGGCCTACGACGTGCCGTGGGACGGCTGCGAGCACGCGACCGACGCCGCGTCGAAGGCGTGGCTCGAGGAGCGTCAGGTCCCGCTGCTGCCGTGGTCGTCGCAGGCCCGCGGCTTCTTCACCGGCCGTGCGACGCCGGAGGACACCAGCGATGCCGAGCTCGTCCGCTGCTACTACAGCGACGAGAACTTCGAGCGGCTCCGTCGCGCGCGGGAGCTCGGCGACCGGTTCGGCGTCCCCGCCACGGCGATCGCCCTGGCGTACGTGCTCAACCAGCCGTTCCCGACGTTCCCGCTCTTCGGACCGCGTACGATCGCGGAAGCCCGATCGTCCATGACGGGCCTCTCCGTCGACCTCACCCCGGAACAGGTGGCATGGCTGGACCTCCGCGACTGACCCAGTCGCCACCGGACGGCCCGCACTCCGGCGGCCGCGCGACGATCATCGACGTCGCCGCGGCCGCCGGGGTGTCCCGGCAGACCGTCACCCGCGCGATGAACGGCATGTCCGGCATCAGCGCGACCACGAAGGAACGGGTGCTCGCCGTCGCAGCGTCGCTCGACTACCGGCCGTCGCGGTTCGGCCGCGGGCTGGTGACCGGCGGCGACCACCAGCTCGGGCTCGTCGTGAACGACCTGCGGAACCCGTACACGCCCCAGCTCGCGTCCGCCGTGTTCCGGCTCGCCGCCGAGCAGGGGTGGAACGTCATGCTCGCCGACGTCGACCTGGCGAGCGACGCCGACCGGATGGTCCAGGCGCTCGGTGCGCAGACCGACGTGGTCATCGGTTACCTCGGCTCGCGCCGGCACCGGTGGAGCGAGCTCCTCGGCAACGTGCCGATGGTCGAGCTCGACCCGTCCTCCGACCCGCCCACGGCAGCGGTGTGGATCGACCCCGCCGACGCGATCGAGGCCCTTGCCGACCACCTGGTGGCGACCGGGGTGCGGCACCCCGTCGTGCTCGACAACTCGTCGCCGGACCACACGAGCGCGCGCGGCCTGCTCATGCTGGACGCGCTGCGCCGCCGCGGCTACCTGCCGGAGCTCGTGCACGCGCCGCACGGCACCGCCGAGTGCGGTGCCGACGAGACGGTGCGGATCCTGGCTCGGAAGCGCCGACTCGACGCGATCCTGGCCTTCAACGACGTGATGGCGCTCGGCGTGCTGCAGGCCTGCCGCCGCGCGGGCGTCGACGTCCCCGGTGAGGTCCGGGTCGTCGGCGTCGACGGCCTGCCGCTCGGCGCTCTGGTGTCGCCGATGCTGACGACCCTGGCGGTCGACCTCGACGCCGTCGCGCGCGAGGCCCTCACGCTCGCGCTCGGCATGCTCGCCGGTGAGCTGCCACGGCACGGCGCCGCAGTGCAGCGCACCGTGCGCCACAGCCTGCTGGTCCGCGACTCCGCCTGACGACGGCCGGCCCGCACGCCCCGCCCGCCCGCCCAGCCCCGCCCCGCCGGCCCAGCCTGCCCCCGAGGTTCCGAAATCTCGGCATGTCGGCGCTCAGGCCGCCCGACATCGGAACCCGGGCGGAGACCACGCGGCGTGTTGTGGAACCCCGGCACCGGAACCCCGGCACCGGAACCCCGGCACCGGAACCCCGGCACCGGAACCCCGGCACCGGACGCAGGTCGTGCCGTCGCCCCAGCCTCCCGCCCTGGGCGGGACCAGCCGTCGGACGGGAGGCCCGTGGCGCGCCCGCCACGGGCCTCCCGTCCGCTTGATGGTTGCATTTGCAACCATCACCGTCCAGACGGTACACTGACGGAGTCCTGACGGGGCGCGTGTCCATCCCGCGTCCCGTCTCGTCTGCCCCACGCACCGCCCGCCGTCGACCAGGTCCGGCTCGAAGTCCCAGGAGTCCGCCGTGTCCGCACTGCTCACCAGCCCCATCGCCACCCGCGTCACCGGCAGCCGCGCCCGACGGTTCCTCGCGCTCGCCGTGCTGATGCTGCCGGTCCTGCTCATCTCGGTGGACAACACCGTGCTGAGCTTCGCGCTGCCGTCGATCAGTCGTGCGCTCAACCCGGACGCCACCACGCAGCTCTGGATCGTCGACGCGTACCCGCTCGTCCTGGCCGGGCTGCTCGTCGTGATGGGCAGCATCGGTGACCGCATCGGCCGCCGTCGGATCCTGGTGATCGGGGCCACCGGCTTCGCGCTGTTCTCCGTCGCCGCGGCCTTCGCGACCGACGCCTGGATGCTCGTCGCCGCACGGATCGCGATGGGGGTGTTCGGGGCGATGCTCATGCCCGCGACGCTCTCGATCATCCGCAACGTCTTCGTCGACGCGGGGGAGCGGCGGATGGCGCTGGCCGTCTGGTCGACCATGTTCGCGGCCGGCAACGCCCTCGGTCCGCTCGTCGGTGGCACGCTGCTCGCGCACTTCCACTGGGGCAGCGTCTTCCTGGTCGCGGTGCCGATCCTCGTGCTCATGCTCGTCGGCGTCCCGTTCTGCGTGCCGGAGTCGCGCGACCCGATGCCCGGGCCGGTCGACGTGCCGAGCATGTTCCTGTCCCTCGGTGCGCTGGCGCCGATCGCCTGGGCGATCAAGTCGTTCGTGCACCCGGAGGAGCGCGGGTTCGCCGTCGCGATGCTCGCCGTCGGCGTCGTGTGCGGTATCGCGTTCGTCCGCCGACAGCTGCGGTCCCGTACGCCGATGCTCGACCTGCGCCTGTTCCGCAGCACGGCGTTCACCGGCAGCGTGCTCATGAACCTGATGGCGATGTTCTCGCTGACCGGCTTCCTGTTCTTCATCGCGCAGCACCTGCAGCTCGTGGCGGGGCTCGACCCGTTCGCCTCCGGCGTCGTGCTGATCCCCGGATCGGTGCTCACGATCGTCGCCGGCCTCGCGGTGGTGCCGGTCGTCGCACGGGTCGCACCGCGCTGGGTCGTGTCGGTGTCCCTGCTGTTCTCGGCCGCGGCGTACGCCCTCGTGGCGGTCCTCGGACACCACGCGTCGATCGCGGCACTGGCGTTCGCGTTCGTGCTGCTCGGCATCGGGATCGGCGCGTCCGAGACCGTCACGAACGACCTCATCATCTCGACCGCTCCGGCGGACAAGGCCGGTGCGGCGTCCGCGATGTCCGAGACGGCGTACGAGATCGGTGCGGTCCTCGGCACGGCCGTCCTCGGCACGATCCTGGCGAGCACCTACCGGGCGCACGTCGTGGTGCCGGGCGGCCTGAGCTCGACGGCGCACACCGCTGCCCAGGAGACGCTCGGCGGTGCGGTGTCCGCCGCGTCGTCCCTCGGCGGCGGCGCCGGCCAGGCGCTCCTCGAGTCGGCGCGGGCGGCGTTCGACTCCGGCGTGACGATCACGGCCGGCGTCGCCGCGGTGCTCATGGTGATCGCTGCCGCGGGTGCCGTCGTCATGCTCAAGCGTCGCTGACGCGCGCCGCTTCGTGAGCCGCTGACGCGCGCCGCTTCGTGAGCGGAAATGGTCGGGTTGCGCCACGCGACCCGACCATTTCTGCTCACGAAGTCATCGCCACGGCGCGCCCGGGAGCCGTCGAACCTGTGAATCGTTGACCTCAACCATGGTTCAGGTCATACGTTGGGACATGCCCGCCCAGTGACGGCACACCCCCGCGCGAAGGAACGACGACGAACACCATGCCCGACGAAGCCCCGGCGAACATCGCCGAAGCGTACAAGTCCGCGTTCCGCGGGCACCCGGCCGGCGTCGCCGTCATCACCGCCGAGGGGCCGGACGGTCCGACCGGACTCACCGCCTCGAGCGTCGCGAGCGTGGCTGTGGACCCGCCGGTCCTCGTCTTCTCGCTGTCCACGAACTCCGGGTCCGCCGGGGTCGTGCTCGGCGCTCCGGTCTTCGTCGTGCACCTGGTCGACTCGCTCAGCGTGGCGCTCGCCCGGCGGTTCGCCTCGACCGGCAGCCCGACCGCTGACGACCCGATCTGGGGCACCCTGCCCTCGGGTGACCGCTACCTGCCCAGTGCCGCGAGCGCGCTGCGGTGCCGCCCGCTCTCCACGACCCCGATCGGCAGCTCGACCGTCGTCGTCGCCGAGGTCCTCGACATCGTCGTCGGCCTCGAGCACGGCGAGCCGCTGGTCTACCACAACCGGGAATTCCACTCCCTCACCGATCGTTCCCGGCTCTCGTGAGCCGCGGAATCCCATCCGCAACCCACTGATCGAAAGGACCTCACATGGCTGAGTACACCCTGCCGGAGCTGCCGTACGACTACGCCGCACTCGAGCCGCACATCAGCGGCAAGATCATGCAGCTGCACCACGACAAGCACCACCAGGCCTACGTGACCGGAGCGAACACCGCGCTGCAGCAGCTCGGTGAAGCGCGCGAGTCGGGCAACTTCGGTGCGATCAACAAGCTCGAGAAGGACCTGGCGTTCCACCTCGGTGGCCACGTCAACCACTCGATCTTCTGGACCAACCTCGGCCCGGACACGAAGGTCCCCGAGGGTGAGCTCGCCGCGGCGATCGACGAGTTCTTCGGCTCGTTCGACACCTTCAAGGCGCAGTTCGCCGCCGTCGCGAACGGCATCCAGGGCTCCGGCTGGGCCGTCCTGGCCTGGGACACCGTCGGCCAGAAGCTGACCACGTTCCAGCTGTTCGACCAGCAGGCCAACGTGCCGTTCGGCCTCGTGCCGATCTTCCTGCTCGACATGTGGGAGCACGCCTTCTACCTCGACTACCTCAACGTCAAGGCGGACTACGTGAAGGCCGTCTGGAACATCGTCGACTGGGAGAACGTCGCGGCGCGCTTCGCCAACGCGAAGTCGCAGTCGTTCGTGACGCTCTGATCCACCGATCGCGGGTCGCGTGACGCGACCGACGGACGAACGGGAGGCACGGTGCCAGCTGGCACCGTGCCTCCCGTTCGTGCATCACGCCGCGGTGACTGCCGCGCCGGCGGCGAGCCGGTCGGCGATCGCCCGGAGCGCGGCGTCGGTGTCGGCGCGCTCGCGGTCGACGATCGCGGTCCACTGGGCACCGCGGGCAGTCGTCACGGCGTCGCGTGCGACGCGCTCGGCGGCCTCGGCGTCGTAGCCGTGTGCGAGGCACCACGCGGCGACCGCTGCCACGTGGTCCCGGTGCAGACCGCGTTGCTGGACCCGGCCGTCCATCGCCTCGACGGACCCGAGCTCGAAGGTGAGCCGGGCCGCGAGTGCTCGGTGCGGGTCGTCGAGGCGACCGAAGCTGGTCACCAAGTAGTCAGCGAGGGCGGAGCGGTCTGCAGCGGGATCGAGCGCAGCGTGGCAGACCGTGTCCGCCAGGTGCACGACGACCGAGTCGATGAGGGCGTCGCGGGAGCCGAAGTGGTAGACGATCGGGTACGCACTGGTGCCCAGGATGCGCCCGAGGCTGCGGACCGAGACGTCCTCGAGCTTGGTGTCCAGCAGGTGCAGGGTGACCTTCTCGAGGATCGCCGGCTTGAGCGTCGGGTCGGGCTTCCGGGGCATGGCATCTCCGTCGGATCGTCGGCGGCGGGCACAGGACCCGCCACATGGTGGCATTGCGTATGTTACCGGTCGGGCAGTGCGATTGGCCACCACGACGAGGGTCCGTGCGGTCCCGAAAACGGAGCTTTACTCGGTTCCCCGTACACTGGGGCAGATGTCCATGCCGCAAGAGGCCTCCGTGCCCGTGTCGCAGCCCGAGGGGACCCGTGCCGGACGGGTGGTCGCGGGCCGCCGTCGTGGCGCCGGAAAACGGTTCCTGGTCATCGGCGACGTCCTGGACGGGGTGCTCGTGCAGACGACCGCGCACACCATCGGGGTGCACGACCCCGCCGCCGTGATCCGCCACCGACCGACGGGTGCCGCCGGCAACACCGCCGCCTGGCTCGGCTGGCTCGGTGCCGAGGTGGACCTCGTCGCGCGGGTCGGCGTCGACGACGTCTACCGGCACGAGCGCTCGTTGGAGGACGCCGGTGTCCGCCCGCACCTGCGCTACGACGCGATGACCTCCACCGGGGTCGTGGTGTCCGTGCGCAACGACAGCGGCCGCACGGCGATGTCCGACCCGGCCGCGAGCGGGAAGCTCACGGCTGCCGACGTCCCCGAGGCCGTGGCCCGACGCGCGGACATCGTGCACCTGACCGGGCACGCGATGCTCGGTGGTGGCGCCGACCGCATCGCGTCCCTGGTCGCCCGCGCCCGGACGGGATCTGCCCGGGTGTCGCTCGACCCGTCCTCGGCAGCGATCGTCCGGTCGGTCGGTGCCCCCGCCTTCCTCGAGGCCCTCGTCGGCGTCGACGTCCTCTTCCCCGGCCGGCAGGAGGCCCTCGAACTGACCGGGACGACCGACCTCGACGACGCGGTGCGGCGACTCACCGAGCACGTGCCGCTCGTGGTGGTCACGGTGGGCGCCGACGGCGTGCTGGTGGGGCGACGCGGACGGAGCGTGCACCGCGTCCCCGCGACGCCGGCCACGGTCGTCGACACGGTCGGCGCCGGTGACGCGTTCGCCGCGGGCTTCGTGCGTGCCTGGGCGACCGATCCCGTGCGCGTCGGAGCGGCTGCACGTGAGGGCACCCGCGTCGCGGCCCGAGCACTCGGGTTCGTGGGTGGTCGTCCACCGGTGTGACGGGCAGTCGCCAGACCGGCACCGACACGGACTTGGCCGGCCCGTCGCGTGGGGTCCGGTGTGTCAGTGCTCGGCGGGCTCCGCCACGACGGTGAGGGTCTGGACCCGTCCTGCCGCGCCAGGGGCGAGCCGGATCTCGACGCGCAACCGCCCGCAGGTGCCGGGCAGCCACCACCGCAGGTGCGACGGCGTCGACGACTGCTCCGCGACGGGAGCGGCGGTCAGGTCGGCACCCACCTCGGCCACCGCCGCCGCGATCGCCCGCCGGCGTCGGTCGTAGGGGACGTCCATCGCCACGTTCGGCGTGCAGACCACGTCCGCTCCGTCGTCCTGCCAGTCGGCCAGGAGGCCCGTCACGGCAACCTGCGCGGCTCGCGTCGCCCGGATGGTCGGCTCGGCGCCGGGGCGGCGCACCGGTCCGGTCGTCGTGTCGCCGTGCCCGTCGGACGCCGCCGGACGCGTTGCGTCCAGGAGCAGGTCGTGTGCCTGCTGGGCAGCGGTGGAGACCTTCGCCTGCGTGGCGTTCTCGAACGCGACGACACCGAGACCCGTCTGCGCGGACCAGCGCATGTGTGCCGAGAACCCCGGGTAGCCGCCGGAGTGCGAGACGAGTTCGCCGAACCGGTCGTCCTGTTCGACGAACAGTCCGAAGCCGTAGGCCGTGGCGCGTGACGAGCCGGGGACGACGGACGACGGCACGACCCGCATCGCCTGCTGCATGAGCCGGCGGTCGGCGGGGGAGACCGGGCCGGGTTCCGGAGCATCGGAGGACGCCGACCCGAGGTGCGTGGCCCACCGTGCGAGGTCGCGGACGGTGGAGAACAGTCCGCCGATCGACGAGAACGCACCCGGGCCGGTCATCGGCAGGGGCTCCCAGTCGCCGTCGTGCGGGCGGAACCCGGTGACGACCGGTCCCTGCGCCTCGGCCGCGCTGAACACCGTGTGGTCGAGACCGAGCGGTCGGAGCACGGTGTCATGTGCTGCCTGGGTGAACGGACGGCCGGTGACGACGGCGACGACCCGACCGAGCAGCGCGTAGCCGAGGTTCGAGTACGCGAACCGGGTGCCGGGCACGGAGTCGAACAGCAGACCGCCGCGCAGGACGTCGTCGAGCTCGGCGTCGCTGATCGACTCCTGCCGGTCCGCCCAGGGGTCGTCGGTGGGGAAGCCGGCCGACATGGTCAGCAGCATCCGCACGGTCGGCACGGGGGAGTCCGGTGTGGGCAGGGGCACCGCGCCGAACGCCGGGACGAACGCGGTGATCGGCGCGTCGAGGTCCAGTCGGCCGTCGGACACCAGCGTCAGCAGCGTCGCCGCGGTGACGCTCTTCGTGCACGATGCGATCCGGTAGACGGTGTCGGCGTCCGGCCGCTGCCCGTCGCCGCGGTCGCCGTGGCCCCCGGAAGTGACGAGACCCGTCCGGTCGAACACACCCCACGCACTGCTCGGCGCGACGCCACGGTCGACACGGTCACAGAAGAGCGCGTCGACCTGCGCGACGGCGGTGTCCCACGGGCTCATGACCGACGCATCTCGGCGTACGCGTCGAGCGCGCGCTGCCGGGTCGCCTTGAGGTCGACCATCGGCTCGGGCCGGAGCTCCTCCGACGGCACCCACCGGTGCACGTACTCGCGGTGCGGGTCGAAGCGCTCGAGCTGCCGGTCGGGGTTGAACACCCGGAAGTACGGCGCCGCGTCGAAGCCCGACCCGGCGACCCACTGCCAGTTCGCGGCGTTGTTGGCGGAGTCGGCGTCGACGAGGGTGTCCCAGAACCACTGCTCGCCCACCCGCCAGTCGACGAGCAGGTTCTTGACGAGGAAGCTCGCGGTCGCCAACCGGACACGGTTGTGCATGGCGCCGGAGTGCCACAGCTCGCGCATACCGGCGTCGACGAGGTCGAACCCGGTCGTCCCGGTGCGCCACCGGTCGACCTCGGCATCGGGGGCGTCCCGCCACGGGAACGCGTCGAACTCACGACGCACGTTCACCGTCGTGATGTCCTCGCAGTGGAAGTACTCGTTCCAGTTGAACTCGCGCCAGGCCAGCTGTCGCAGGAAGGCGGAGGCGTTCTGGCGCTGCTCGGGCTCGAGCGCTCCGTGCAGCCGGTGCCACACCTGGTACGGGCTGACCTCGCCCCAGCGCAGGTGCGGGGACAGGTCGCTCGTGGCGGCCATGGCGGGTTCGTCGCGCTGGTCGTAGTCCTCGAGCGCATGGGTGACGAAGTGCTCGAGCCGCTGGTGTGCGCCGTGCTCGCCGGGCTCCCAGGCATCGCGGAGTCCGCCGGCCCAGTCGGGGCGGGTCGGCAGGAGGTCCCACTGGCTCAGGTCGTCGCTCGCGACGCGGGCAGGGGCGGGCAGGTCGCGGGGCTTCGGGAGCGGGTGCCGTGGTTCCGGCATCGCCTGGGCAGCGCGCCAGAACGGGGTGAACACCTTGTACGGCTCGCCCTGTCCGGTGCGGACGGTCCACGGTTCCCAGAGCAGGCTCGCCGCGAAGCTGTGCGCCTCGATGCCGCGGTCGTGCAGGGCGCTCTTGATGCCGGCGTCGACCTCGCGCTCGGCCGGACCGTACCGACGGTTCCAGAACACGGCGTCGGCACCGGTGTCGGCGACGAGGGTGTCGATCACCGCGGCGGCCGCACCCCGTCGCAGCACCAGCCGCGAGTCACGGTCACGCAGTTCGCCGTCCAGCGCGGTGAGCGAGTGGTGGAGCCACCAACGGCTCGCCGCGCCCGCGGGACGGATGCCGGGGGATTCGTCGTCGAGGACGTAGACCACCGTGACGTCGCCGCCGTGGTCGATCGCGGCACGAAGTGCGGGGTTGTCGGCCAGCCGCAGGTCGTCGCGGAGCCAGACCAGTGCGCCGGTCACACCGCTGCCGGGTCCGACTCGGAGACCGACCGCGCGACGGCCCGTCGGCCCGGGGCGGTGCCGACCGCGAGGCGCAGCTTCGTGCAGAGCTCGGTGAGCGTGCGGAGTTCGGCGTCGGACAGTCCGGCGCCGACCTGCTGCGCGATGCTCGCCGCGTGCTGCACGGCCACCTGGCGGTAGACGTCGAACCCGTGCGGGGTGAGGGCCACGATGACGCCGCGGGCATCGGACGGATCCGGCTGCTTCTCGACGATCCCGCGGGCGAGCAGGCGATCGACCAGACGGCTCACGCTCGGCTGGGTGAGGAGCAGGTGGCCGGTGAGGTCACGCATGCGGCAGCGTCGACCGGGCTGCGTCGACAGGTTGAAGCAGACGTCGTACTCGTTGAAGGAGATCTCGCCGCCGGGGAAGTCCGCGTTGAGGCTCCGCATCACGGTGACCTGGGCGCGGAACAGTGATTCCCAGGCAGCGACGGCGGTCGCCTTCTCGCTGCGGCGTGACTCGCTCACGATGGCGCTCCCCTCTGGTCGGACGGTCCGTCCACACTACCGACGGCCCCCGACAGGCGCGGGTTCGACATGCATGCGCTCCGACATGCACGAGGGCCGGCCGCTCTTCCGAGCGACCGGCCCTCTCCCTTGCACCAAGAGTTTCCTGCAATCACATTCCGCAGGCGGTGCCACAGCAAACACCGTCTGCACCACCGACTGTATAACGAAGCGGTAACGGCGCGCTAGCCTCCCCGTGCGTCGTTCGCTGCGAGTTCACCAAGAGCGACCGATCAGGATCAGAAGAGGTCGGGCGACGGCGTCGAGGCGTAGCGCACGGCCACGTCGGCGTGCCGGTCGAACCGGTAGCCCACGCCGCGGACGGTGCGGACGATCTCCTCGAACGCGCCGAGCTTGGAGCGGAGACGACGCACGTGCACGTCGATGGTGCGCTCGTTCGGGGTCTCGTCCTCGCCGTCCGACCACAGGCCGTCGATGATGGCCGAGCGGTCCACCGTCTGGCCCTCGCGCAGCACCAGGAACTGCAGGAGTTCGAACTCCTTGTAGGTCAGGGGTGCTGCGTCGCCGTCGAGCGTGACGCGCTTGCGGGAGATGTCGATGACGACCCCGGTCTCCTCCGGCTCGGGCTTCTCGGCCTGCTTGCGGGCGGCGACCGCGGACCGGTCCTGCAGGGCCAGTCGGACGACGTCGACGTCACGGCCACCGGACTGCTCCGCGGCGACGGCGACGGCCGCGTAGGTCTCCGAGTTCGGCACCAGCTGCGCGGTCAGTGCCTTCAGCTGCTCGACGACGGCTGCGAGCGTCGTGCCGGCCGCTGCCGCCTTCGCCTCGTCGATCCCGACGTAGAGCGCGAAGCCACGGGCCTCGGTGCCCTCGGGCAGGGAGCGGTTGCGCTGCGGTGCGACGACCGGGCTGGTCGGCACGCTCGTCTGTCCGGTCGTGGCCGGTGTCGCGGGACGCGGACGGATCGGGGTGACCGTCCCGAGGTCGGTCGGCGCCGGAGCGGCGGTGCGGAGCGCGGTGCGGGGCTGGGCGATGGTGAGCGACATGGTGGTTCTCCGGGCGATGTGGCCGGTGCGCGTGTGGCGCTGGCGGCGGTGTCGAATGCGTCGACCCGGGTACGGCTGGATGCCGATGTGCCCTGCGGTCCTGCTGCGGACCGGGGCGGACCCGGGGGAACGGGAGACAGACCTCGTGACGTGGTGCGCGTCGCCGACGGTGTCCGTCACCCGGGGATCACACGCTCGCGACCGGGGTGGTGTCGCGGGGGATCCGGCTGGAACGGGTGCCGATCAGGCACACATTCGACAACGCATGACGGCGACCGGCATCATCATGCCGGCAGTCCCCTGGACCTCGGAGAGGACGCGGGTGGACACGGTTGCAGTCATGGGACGAGTATCGGCGGTATACCAAGGTGGTGTCAACCGTCCGAGCAGACGGTGCGTTCCGCGCACCGGTGGCGGTGGACCGGGCTGACGGACGACGGGAGGCCCGTGGCGGTGTCGCCACGGGCCTCCCGTCGATCGTCGGTGACGTCGACTGCCTACTCGGCCAGACCGTAGAGGCGGTCGCCGGCGTCGCCGAGACCGGGGACGATGTACCCGTTCTCGTCGAGCTTCTCGTCGAGGGCACCGAGGACGATCGAGACGTTGCGGTCGCCGACGGCCTCTTCGACCATGGCGAGCCCCTCCGGCGCACCGAGGATGCACACGCAGGTGATCTCCTCGGCACCGCGTGCGAACAGGAAGTCGATGGCAGCGGCGAGGGTCCCGCCGGTGGCCAGCATCGGGTCGAGCACGAAGCACTGACGGCCGGACAGGTCGTCGGGCAGGCGCTCGGCGTAGGTCTGCGGCTCGAGCGTCTCCTCGTTGCGGGCCATGCCGAGGAACCCGACCTCGGCCGTCGGCACGAGCTTGACCATGCCCTCGAGCATGCCGAGGCCGGCACGCAGGATCGGGACGACGAGCGGACGCGGCTTGGCGATCGAGACGCCCATGGTGTGCGCCACGGGGGTGTCGATCGGCGTCGCGGTGACTCGGACGTTCCGCGTGGCCTCGTACGCGAGGAGCGTGACGAGCTCTTCGGTCAGGGCGCGGAACGTGGGGGAGGGTGTGGTCCGGTCGCGGAGCACCGAGAGCTTGTGGGTGATGAGCGGGTGGTCGGCGACGTGGACTCGCATAGGGTCGAGCCTACCGTGCTGCCGACCACCTGGAGGTCCCGTGGAAGCGCCCGCTGCCCGTCCGTTCGTCCCGGCGATGGAGCGCGCGCTCGACGAGGCCCGGGCCTGCCTGGCGACCGGCGACGTGCCCGTGGGCGCGGTGGTGCTCGACCGCGACGGCGTCGTCGTCGCCGTCGGCCGGAACGAGCGCGAGGCGCTGCAGGACCCGACCGCCCACGCCGAGGTGCTCGCGCTCCGCGCGGCCGCCGCGGTCACGGGGGACTGGCACCTCGACGAGCACACGCTCGTCGTGACCCTCGAGCCGTGCCCGATGTGCGCCGGGGCGATCCTGGCCGCGCGTGTGCCGCGCGTCGTGTTCGGCGCCTGGGACCCGAAGGCGGGCGCGACCGGCAGCGTCTACGACATCGCCAGGGACCGTCGGCTGCCGCATCGTTCCGAGGTCGTCGGCGGCGTGCTCGAACGCGAGTGCGCCGCGCTGCTCGACGCGTTCTTCAGTCAGCGGCGAGGATGACGATCGCCTCGGTCGGCGGGCGCGGACCGGTGCGGAGCACGTCGGGCTCGACGTAGATGACCCGGGCGATCGGCACCGCGGAGCGCACCCGCTGCTCGACCGTGTCGATGCCCGCGGCGACGTCCCCCAGGCGGCGGTCGCCGTCGACGGCGACCTTCACGCCGACCATCAGCTCGTCCGGGCCCAGGTACAGGGTCTTGATGTGGATGATCGAGTCGACCTCCGGGCCGTCGAGCACCGCGTGCTTGATCCGCTCGACGTCGGCGGCGGTCGCGCCTTCCCCGACGAGGAGGCTCTTCGTCTCGATGCCCAGGACGACCGCGACGGCGATGAGCAGGGCGGCGATGAAGATCGTGCCGATCGCGTCGAAGACGCCGTTGCCGGTGATCGCGGTCAGCCCGACGCCGAAGAGTGCGAACACCAGGCCGAGCAGTGCCGCGGTGTCCTCGAGCATGACGACGGGCAGCTCCGGGGCCTTGGCGCGGCGGACGAACTGGACCCAGCTGAGCGTGCCCTTCTGCGGCCGGGCCTCCTTCAGCGCGGTGCGGAGCGAGAAGCCCTCGAGCCCGATCGCGATGACGAGCACGACGAGCGGCAGCCACCAGTTCTCGAGCGGGTGCGGGTGGGCGAGCTTCTCGATGCCCTCGTAGAGCGAGAAGACGCCGCCGACGGAGAACAGGATGATCGAGACGACGAAGGCGTAGACGTAGCGCTCGCGGCCGTAGCCGAACGGGTGCTCCTCGTCGGCGGCGCGGCGCGCCCGGCGACCACCGAGCAGCAGGAGGAGCTGGTTCGCGGAGTCGGCCAGGGAGTGCACGCCCTCGGCCAGCATCGACGCGGACCCGCTGATCGCCGCCGCGACGAACTTCACGATCGCGATGCCGACGTTCGCACCGAGTGCGGCGAGGATCGCCTTCGTGCCTCCTGAAGCGCTCACAGCTGTCCCCTTCTCCCGATCTGGAAGACGATCCTAGGCGAGGCCGGTCGGTAGGGTCGGGAGCATGACGATCGACCTGCCCCGTACCGCCCTGCTCGGCGTCGGCTCCATGTCCGGCTCGGTCCTCGACGGCCTGCTCGCCGCCGGACTCGACCCGGCGACCGTGACCCTCACGACGAAGTCCGAGGCGTCGGCGGCCGCCCACCGGGAGCGCGGGCTCGACGCCACCGCGAGCGACACCGACCCCGACGCGAACCGCTCGGCCGTCCGTGGCGCGGCACTCGTCGTCGTCGGTGTGAAGCCGTACGTGATCGCGGACCTGCTCGACGAGGTCGCCGCCGACCTGGAGCCCGGTGCGGTGCTGGTCAGCGTGGCGGTCGGCACCACCACCGCGAGCATGGAGGCGCGGGTGCCGGCCGGGGTCCGCGTCGTCCGAGCGCTGCCGAACACGCCGATCGGCGTCGGCCACGGCGTCACCGGGATCAGCGCCGGGGCATCGGCGGACGCCGAGGCCGTCGCGCTCGCGTCGTCGGTGTTCACGGCGTCAGGACGGGTGCTCGAGGTGCCCGAGGCGCAGCTCGACGCCCTGTCGGCGGTGTCCGGCTCGGGCCCGGCCTACGTCTTCCTGCTCGTCGAGGAGTGGCAGCGTGCCGCGGAGGCGCTGGGCTTCGCCCCCGAGCAGGCGGCCGCGATGGTGCAGGGCACGCTCCGGGGTGCCGTCGAGCTGCTCGACCGGTCGGATCGCGGACCCGCAGACCTGCGGCGTGCCGTCACGAGCCCGAAGGGCACCACCGAGCGGGCCGTCGCGGTGCTGCAGGACGCCGACCTGGCCGACACGTTCCTGCGCGCGTCGCGCGCGGCGATCGCTCGCGCGGAGGAGATCGCGGCGTCGTAGCCGCGGTCGGGACTACTCGTAGGCGGCGAAGCGCTCCAGGTCCGTCTCGGACCCCGAGACGATGATCACGTCGTTCTCGCCGATGATGCTCTCCGGCGTCGCAGGCACGAACGGGCTGCCCGGCGGCTTGATGCCGAGCACCGTCAGGCCGAACCGCGTGCGGATCACCGTGGTCGCGAGGTCCTTGCCGCGCACCGCCCGCGGCGGGAACATCTTCACCACCGCGAAGTCGTCGTCGAACTCGATGAAGTCGAGCATGCGCCCGGACACCAGGTGCGCCGTGCGCTCGCCGGCCTCGCGCTCCGGGTAGACGACGTGGTTCGCGCCGATGCGGGACAGGATCGTGCCGTGCGACCGGCTGATGGCCTTCGCCCAGATCTGTGGGATACCGAGGTCGACCAGGTTCGCGGTGATCAGCACGCTCGACTCCAGGTCGCTGCCCGTGCCGACGACCGCGATCGCGAAGTCCTGCGCACCGATCTGGCGCAGGGCGTCGATGTCCGTCGCATCGGCCTGCACGGCGTGCGTGACCCGGTCCGACCACTTCTGCACCAGGCCCGGGTCGGTGTCGACGACCAGCACCTCGCGGTCCTGCCGTTCGAGCTGACCGGCGGTGGCGGCGCCGAACCGGCCGAGGCCGATGACGAGCACGGGTGCGTCGTGACTGATCGCACCCATCGGGTGCGGGGGACGGGTTCGGTCAGCCAACGATCGGCCTCTCCTCGGGACGGCGGAACAGTTGCCGGCTCTGACTCGCGGCCAGGGCTGCGGCGATGGTCACTGTACCGACCCGGCCGAGGAACATGGTGGCGGCCAGGACGTACTTGCCGGACTCGGGCAGGTTCGCGGAGACACCCGAGGACAGCCCACTGGTGGAGAACGCCGAGATCACCTCGAACAGGACACGGTCGAGCGAATCGTCCGTGATCTGCAGGAGCACCACGGTCGCGACGGCCACGATCGTCGCCCCCCAGAGCACGATGGCGACCGCGACCCGCAGCACGTCGCTCGGGATGCGGCGGCCGAACGCCTCCATGCTCTGCCGCCCCCGGGCCTCGGCGACCGCGGCGAGGAACAGCACGGCGAGCGTCGTGACCTTGATGCCGCCGGCGGTCGAGGCCGACCCGCCGCCGATGAACATGAGCATGTCGGTGACGAGCAGGCTCGAGCCGTTCAGCTGGTCGAAGTCGACGAGCGAGAAGCCACCGGACCGCGTCATCGTCGACAGGAAGAGGGCCTGGAACGCGGTCCGGCCGGCCCCTTCCTCGCCGAAGGTCGTCGGGTTCGACGCCTCGAGCGCGGTGTAGACGATCGCACCGCCGATGAGCAGGACGGCGCTCGTGGCCAGCGTGAGCTTGACGTGGATGGGCCAGCGGCGCGGCGTGCGGAGCTGCTTCGTCAGGGTGCGGATGACCGGGAAGCCGATCGACCCCGCGACGACACCGATCATCAGGAGCGTCAGGAACCAGTAGTCGTGGGCGAACGGGTCGAGGCCGTCCGCGTTCGGTGAGAAGCCGGTGTTCGTGAACGCCATGGCGGCGTAGTAGAAGGAGTCACCGACCGCGGTCCAGAACGGGATGCCGGCGATCAGCACGGACGGCAGCAGCAGCAAGCCGAGGACGATCTCGATCGACAGGGTGCTCACCGCGACCGTGGCGAGCAGGGTGCCGACCTCGCCGAGGCGGACGGCCTGCCCCTCGGGGACCGCCCCGTGGTGGGTGCGGAGCGGGTTCGAGTCGCCGGCGGCCATCAGCTTCGCGCGGAGCCCGAGCTTGCGGGTCACGAAGAGCCCGAGGATCGACGCGAAGGTCAGGACGCCCACCGCACCGATCTGCGTCCCGATCACCACGAGGACCTTGCCGAACACCGACCAGTGCGTGGCCATGTCGACGGTCGCGAGGCCCGTGACGCAGACCACCGACGCCGCCGTGAACAGCGCGTCGGAGAAGTGCGTGCCGGTCCCGTCGGCTGCCGCCCACGGGGTCATGAACAGCGATGTGAACACGAAGATGAGGGCGACGAACACCAGGATCGCCAGACGTGACGGCGACGAGCGCAGGACCGTCGCGATCCGTCCGCCGCGTCGTCGGGTGACGGTCACGTGCCGCGGGAGCGGCTCGGTACGGTCGAGCATCGTATGCCTCCGAGGACATGGGCCGGGACGGTTCGTCATGGTACATCCGTGGTGCCCCGGCTAGCCTTGCCCGCATGGCCGACATCTTCTCCGTCGTGGCGGACCCCACGAGGCGCGAGCTGCTCGGGACCCTCCTCGCCGCGTACGGATCGGACGTCACCGGCGGGGAACTCAGCGTCGGGCAACTGGTCGAACGACTGGGCGTCAGCCAGCCGACGGTGTCGAAGCACCTCCGGGTCCTGCGCGACATCGGACTCGTCACCAGCCGTGAAGAAGGGCAGCACCGCTTCTACCGGCTCGACCCGGAACCGCTCGTGTCGCTGGAGGACTGGGTCTTGCCGTTCACCGGCGCGGTCGACGCCGACGGCATGCCCGCGACCACGGCCTGGACCCCCGACGGTCAGCCCGTGTCCGTCCGCCGGAACGGTGCTGCCGGCAAGACCACCGTCGAGGTCGGGACCGAGCTCGGGCGTGTCATGGCCGAGGCGTCCTACCGGGCCACCGCGGCGATCTCCGGTGCGCAGCAGGGCTGGGAGCGTGTCGTCGACCGCAGCCGCAAGCGCTTCACTCGCCGCGGCGACGAAGACTGAGCCTGGACACTGGGTCGCACGCGCCTCTACAGTTGCCAGTGACCACACAGGTCACACCAAACCCGTGCGCGGATCGCGTGCGAGCCACCGAAGGCGGATCATGACCGGCAGTTTCGACGACGTGCGCTTCCTCACCGTCGCTGAGGTCGCCGAGATGATGCGTGTCTCGAAGATGACCGTGTACCGCATGGTCCACGCCGGTGAGCTCCCCGCCATCCGTTTCGGCCGGTCCTTCCGTGTCCCCGAGTCAGCCGTCGCCGACGTGCTGCGCGGCGGCATCGCAGACGTCGGCTGAGCGCACACCCGTCCGTTCCGGGCGCGTTCGACATCGCGTCAGCCCTCCGGTAGACTCGGCCGGGTTGATTTTCCGCGGTCTCGACGGCCCGGTGTCCGATACATCAGCACAGTCCGAGCGAGGTCCACATGGGTTCTGTCATCAAGAAGCGTCGCAAGCGCATGGCGAAGAAGAAGCACCGCAAGCTGCTTCGCAAGACGCGCCACCAGCGTCGCAACAAGAAGTAGGCCCCGAGCCTGCAGCGTCAAGCCCCGGTTCGCCGGGGCTTTCGCATTCCCCAGGGGACGCGGACCGCGGGCTACGCTGGAGCCATGCCCGCAGTGACGTTCCTGACGAAGCCCGGATGCCACCTCTGCGACGACGCACGGCCCGTGGTCGAACGCGTCGTCGCCGAACACCCCGGCGTGACCCTGCAGGAACGCTCGATCCTCGACGACGACGCCCTTCGCCAGGAGTACGCGGAGGACATCCCCGTCGTGCTGGTCGACGGGCGCGTCCACAGCAACTGGCACGTCGACGCCGACCGGCTCGCACGTGCCCTCGAGAAGGCCGGTTCCCCCGCATGATCTCCCACGTCGTCGCCTGGACCCTGCGCGAAGACCTCGACCGCGCCGCGACCATCGCCCGGATCCGCGAACTCCTGACCGGCCTGACCGGCACCATCGGGTCGATCCGTTCGCTCGAGGTCGTCGAGAACGTCGCTTACCCGGAGAAGAACAGCGACGTCGCCGTCGTCGCGTCGTTCGACGACCTCGCCGGACTCGACGAGTACCAGGTGCACCCGGACCACCAGGCTGCCGCAGCCGAGATCCGTGGACTGGTCACGGGGCGGGCTGCCATCGACTGGCAGAGCTGAGCCGGGCCTCCCGTCCCGCCCCCGGCGCTGCGTGCGCTGCGGCGCTTCGTGAGCAGAAATGGTCGCCTCCCGCATCGGGAGGCGACCATTCCTGTTCACCATGTGCGCTCGCGCGGGGCGCCGCGCGACGTGCGCTCGCGCGGGGCGCCGCGCGACGTGACTACGGCGTCAGGCGCGTCGGTCCACGGAAGAGGTACGTGACCTCACGGATGGACGGCTCACCCAACATGAGCATGAGCACGCGCGCAAGGCCCATGCCGAACCCACCGTGCGGCGGCACGCCGTAGCGGAAGAAGTCGAGGTACCAGCCGAGCTCCTCGGGGTCGAGGCCCTTCTCGACGGCCTGCGCCTCGAGCACGTCGACGCGGTGCTCGCGCTGTGCGCCCGTGGAGATCTCCGCGCCGTTGAAGATGAGGTCGTAGCTGTTCGTGAGCGAGGGGTCGCCCGGCTTGCGCATGTGGTAGTACGGCCGGATCGAGGCGTCGTACTCGGTGACGAACACGAACTCCGAACCGTGGTGCTCCTTCGCCCAGGCGGCGACGCGGCGCTCACCCTCGGGGTCCAGGTCGCCGTCGGCGCGGACGACGTCGTGGCCGCTGTCGGCCACGATCTTCCGGGCCTCGGCCAGGGTCACGCGGGGGAACGGCGTCGCGGGGACCTGCAGCTCGAAGCCGAAGACCTCCTCGATGTCCTTGCCGTGCTTCTCCTTGACCGCGGTGATGCCGGCGACCAGGACTTCTTCGTGCATCGCCATGACGTCTTCGTGGGACTCGATCCACGAGAACTCGGCGTCGACGCTCGTGAACTCGGTCGCGTGGCGGCTCGTGAAGGAGGGGTCCGCGCGGAACGCGTCGGCGATCTCGAACACGGCGCCGAAGCCGGCCGGCTGGGCCATCTGCTTGAAGTTCTGCGGCGACTGCGCCAGGTAGGCGGTCGTCTCGAAGTACTCGAGCTGGAAGAGCTCGGCGCGCGACTCGGACGCCGACGCCATCAGCTTCGGGGTGTGGATCTCGATGTAGTCGCGGTCCACCCAGTAGGTGCGGAACGCGTGCTCCAGGGTCGTCTGGATGCGGAAGATGAGGTTCTGCTTGCGGTTGCGCAGATCGAGGAAGCGCCAGTCGAGCCGCTTGTCGAGCGACGAGTCGTCGGCGATCGGGGTCTCCGGGATCGCGGCGCTCACCACCTCGAGCGTGCCGACCTTGACCTCGAGCCCGCCGAGCTTGACGCGCTCGTCGTGCTTCAGGGTGCCGGTGGCGTGGATGAAGGTGCCGTGGGCGAGGGCCGAGATCTCGGTGGTGGTGGCGAGCGCGGCCTGGGCGGCGTCGTCACCGTCCTCGGCCTCGCGCGTGGCGGGGTTCACGAGCTGGACGGCGCCGGATTCGTCGCGGAGGACGACGAACTGCACCTTCTTCTGGTCTCGGACGGTCTCGACCCATCCGGCCACGGAGACGGGGCCGTCGGGGAGGGCAGCGAGGTCGGCGATGCGGGTGCGTTCGATCACGGTGGTCGAGTCTAACCGTCTGCGTCCGGCGGCGTCGGTCCGCAGGGTGTTCCCCTCCACAGGGCGGCTCGCTTCCGGCGTCGTCCACAGGTCTGACCGGGAGGCCCGTGGGGCGTCGCGTGGGTCCGTAGCGTTCTCGACGTGGCCGGGTCGCGAGACGAGAGGGGGGACCGGGTGGGGACGGGGACGGGGGAGCTCGCGACCTGGCCGCCTGCGGCGATCGCGACGATCGTCGCGTCGTTGTTGGCGCTCGGAGGCACCACGACGGCAACGGTCTGGTCGTTCATGCGGTGGCGGCGAGAGCACCGTGCGATCGAGCGAGCGTACGTCTGGCAACAGGTTGTCTGGGCAGCGGAGATGGTGTCGTCCGACGACGTCGGCAAGGCCGAGATCGGACGGATGGTCGCGGGCGCGATGTACGACATGCAGATTCATGGACGGGTCGACGATCCAGGTGTGAGTGTCCTGGTACGAACACTCGGAGAAGAGGAACGCGATGCAACGCATGTTCATGCACATGACCGGTGAGGAACGCCGGCGTGCGCAGGTCCGGCTCAACCAGGTCATCCTCGACGCGTACCCGAAGCGGAAGGCGCGGAAGATGATCGCCATGTTCGAGCGGGTGGAGGCACGTCTGGAGTACTCCCCGGAAGAAGCAGCCGAGGCTGAGCGGCGATGGCTCGCGCGGTACGAGCGCTCAGGGAAGCGAAGCGCGGAGTGACCCCAGGGTGCCGATGAACTCCTCGGCCATGCCGGCGCGCTCGACGAGCTTGGCGTGCCGGGCCCGGGCATCGTCGAGGTACTCGTCGAGGCGTGCAGCCAGCGCGGGCTCGTCGTCGGGGTCCTTCGCCGCCAGCGCATCGACGACCCGCAGCAGGTCCGCCATCTCGTCGAGCGTGAACCCGAGTGGCTTCATGCGGCGGATCACGAGCAGCCGGTCCAGGTCCTGCGCGGTGTAGACCCGGAACCCGCCCGTGGTGCGGCCGCTCGGCACGAGCAGCCCGACCTCGTCGTAGTGGCGGATCGTCCGCAGGGACATGCCGGCACGGTCCGCCAGCTCGCCGATGTGCATCGTGTCCGGGGTGTCGGTGGTGCTCACGGTGCACAACTCTACCCTCACGTGAGGGTAGAGTTCCGATCGATGTCCGTGATCACACACGCGCCGGCGGCCCCGAGCGTCCTCACCGCCCTCCGCTCACCCCGCATGCTCACCCGCGAGGTCCTCGCCGGTGTCGTCACCGCGCTCGCGCTCATCCCCGAGGCGATCTCGTTCTCCGTCGTCGCCGGGGTCGACCCCGCGGTGGGCCTGTTCTCGAGCGTCATCATCGCGGTCGTCATCTCGATCGTCGGCGGCCGTCCGGCGATGGTGTCCGCCGCGGCCGGTTCGGTGGCCCTGGTCATCGCGCCGCTCGTCCGCGAACACGGCATCGAGTACCTCGTGCCCGCGATCGTCCTCGGCGGCGTGTTCCAGCTCGTGCTCGGGTTCCTCGGGGTCGCGCGCCTGATGCGCTTCATCCCGCGCAGCGTCAACGTGGCGTTCGTCAACGCGTTGGCCATCCTCATCTTCACCGCGCAGCTGCCCAACCTGCTCGGCCCCGACGTCCCGTTCGTCGTCTGGCCGCTCACCGCCCTCGGCATCGCGATCATCGTCGGCTTCCCGTTCCTGACCAAGGCGGTGCCCGCGCCGCTCATCGCGGTCGTCGTGATCACCGGCATCACGATGCTCTTCAGCGTCGTCGTCCCCACGGTCGGCGACGAGGGCGAACTGCCCACCGCACTACCCGGGTTCAACGGCATCGTCACCCCGTTCTCCTTCGAGACGCTGCAGATCATCGCGCCGTACGCGTTCGGCGTCGCGATCGTCGGCCTCATCGAGACCCTGTTGACCGCGCAGCTCGTCGACTCCATCACCGAGACCGGCTCGAGCAAGTGGCGGGAGTCCTGGGGGCAGGGCGTCGCCAACATCGCGTCGGCGTTCTTCGGCGGGACGGGTGGTTGCGCGATGATCGGCCAGACGGTCATCAACGTGAAGACCGCGGGCGCACGGACCCGGATCTCGACCTTCGTCGCCGGTGCTTCCGTACTCGTCCTGACGATCGTGCTGCACGACCTCGTGGCCGAGATCCCGATGGCCGCGCTGACCGCCGTGATGCTCATGGTGTGCGTGGCGACCTTCGACTGGCACAGCATCCGTCCGCGCACCCTGCGGCGGATGCCCCTCGGGGAGACCGCCGTCATGCTCATCACCGTCGTGGTGGTCGTCGTGACCGAGAACCTCGCGACCGGCGTGCTCGTCGGGGTCGTCGTCGCAGCACTGGTCTTCGCTCGCCGGGCGGCCCACGTCGTCACCGTCGTCCGCGAGCCGGTCGACGAGCACACCGTGCGGTACCGGGTGCGCGGCGCCCTGTTCTTCGCGTCGTCGAACGACGTCGTCACGCGGTTCTCCTACGCCGAGGACCCGGAGCACGTGGTCATCGACCTGTCCGACGCGCACGTCTTCGACGCCTCGACGGTCGCGGCACTGGACGGCGTCGAGCAGCGGTTCGCCAAGCACGGGTCCACGGTCGAGGTCGTGGGCCTCAACACCGGGTCGGTGGCCATCCACGGGCGGTTGTCGGGCGAGCTCGGCTGAGCGCTTCCGCATCCGGTGAATCGGCTGTGGGGCCGGTGAGCACCGGTGGGCGACCTACACTGGAACCCATGCCCGCCACCCGACTCCACCTCGTCCGGCACGGTGAGGTGCACAACCCCGACCGCGTCCTGTACGGGCGGCTCCCGGGCTTCGGACTGAGCGACCTCGGCAAGCAGATGGCCCTCGCCTCGGCGACCGCGTGGAAGGACGCCGGTGTCGACGTGCGCCGGATCGTCGCCTCGCCGCTGCAGCGCACGCAGGAGTCCGCGGCGCCGTGGTCGGCTGCGTACGGGCTCGACGTCACGCTGGACGAGCGCCTGATCGAGCCGACGAACCGGTACGAGGGGCAGCCCCCGGGCTTCACGAAGCGTTCGCTCGGCCGTCCGGCGGAGTGGCCCTGGATCGCGAACCCGTTCCGGCCGAGCTGGGGCGAGGCGTACGAGTCGATCGCGAACCGCATGCTCGCCGCGATGACCACGGCGTGGGAGAGCGTGGACGGCGGCGACGTCGTCCTGGTCAGCCACCAGCTGCCGATCTGGACGGTCCACCGGAAGCTCGCGGGGGAGTCGCTCTGGCACGACCCACGCAAGCGCCGCTGCGACCTGTCGAGCATCACGACCGTCGAACGGGTGCCCGCCACGTCGACCGGTCGGTTCACCGAGGTCGGGTACACGGATCCCGCGCAGGAGCTGCGCGCGACCGCCATCGACGAAGGAGCAGTGTGAGCGTCATCAGCAAGCGGTTCGCGGTCCTCGCAGCGACGGCGGTCGCCGCGGCGCTCGTCCTGTCCGGGTGCTCGTCGGACAACGGTGGCCTCGCCAAGCAGTACGGCAACGGCACCACCCAGAACTACATCTCCGGCGACGGCGCGGTGACCGAGGTCACCGCCGACAAGCGGTCCGACGCGGTCGACTTCGAGGCGAAGGACTCCGACGGCGACACCGTCTCGTCGAAGGACCTCAAGGGCAAGGTCGTCGTCCTGAACTTCTGGTACGCGAGCTGCCCGCCGTGCCGCGCCGAGGCGAAGTACCTCAACGAGGTGCACGAGTCCTACGCCGGTGCCGACGACGTCGCGTTCATCGGCGTCAACGTCCGCGACGAGGCAGCGACCGCAGCCGCCTTCGAGCGCACCTTCGGCGTCGACTACCCGACGGTCCTCGACCAGAAGACCGGCACGATGCAGCTCGCCCTGTCCGGTCAGATCGCCCCGAACGCCGTGCCGGCCACGATCGTCCTCGACACCAAGGGCCGCGTGGCTGCCCGGGTGCTCGGCGCCGTCGACGGCACGAGCATCCTGAAGACCCTGATCAGCGACGAAGTCGACGCCGGCAAGGCCTCCTGACCCGTGGCCTCCAACCCCTTCGCCGAGGCGATCCTCAGCGGCCAGATGGCCGTCGCGCTGCCCGTGGCGGCGCTCGCGGGGCTCGTCTCGTTCCTGTCGCCCTGTGTGCTCCCGCTCGTGCCCGGCTACCTCGGGTACGTCGGTGGGATCGCCGAGGGCGGGCAGCGCCGAGGGCGGGTCGTGCTCGGCGTGCTCCTGTTCATCCTCGGCTTCACGGCGGTCTTCGTCGCGTACACGACGGTGTTCGGCGCGCTCGGGTTCTGGCTCGTGCGGTGGCGCGACCTCATCACGCAGATCCTGGGCGTCGTCGTCATCGCGATGGGGCTGGTGTTCGTCGGCCGGTTCACGTTCATGCAGCGCACCATCAAGCCGAGCTGGACACCCGCGACCGGACTCGTCGGCGCCCCGCTGCTCGGCATCGTGTTCGGCCTCGGCTGGACCCCGTGCCTCGGCCCGACCCTCGCCGCCATCAACCTGCTCAGTGTGCAGTCGGGCAGTGCCTGGCAGGGCATGTGGCTCGGCGTCGCGTACTGCCTGGGCCTCGGCATCCCGTTCGTCCTCGTCGCCCTCGGGGCCGGCTGGGCGACCGGTGCGATCCGCGCCGTGAAGCGGCACATGCGCACCGTCAACATCATCGGAGGAGCGATCCTGATCGTCATCGGTCTGCTCATGGTCACCGGAATCTGGTCGGCCGTCATGTCGAGCGTCGGGGCGGTGATCCAGAGCTTTGTCCCCGCGGTCTGATCCCGAAACCGAAGCGACGGGCGCCGACACCGCGTCGGACCCGCAGCGACCGTCCGACCACGTCGACGGCTCCGGCCCCGGCGACGCCGGCATCAACCAGCCGAAGCTCGGCTTCGTCGGCACCCTCCGGTTCTTCTGGCGACAGCTCACGAGCATGCGCACCGCGCTGTTCCTGCTCATGCTGCTCGCCCTCGCGGCGATCCCGGGCTCGCTCGTGCCGCAGCGCACCGCCGACCCGAACGGTGTCGTCCAGTACAAGGCCGACCACGCCACGCTCTACCCGATCCTCGACAAGCTGCAGGTCTTCGACACCTACACCTCGGTGTGGTTCTCGGCGATCTACCTCCTGCTGTTCGTCTCCCTGATCGGCTGCATCGTGCCGCGCACGAAGCACCACTGGCAGGCGCTCCGCACCCGTCCGCCCCGGACCCCCGTCCGCCTGACGCGACTGGCGGGCTTCCGCACCGTGGCGGTGCAGCCCGACGCGATGATCGACGGCACCACCGGGATCGACGTGACCACGGGCCTCCCGTCCAGCGAGCACGCGGTCACGCGCGCGATGACGATCCTGAAGCGCTCCGGGTACCGCGTCGAGCGCTTCGGCGACTCGGTGAGCGCGGAGCGCGGCTACCTGCGCGAGACCGGCAACCTGGTGTTCCACGCGGCGCTCGTCGGTGTCCTGCTGGCCGTCGGTGTCGGCGGCGGGTTCGGGTTCACCGGCCAGCGGCTGCTGGTCGAGGGGCAGACGTTCTCGAACGTCCTCGGCTCCTACGACTCGTTCAACCCGGGTCGCTGGTTCCAGCAGACCGACCTCAAGGGCTACAACCTGACGCTCGACAAGTTCGTCACGAAGTACGAGGAGCGCAACCTCGACGCCCTCGGCCAGGCGCTCGACTACTCGGCGACCGTGACGAGCAAGGAGAAGGGCGGCGAGTCGACGACCAGCCGCCTGGGCGTGAACGACCCGCTGCACGTGGGCGGCACCAACGTCTACCTGCTCGGCAACGGCTACGCGATGAACGTCACGGTGCGCGACGGCGAGGGCAACGTGGCGTTCCAGGACGTCGTGCCGTTCCTGCCCGAGGACGCCAACTACACTTCCACCGGCGTCATCAAGGTGCCGGACGCGCTGCCGGACCAGCTCGGCATGGTCGGGTTCTTCTACCCGACGGCGTCGAAGCTCGCCTCGGGTGCGTACACGAGCGCCTACCCGGACACGCAGAACCCGCTGCTGACGCTGCAGGTCTACACCGGCGACCTCGGCCTCGACAGCGGCGTGCCGCAGAGCGTCTACACGCTCGACACCAAGGGCCTCACGCAGATCGCCGGCCGTCAGTCCGACACGGCGAGCATCGCGCTCGAGCCCGGGCAGACCAAGAAGCTGCCGAACGGTGCCGGGTCGATCACCTTCGACGGCGTCAAGCGCTACGTGTCGCTCGACGTGCACCACGACCCATCGCAGGCGTGGGTCGCCGCCTTCGCGCTGCTCTCGACGCTCGGGCTGCTCACGTCGCTCTTCGTCCCGCGCCGACGCGTGTGGGTGAAGGTCGTCCCCCGCAAGGGCGCAGAGCACGGCGAGTACGACTTGGAGTACGCGGGCCTCGCCCGCGGTGAGGACCCCAACCTCGAACGGGCCGTCGCGGACATCGCACAGCGCCACACGTCGGACCTCGGAGTTAGGATGCCCCAGTGAACGACATGACCACGAACCTCGCGACCTACTCGGTCGTGCTGACGTACTCCGCGATGGCGGTCTACGTCATCGCGTTCATCTCGTTCGCGCTGGACATGGCGAAACGCTCCGGCGAGGTGACGGCAGCGGCGAAGAACGCTGGTGCGGACTCGGACGACGCTGCAGCGACCGCCTCGGTGGGCGCGGCCCGCTCGGCGAAGACCGTCGCCACCGTCCGGGGCGGCACCGTCGTGCTCGAACCGGTCGCGGCACCCCCGGCGAACGCCGGCGGCTCGGCCGCGCGCGGCACGAAGTTCGAGCGCGTCGGCATGGCCATGACGATCCTCGCGCTGGTGCTGCACGTCGCATCGGTGGTCCTGCGCGGCATCGCGGCCGACCGTGTGCCGTGGGGCAACATGTTCGAGTTCTCGCTCACCGGCACGGCGCTCATCACGCTCATCTTCCTGCTCGTGCAGTTCTGGCAGAACCTGAAGTTCCTCGGCGTCTTCATCACCGGGCTGACGATCATCCTGCTCGGCATCGCGACGGTGAACTACTGGGTGCCCGTCGTGCCGCTGCAGCCGGCGCTGCAGTCGTACTGGCTCGTCATCCACGTCTTCGTGGCGATCGCCGGCACCGGGTTCTTCGCGCTCGGTGCGGGGCTCGCGGTGGCGCAGCTCGTGCAGACGTACCGCCAGGGCCGGACCGCCTCGGGCAAGCTCCGCTTCATGGCGACCCTGCCGGACGCCGACCGCCTCGAGGTCCTGACCTACCGCGTCCTGCTCGTCGGCTTCGTCCTCTGGACCTTCACCCTGATCGCCGGTGCGGTCTGGGCGGAGCGTGCCTGGGGCCGGTACTGGGGCTGGGACACCAAGGAGGTCTGGACCTTCATCATCTGGGTCGTCTACGCCGGGTACATCCACGCCCGTGCGACCCGCGGCTGGCGCGGTGCGCGGTCGTCGTGGCTGGCGCTCATCGGCTTCGCCGCCGTGATGTTCAACTTCTCGGTCGTGAACGTCTTCTTCAAGGGCCTGCACAGCTACTCGGGCCTGTGAGCGACGCGCGTCACTGACGCGGCTCTGGTCGCGACCAGGACCGGACGGGAGGCACGGTGCCAGCTGGCACCGTGCCTCCCGCCCGTCGTCCGGTCGCGTGCAGGGCCGGGAAGACGGGTCTACGCGGCGGCCAGTACGGCGTGCACCCGCGCCACCCGCGCGAGCCACCACGCCGTGCGCTCCGGCGACGCGGCGTTCCGGTCGAGCAGGTCCGCCGACACCGCGACCCGTCGCACCGGCACGCGGCCCCCGACCGGCAGGAGCGGGTCCGCGGTGACGTCGGACGCGAACATCGCGGCGGTCCCGAGCCCGGCTGCGTACCCCGGGGACATCGCAGCCGCGGCGAGGAACGCGCCCATGCCGAGCCCCACCGAGGTGTCGAGCGCGCTGGAGACCACGCACGGCAACCCGGCCTGGGCGATGACCGTACGCGCCGCGGTGATGCCCCCGAGCGGTTGCGCCTTGACGACCAGGACGTCAGCCGCTCCGGCTCGTGCGACGGCGAGGGGGTCAGCGGCCTTGCGAACGCTCTCGTCCGCGGCGATCCGCACCCCGAGGCCGTCGATCCGTGCCCGCAGCGCGGCGAGCTCCGGCACGGTCCGACAGGGCTGCTCGGCGTACTGCAGGTCGAAGGGAGCGAGGCGTTCGAGCGCCTCGGTGGCCTGGTCGACGCTCCACAGTCCGTTGGCGTCCACCCGGACGGCGGCCCCGGGGCCCATCACCCGTCGGACCTCGGCGACCCGGGCGACGTCGTCGTCGACGGTGGTACCGGGTTCGGCGACCTTGACCTTGGCGGTGGTGCACCCGGGGTAGCGCGCGAGCAGTGCGGCGACCTGGTCCGGGGCGATCGCCGGCACCGTGGCGTTCACCGGCACCGAGTCGGCGGCGGCCTCGTGCTCGGTCCAGCCGAAGTCGATCGCGCCCCGGAGCCACGCGGCGGCCTCGGCGTCGTCGTACTCGACGAAGGGTGAGAACTCGGTCCAGCCCGAGGGGCCGCGGAGGACGAGCGCCTCGCGCGTGGTGATGCCGCGGAACCGCACCCGCATGGGCAGGGCGACCACGTGCGCGTCGGCGGTGAGTTCGGCGAGGTCGGGGAGCACGTCGGCCATCCTCCCACCGCACCCAGGGCACCTGCCGGTTCCTCGGAGGGGACCGCCAGGGCAGGGCATTAGCATGCATCGGTCGGCCTCGGTCGGCACTGGTCACGACCCGGATCGAACCGTCCGGAACGAGGGAGGCGCGGTGGCGCGGGAACCGCAGCAGCGTGCGCAGCGCCCCGGTCGCGACACCGACGAGTTCGCGCGGCTCATGCAGCAGAACACCGTCGACGTCCGCCAGACGGCGGGTCGGAAGCGCCGCAGCCCGATCGTCGGCAAGATCGCCCTCGGCCTCGCGGTGGTGTCCGCTGCGGTGGACGCCAGCGCCTTCGCGGTCTTCATGGGCGGTGACACCGAGTTCGCGTTCGGGATCTGCTTCGTCGTGGTGTTCCTGACCCTCATCGCGGCGGTGCTCGGCTTCGTCGCGGCCGTCGGTGGCCTCGGCCGGTGGTACGGGGCGATCGGTGTCGTGGTGGCCTTCTTCGCCAACCCGGTGATCCTCATCGTGATCCTGGTGTTCGTCGCGCCCGAGGTCCTGACCGGCATGGGCGCCTGACGGCGGCGGTACGTTGGGGGCATGGCTGCTCCCGTCTCCGACCTGTTCGACCCCGACGTCTGGACCGCGGCTCCGATCGCGGAGCAGTTCACGGACATCACGTACCACAAGCACGTCTCGAAGGGGATCGTCCGGGTCGCGTTCGACCGGCCCGAGGTGCGGAACGCCTTCCGTCCGCGCACCGTCGACGAGCTCTACCGGGCGCTCGACGACGCCCGCCAGGACCCCCGCGTCGGCGTCGTCCTGCTGACCGGCAACGGTCCGAGCCCGAAGGACGGCGGCTGGGCGTTCTGCTCCGGCGGCGACCAGCGCATCCGGGGGCGCAGCGGCTACCAGTACGTCGGCGACGAGGGTGCGCCGCCCGAAGGAGTCGACCCCGCCGCCGCGCAGGCGTCGATGGGACGACTGCACATCCTCGAGGTGCAGCGCCTGATCCGCATGATGCCCAAGGTCGTCATCGCCGTGGTCCCCGGCTGGGCAGCCGGCGGCGGGCACTCGCTGCACGCGATCTGCGACCTGACCATCGCGAGCGCCGAGCACGGCAGGTTCAAGCAGACCGACGCCGACGTCGGGTCGTTCGACGGCGGGTACGGCAGCGCCTACTACGCCAAGCAGATCGGCCAGAAGTTCGCGCGCGAGGTCTTCTTCCTCGCGCAGGAGTACTCGGCGCAACGTGCGTACGAGATGGGTGCGGTGAACGCGGTCGTCCCGCACGAGGACCTCGAGCGCGAGGCGATCCGCTGGGGCGAGATCGTCCTCGGCAAGTCCCCGACGGCGATCCGGATGCTCAAGTACGCGTTCAACGCCGTCGACGACGGCATGGTCGGGCAGCAGGTCTTCGCGGGCGAGGCGACGCGGCTCGCCTACGGCACCGACGAGGCCGTCGAGGGCCGCGACTCGTTCCTCGAGAAGCGCGCCCCCGAGTGGACGTCGTTCCCGTGGCACTACTGAGCCCGGCGGTGCCGGCATGAGCCGTCCGCTGGTCGCGCTGGGCACGTCGGATCCGCTGGCGGTGCTCCGCGGCCTGGAGGCAGCGCTCGCCGGCGGCCCCGCGCTGCTCCCCGTCGCCGAGGGAGCACCGGCGCTGCCGACCCTGCCACCGGCCGAGGTCCGGCAGCGGGTCGCCCTGGTGGTCGAGACGAGCGGGTCCACCGGCACCGGCAAGCGCGTGGCCCTCTCGTCCGAGGCGCTCCTCGCCGGTGCCGCAGCGGCGGACGCAGCGCTCGGCGGACCGGGCAGCTGGGTGCTGGCGCTGCCCACGCACTACATCGCGGGCCTCAACGTCCTGACCCGCTCGATCGCCGCGGGGACGACGCCGGTCGTCGTGGCACCGGGGCACTTCGACGCCACGGCGTTCGCGGACGCCGCGGACCAGCTCGTCACCGGCCCTGCGGCGCCCCGTCGCTACACGTCGCTCGTCCCCGTGCAGCTCGCCCGCGTGCTCGACGACGACCGCGCGACGGCTGCGTTGGGCAGGTTCGACGCGGTCCTCGTCGGCGGGCAGGCGACCCCGGCGGCGCTCCGCGAGCGAGCGGTCGCCGCAGGCGTGCGCATCGTGACGACCTACGGCGCCAGCGAGACGAGCGGCGGCTGCGTGTACGACGGCGTGCCGTTCGGGACCGTCCGCACCGCGGTGGTGGACGACGAGCTCCAGTTGGCGGGTCCGATGCTCGCCGAGGGGTACCTCGGCGACGAGGACCGCACGGCCGCGACGTTCGGCGAGCGCGACGGCCTGCGCTGGTACCGCACGGGGGACGCCGCCACGGTGTCGGACGGGGTGGTCCGGGTGCTCGGACGCCTCGACGACGTGGTGATCTCCGGCGGCGAGAAGGTCCGGCTCGGCGCGGTGGAGCGGCTCGTGCGCGACCTGCCCGACCAGCACGGCGCAGTCGTCACCCGACGGGCCTCGGGGGAGTGGGGCGAGGTGCCGGTCGTGGTCACCGAGCGACCGCTCGACCTCGACACCGTCCGGTCCCACGTGGGCGACGCCCTCGGCCGAGCCGCACGTCCGGCCGCGGTGGTGGTGGTCGACCGGCTGCCGATGCTCGCGTCCGGCAAACCCGACCGGCGGGCGATCCAGGACCTGGCGTCCTCGTAGGCCCGCGCGTCGGCACCGCGGTGCAGTGCGACGCGGCGCGGATAGGATCGGTGGTCGTGGCACGAACGAAGAACACGACGCACAAGCAGGGCCGCTCGGGCAACCCGGCGAAGGCTGCGACCCCGGTCCGCTCGAAGCGCCGGGCGACCGCGCGGGACTGGATCGGCGGGGCACGACTCCGCACGCTGACGCTCGGCGTCGTCCCCGTGGTGCTCGGCACCACCGTGGGCTTCGTCGACAGCGGCACCACGGGCGACTTCGGTGCGTTCCTGGCGCAGGACGGGCACCTCGCCATCGCGCTGCTCGCCCTCGCGGTGGCACTGTTCCTGCAGATCGGCGTGAACTACAGCAACGACTACTCCGACGGGGTCCGCGGCACCGACGAGTACCGCGTCGGCCCCGCTCGACTGACGGGGGCCGGCCTCGCGAAGCCCGGCACGGTGCTGACCGTCGCGCTGACGTTCTTCGGGCTGGCTGCCGTCGCCGGGATCGTCATCGTGGTGCTCACCCAGCTGTGGTGGCTGCTGCTCGTCGGCGCCGCGGCCATCGTCGCCGCGTGGTTCTACACCGGCGGCAAGAAGCCCTACGGGTACAACGCGCTCGGCGAGGTCTTCGTCTTCGTGTTCTTCGGACTCGTCGCCGTGCTCGGCACCCAGTACGTGCTCATCGGCCAGGCCACCACGAGCGGGTGGGCCGCCGCGGTCGCCGCCGGGTTCTTCGCCTGCGCGGTCCTGATGGTGAACAACATCCGCGACATCGACGAGGACCGTCTCGCCGGCAAGCGCACCCTGGCCGTCGTCGTCGGACGACCGGTGGCACGGGTGCTGTACGGCCTGTTCCTGCTGCTGCCGTACGTCGTGCTGCTCTGGTTCGTCCTGCTCTACTTCCGCACGGGCTTCACGTACTTCTCGCTGCTGCTGGCCCTGCCGGCGCTCGCGATCGGGGTGTCGTCCCGCAAGCCCCGTGAACTCATCACGGCACTGCAGCTGTCGTCGTTCGCCTCGCTGGTCTTCGGCGTCGTGCTCGGCATCACGCTCGCCGTCCAGCCGTAGGACTCCGCCGGACTACTCCGCGTCGGTGTCCCGGCGCGCGGCGTGCCGGTCGGCGTCCGACACCGGGCGCACGGTCGGCGTGTCCGCGGCGTCGGTGTCCGCCGCGTCGACGAAGTCGTCCTCGAAGTCGGTGTCCGCATCGCGCTCCGGGCCACCGCGGCGGTTCGCCAGGCTCAGGGCGACCTTGGTGCGGAGTCCGGCGAGCGCGATGTAGGACACCAGCAGCCCGACGAGGGCGGCGATGATCGTCGCCCAGTACCAGGGCATCGGGGTCAGGAGCCGGAGGAGCACGAGCGCCGCCGCGAAGATGCCGAGCCGGGCCAGGGTGTACAGGAGCCACGCTTTCACCCTGCGAGTCTACGGACGGCCGACCGGCAGGGTCGTCACAGGCTCGCGACCTAGACTCCTGGGCATGGTCCGCTTGTGGTTGATCGTCGTCGTCGCCGCTGTCGCCTTCACGGTGTACGCGGCCATCGACTGCGCGACGATGCCCCGCGAACGTGTCCGATCCCTCAGGCGGGGTGTCTGGATCCTCCTCGTGATCGTCCTCCCCGTCCTCGGTGGGGTGCTCTGGTTCCTGCTCGGCCGCTCGCCGGCGTCCCCGGGCACGACAGCCCGGTACCGTGGACCCGAAGACGACCCGGACTTCCTCGGCACCACGCCCGTTCCGGGGGACACCCTCACGGACAAGGACCAGGACGACGCGACCCTCCGAGACCTCGAAGACCAGTTCCACGACCGAGACGACGACGGCCGCACCGATCGCTGACGGTCCCGCCGGATCGGGCAGTCCGGCGACGGACGCTGCCCTGACGCTGCTGCAGGAACTCGTCCGCGCCGGCGTCACCGATGTCGTCGTCAGTCCGGGCTCGCGATCCCAGGCCCTGGCGCTCGCGGCCGTCGCCCTCGAGCGAGCCGGCGGCCTGACCGTCCACGTCCGGCTCGACGAGCGCACCGCCGGGTTCTTCGCCCTCGGGCTCGCGGTGGAGTCCGGTCGACCGGCCGCCGTCGTGACGACCTCGGGCACCGCCGTCGCCAACCTGCACCCTGCCGTCCTCGAAGCGCACCACTCCGGTGTGCCGATGATCGTGCTGAGCGCCGACCGGCCGGACGAGCTCCGCGGCATCGGCAGCAACCAGACCACCGTCCAGCCGGGGATGTTCGGCGACGCGGTCGCCTTCGTCCGCGACGTCGAGGCGCCCTCTGCGCACGGAGCCGACGCCTCGGTGCGTGCAGCGCTCCGCGACCTCGCCCGCCAGGCAGTCGCCGCGGCCGCCGGACACACCGGACAACCGGGGCCAGCGCAGCTCAACGTCGCGTTCCGTGAACCCCTGTCCGCCGGCCTCGACGCCGAGCGCGTGCAGGGCGTCTCCGACGACGAGGTCGACACCGCGTTCGCCACCCGTCGTGCGCACGGCGGACTCCCGGTGGCCGAGCTGTCGCCGGACGATGAGCCGGGCACGGTCGTCATCGCCGGGCACGACGCCGGCGAGGACGCCGAGCGCATCGCGTGGGAGCTCGGGGCGCCCCTGCTCGCCGAGGTCTCCAGCGGCGCACGGTTCGGCCGGAACCTCGTCGTCACCTACCGCGAACTCCTGCGCGACCAGGACTTCGGCGGAGCGGTCCGTCGTGCCGTCGTGCTCGGTCACCCCACCCTGAGCCGCGAGGTCCCGGCGCTCCTGCAGCGGCAGGGGGTCGAGACGATCGTCGTCCGCGGACACGCGGCCGACCCCTTCGACCCGGCCCGCGCCTCTCCCCACCGGCACGGCCCGGACGCCGCTGGCGCGTCGCCCGGGAACCGGCGGCGTGGGCCCAGCGAATCGTTGACCACCTTCGTGTCCGACGTCCGCGTGACGGGCCGGACCCGGCCGGAGCACCGTGCGTGGGTCGGCCGCTGGGTCGGCGCGAGCCGTCAGCTGTTGGGCGATGGTGACGCCGGACCCGACCTCGGCGCCAAGCGGTCCCCGGACCGTGCCGAGCGCAACAAGTTCCTGCGCGACGAGGTCGCCCTCCGCCGCCGACCCGTCGACCGCGCGATGCTCGCCGACGCCGTGTGGGGCGTGACGTGGCCGCACGACCGGCTCGTGTTCGGCGCCTCGCAGATCATCCGCGTCGCCGACGGGCGCGTGCTCGGCAAGAAGATCCGGGTGCACGCGAACCGTGGGCTCGCCGGCATCGACGGCACCGTGTCGACGGCGCTCGGGATCGCCGCGGCCCTCGAACAGTCGTCGGCGTCGGTCGGCACCACGCGCGTGCTGCTCGGCGACCTGACCCTGCTGCACGACCTCGGGGCGTTCGTCACCGGGACAGAGGAGCGCACGCACCGGGTCCAGGTCGTCGTCGGCAACGACCACGGCGGCGCGATCTTCCGCGGGCTCGAGGTGGCACGCACCACTCCACCAGAGGACATGCGCCGGATGATGTCGACCCCGCAGCACGTCGACGTCGAACGGGTCGTGACCGGCCTCGGTTGGGAGTACCGCCGCGCGGAGACGTGGGGCGACCTCGAGCGGGTGCTCACCGACCCGGCCGAGCGGGTCGTGATCGAGGTCCCGCTGGCCGACTGACGCGGCGCTCAGGCCAGCGCGTCGGTGACCGGTCGGAACTTCAGGGCGGTCTCGGCGACCTCGCGCGCCGGTTCCGACCCCGCGACGACGCCCGCACCCGCCCAGGCCCGGACGGTGCCGTCGTCGTCGATCCGGGCGCTGCGGAGCGCCAGCATCCACTCACCGTCGCCGGTGGCGCTCATCCAGCCCACCGGGCCGGCGTAGCGACCGCGGTCGACGCCCTCGAGCTCGGCGACGAGCCGGACGGCCACGTCGGTGGGGGTGCCCGCGACGGCGGCCGTCGGGTGCAGGGCGTCGGCGACGTCGAGCGAGGTGGTGTCCGGCGGCAGGGTCGCCTGCACGTCGGTCGCCAGGTGCCACAGGTTCGGCAGCTGCAGCCGGAACGGCTCGGGGTCGGCGCGCAACTCGGTCACGAGCGGGCGGAGCGAAGCGAGCAGGCTGTCGATCGCGAACGCGTGCTCCTCGACGTCCTTCGCGCTGGCGGCAAGGGCTTCGGCAGCGGCACGGTCCGACACCTCGTCTTCGCCGCGTGCGGCGCTGCCGGCCAGCACCCGCGCCGTCAACCGGGTGCCGTCGGTGCGGGCGAGCGTCTCGGGGGTCGCACCGACCAGGCCGTCGACCGCGAAGGTGACGCACTGCGGGTAGGCGGCGGCGAGGTCGAGCAGCAGGGCGCGGTGGTCGGCGTCCGCTGGCATCTCGCCGACGAGGTCGCGGGCGAGGACGACCTTCTGCGCGCTCCCGGCGGCGATGCGTCGCACGGCCTCGGCGACGTTCGCGGCGTAGGCGGCCTCGTCGATCCGGCCGGGGTGCAGCGCGACGGAGACGTGTGGTCCGACGTGGGGGACCGGCACCGAGGTCCGCGTGAACGTGAGCGGCTCGGCGCCGACGGTCGTGTCGATCGCCGTGAGCCAGGCCTTGCCGCGCCGACGGCCGATGACCACGCGCGGGACGATCAGGACGCTCTCGTCGGCGGAGTCGTCGGCGAAGGCGAAGGAGCCGAACGCGACCAGGCCGGAGCCGCGCAGCTGCACCGGGTCGTCGACGACGGCCGACTCCACGACGGTGCGCCAGACCGCGGCGGCGTCGCGCATCCGGTCGGGGCCGGTGAACGTGAACCGCAGCGCCTCCCCGATGCCGACGATGCCGTCACCGTTCCGGACGAAGGCCAGGGGACGGTCGCGCAGGGTGTGGCGGAGGACGGTGCCCGGGTCGTCGAGGATCCGGGTGGAGACCGTCAGCGGGGGCGCCGCCGTGGTGGTTCGGGTCACGGCTCCGATGCTACGCGCGGTCGGTGGACCACCTGGCCGCGCGCTCGACGAGTGGGCCGTTGCTGCGAGTCCGGTGAACGTGCGGTCGGGACCTCTAGGATTGGTCGGGTGAGCAGAGCGGACCTGAACAAGCGGCCGGACGAGGTGGCGGCGATGTTCGACGACGTCGCGGCCAAGTACGACCTCACGAACGACATCCTGTCGGCGGGCAACGCACCGCTGTGGCGTGTCGCCACGGTGCGGGCGGTCGACCCCCAGCCCGGCGAGAAGGTCCTCGACATCGCCGCGGGCACCGGGACGAGTGCCGCGGCCTTCGCGAAGAAGGGGGCAGAGGTCAGCGCGCTCGACCTCTCCGCCGGCATGATCGCGGTCGGTCGCGAGCGGCACCCCGAGATCACCTTCGTCGAGGGCGATGCCGAGCACCTGCCCTTCGACGACGACACGTTCGACGCCGTCACGATCTCGTTCGGGCTGCGCAACGTGAACGACCCGAAGCAGGCGCTCGCCGAGATGCTGCGGGTCCTCAAGCCCGGCGGCCGAGTGGTCATCTGCGAGTTCTCGACCCCGCCGCGTGCGCTGCTGCGCCTCGGCTACGGCACCTACCTGAAGCGCGTGCTCCCGGGCATCGCGAAGCTCTCGAGCAGCAACCCCGCCGCCTACCGCTACCTCGCCGAGTCGATCGACGCCTGGCCGGACCAGCAGGTCCTCACCCAGTGGCTGCGCGGCGTCGGCTTCTCCGTGGTCGCCTACCGGAACCTCACGGCCGGTATCGTCGCACTGCACCGTGGCCGGAAGCCCGTCGCCGACACGGTGCGCGAGTCCGCGGCCCGTCGTGCGAAGGCACGCCGCGACCACCAGACCACCGGCGAGCAGCCGCGCGTCGACCCGGCCGACGACTGACCGGTCACCATCCCCCGAAGACGGAGCAGCACTTGAATCCGAGCGTCCCGGTCGCACGTCGCGCGCCGAGCCTCCGCGCCTCGCTGGGCATCGGCGAGCGGTTGTTCGCCACGCCCGCCGACCGCCGCTTCATCGCCGCCGTCGACGACGGTCTCGAGCTCGTCGAGCAGGGGCTCGAGGACGCCATGCGTTCCACGGACACCCTCGCCGACACCACGAGCCGCTACCTGCTGTCCGCGGGCGGCAAGCGGATCCGTCCGACGCTGACGCTGCTCATCGCGCAGCTCGGCGACGGGGTGACCGACGCCGTGGTCAAGGCCGCCGTCAGCATCGAGACGACCCACCTGGCGTCGCTCTACCACGACGACGTCATGGACGAAGCGCCCGTCCGCCGCGGGGTCCCCGCAGCGCAGATCACGTACGGCAACAACGTCGCGATCCTGACCGGCGACCTGCTCTTCGCCCGCGCCAGCCTCATCACCGCCGACCTGGGTACCGAGGGCATCCGGATGCAGGCCGAGACCTTCCAGCGCCTCTGCATGGGGCAGCTGCACGAGACCACCGGCCCGCAGCCCGACGACGACCCGGTCGAGCACTACATCCAGGTGCTCAGCGACAAGACCGGTTCGCTCATCGCGACCGCCGCCCGCGCCGGTGTCATGTTCTCCGGCGCCGACCGTGCCTACCTCGACGCCGTCGGGACCTTCGGCGAGAAGGTGGGCGTCGCCTTCCAGCTCGTCGACGACGTCATCGACCTGGCACCGGCGACGGACAAGACCGGCAAGATCGCCGGCAACGACCTCCGTGCCGGCGTCGACACGTTGCCGATGCTGCACCTGCGTCGGCACGCGGCGACCGACCCGGCGGCGCAGGACCTCGTCCTGCGCATCGAGCGCGACGTGAACGGCGCCCCGGACGACGCGGTCGGCTCCGTGCCGTACCAGTCGGCCGTCGCCGCACTGCGTGACCACGAAGCGACCGCGTCGACGCGCACGGTCGCGGTCCGCTGGGCCCGCGAAGCCGTGGACGCCCTCGCCCCGCTGCCCGACGGCACCGTCAAGCGGGCACTCACCCGCTTCGCCGACTCCGTCGTCGACCGCAGCCGCTGAACACCACCCGCGACCGGACGACCCCACGGTCGCCGCGCGGGACGCACCACCGGGAGCACCCCACCCGAACGAACTGGAGACGATCAGTGCCCACCCTCCGAATCGCCATCGTCGGCGCCGGACCCGCCGGCATCTACGCCGCGGACATCCTGCTGCGCGAGGCCCACGGACACGACGTGTCGATCGACCTGTTCGAGCAGCTCCCCGCGCCGTACGGACTCGTTCGCTACGGCGTCGCACCCGACCACCCGCGGATCAAGGGCATCGTCAACGCCCTGCGCGACGTACTCGACCGCGGTGTCGTCCGGCTGTTCGGCAACGTCCGCTTCGGCGAGGACATCACCCTCGAAGACCTCAAGAAGCACTACAACGCGGTCGTCTTCTCGACGGGCGCGATCAAGGACGCCGACCTCGACGTCCCCGGCGTCGACCTCCGGGGCTCCTACGGTGCCGCCGACTTCGTCAGCTGGTTCGACGGCCACCCCGACGTCCCGCGCACCTGGCCGCTGACCGCGGAGAGCGTCGCGGTGATCGGGGTCGGCAACGTCGCGCTCGACGTCTCCCGCATCCTCGCGAAGCACGCCGACGACCTGCTGCCGACCGAGATCCCGGCGAACGTGTACGAGGGCCTCAAGGCGTCGCCCGTCACGGACGTCCACGTCTTCGGCCGCCGTGGTCCCGCCCAGGTCAAGTTCACGCCGCTCGAGCTCCGCGAGCTCGGCGAGGTCCGTGACGTCGACATGGTCGTCTACGACGAGGACTTCGACCACGACGAGGCGTCGAAGACCGCGATCGCCACGAACAAGCAGGTCATGGTCATCAACCGGGTGCTCGAGCAGTGGCGCACCCGCGAGACCGGCCAGGCGAGCCGGCGGCTGCACCTGCACTTCTACGCGAAGCCGACCGAGTTCGTCGGCGACGAGCAGGGCAACCTCACCGCGATCCGGTACGAGCGCACCCGGCCGAACGGCGAGGGCGGTGTCGAGGGCACGGGCGAGATCCGTGAGATCCCGATCCAGGCGGCCTACCGCGCCGTCGGCTACTTCGGTTCCCCGCTGCCCGGGCTGCCGTTCGACGAGCGCCACGGCGTCATCCCGAACCACGAGGGCCAGGTCCTCGACGACGACAACCAGCAGATCCCGGGCGTCTACGCCACCGGGTGGATCAAGCGCGGTCCGGTCGGGCTCATCGGGCACACGAAGTCCGACGCCATGGAGACCGTGCAGCACATCGTCAACGACCAGGCGAGCTGGTGGACGCCGGAGGACCCCTCCGAGGGTGCGATCCCGGCCCTGTTCCGCGAGCGTGGCGTCGAGTACACCGACCTCGAGGGCTGGCACCACCTGGACACCCACGAGCTCGCGCTCGGTGCTGCCGAGGGCCGTGAGCGCATCAAGGTCGTGCCCCGCGACGAGATGATCGACGTGTCCCTCGGTCGCGTCGACGTGCCCACGAACTGACACCGATGACCGACACGCGCCCCGTCCCGCCCACCGCGGTGCGGGGCGCGTCCGTGTCCGGCGTGCGACTGCAGGGCGTCGACGTCGCGCGGGCCGTCGCGTTGCTCGGCATGATGGCCGCGCACATCGGCGGCATCGCGGACCAGCTCGACTGGTCCGATCCGTCGACGTGGTCCGCCGTGGCGCACGGGCGCCCGTCCACGCTGTTCGCCGTCCTCGCGGGGGTGTCGATCGGGCTGACGAGCGGTCGCACGACTCCGCCAGGACCCCCGACGATCGGGCGGGTCCGGGCGCGCCTGGCGGTCCGCGCCGCGGCCGTCGTCGGCATCGGGTTCGTGCTCATCGCGTTGGACACCCCGGTCTACGTCATCCTGCCGACGTACGGAGTGCTGTTCCTGCTGGTGATCCCGGTGCTCCGGGTCCGCCCGGCGTGGCTCCTCGCCATCGCGGGCGCCTGCGCCGTGTTGTCGCCGATCGTCGCCGTCTCGACCGCACCGGCCTACGCCGATGCGGGCATGGTCGGACAGCAGCTCGGCCTGGTCTACCCCGTGGTCACCTTCCTGGCGTACGTCCTGGTCGGTCTCGCCGTCGCCCGGGCCGGGCTGGAGATGCGGGGCACGCAGGTCGTGCTCCTCGCGTCCGGCGCACTGGTCGCCGCCACCGCGTACGTCGTCGGCACGGTGCTGGCGCCGCTGCCGGCCGGGGCCGCGTTCGCGTTCCCGGGCGTCCCGTACGCCGCCGAGGGCAGCACGCCGGCCGAGGCCCTCGCCCAGCTCTTCCTGTCACCGCGCGACCACTCGTCGACGACGGTCGACGTGATCGGCACCGCGGGGGTGGCGGTGGCGGTCATCGCCCTCTGCACCCTGGTGTTCGACGGGCGCGGGCGGGTCGCCGAGCGGATCGCGTTCCCGCTCGCCGCCGTCGGGTCGATGCCCCTGACGATCTACTCGGGACACCTCCTGGTGATCGCGATGCTTCCCGAGTACCCGGAGTCGGCCGAGGCGTGGGGCTGGTTCGCGCTGGGCTCGGTCGTGTTCGCGATGGTCTGGCGCCGGTTCCTCGGCCGCGGCCCGCTCGAGCGGGCCGTCGCGGCCCTGGCGTCCACCGTCCCGATGCGCTGAGCGCCCCTGCCGGGGCCGAGCCGCGCCTCCCGGTCGTCCGCTACTGCAGCGCTGCCGTGAGCCGCGCGACGTTGTCGAGCACCTTGGACCGGCGCGGACGGTCGACCCACTCATCGAGCGTCAGCTCGAAGCTGTGCTCCTTGTAGGCGTCCTGCACCTCGCGCAGGGCGTCGACGAAGCGGTGGCCCCGGACCATCACGGAGACCTCGAGGTTCAGGCTGAACGAGCGCATGTCCATGTTGCTCGACCCGATCACCGACACCTCGTCGTCGATGGTGAAGTGCTTGGCGTGCAGGATCGTCGGTGCCCGGTAGAGCCAGATCCGCACGCCGGCGCGGAGCAGTCCCTCGTAGTACGAGCGCTGCGCGTGCCACGTCATGGCGTGGTCGCCCATCTCGCCGACGAAGAGCTCGACCTCGACGCCACGCTGGGCGGTCGTCGTGATGGCGTAGAGCATCGAGTCGTCCGGCACGAAGTACGGCGAGGTGATCGACACCTTCTTCTGCGCCGAGTAGAGCAGTGCGTTGAACAGGCGCAGGTTGTTCTCGCCGTCGAACCCGGGCCCGGACGGCACGACCTGGCAGTCGAGGGCGTCGCCGCGGTCGGCCCGCTGGACGGGGTCGCTCTCACGGAGCAGCAGTTCGTCCGTCTCGCTGTACCAGTCGGTGACGAACAGGGCGTTCAACCCCGCGACGACCGGTCCCTCGAACCGGGCGAACAGGTCCTTGTAGACCATGCCCTTCTCGATGTGCGACTTGATGTCGTACGAGGGGTCGATCAGGTTCTGCGAGCCGGTGAACGCGACCGAGCCGTCGATGACCATGATCTTCCGGTGGTTGCGGAGGTCGGGTCGCTGGAACTTCCCCTGCAGCGGCAGCAGCGGGAGCATGAGGTGCCACTCGATGCCGGCGCGGTCCATGAACGCCAGCGTGTCCTTGTACCCGGGGTAGCCGCGGCTGGCCCAGTGGTCGAGCAGGAACCGGACGGTGACGCCGCGGGCCTGTGCACGGGCGAGCGCGTCGAAGAACGGTCGCGTGGTGTCGTCGAGCGTGGCGATGTAGAACTCGACGTGCACGAACCGGCGCGACTGGTCGATCGCCCGGGTCATCTCCGCGATCGACTCCTCGGAGTCGGGGTAGAGCTCCGCCGAGTTGCCGCCGACCAGCGGCATCGCGCCGAGTTCACGGTTCAGTGTGGTGATGCTCTCGAGCCACAGCGGCCACGGGTGGTCACGGCGCACGCGTTCGATGCCCTCGGTCTGCTCGAGGATGTACGCGTTGATCTCGGTCTGCTTCTCACGCCGGGCACGCGGCAGCTTCGTCGACCCGATGACCAGGAAGACGATGAAGCCGATGTAGGGGATGAGGAAGATCGCGAGCAACCAGGCGGTCGCCGTCTGCGGCTTCCGGTTGATCGGGACGTAGATGATCGAGAAGACGCGGATCGCCAGGTCCAGCAGGACGGCCAGGACCGTGATCGCGACGGTGAGCCAGTGCTCCACGGACGTCAGCGGAAGTTGATGTACTGCAACGGGACGTCGAACTCTTCACCCTTGAGGAGCTGGATCGTGTTCTGGAGGTCGTCGCGGCTCTTCGAGGAGACCCGCAGTTCGTCGCCCTGGATCTGGCTCTTCACGGTCTTCGGGGCGTTGGCCCGCAGGAACGCTCCGATCTTCTTCGCGACGTCCTGCTCGATGCCGTTCTTGAACTTCACCTCGATGCGGTACTCCTTGCCCGAGGGGTAGGGGTCGCCGGCGTCGAGGCTCTTCAGGCTGATGTTGCGCTTGATCGCCTTGCTCTGCAGGACGTCGAGGACGGCCTTCGCGCGCTCTTCCGAGTTCGCCTTGATGAGGACGTCCTCGCCGCTGAAGGCGACCGACGCGTCCGCGCCCTTGAAGTCGTACCGCTGCTCGATCTCCTTGGCCGCCTGGTTGAGGGCGTTCTCCGCCTCCATCTTGTCGACCTTGCTGACCACGTCGAAGGAACTGTCTGCCATGCCGGACAGCCTAACGGCGGACGGGAGGCCCGGTTCGGCTCCGGCGGTCGGCTCGCGGTGGTCACGACCACCGTTCCGGATCCGCTATGCTTTTGTGCGCGCCTTCGGTTGGTGATCACACCGGCTGGGTGCGCATGGCAAGTTACCCAAGCGGCCAAAGGGATCTGACTGTAAATCAGCCGGCGTAGCCTTCGGGGGTTCGAATCCCTCACTTGCCACCATCGCGAAGCCCCGTCCGATCCGGACGGGGCTTTCGTCGTCCCTGGCAGGATCGGTGCATGGCATCCGACCTCGCACCGTCCCAGTTCGCCGACCTCGCCGAGACGATCGCGCGCGAAGCGGCCACGCTCGCCGCACGACGACGGGCCGAGGGCGTCGAGGTCGCCGACCGGAAGTCGAGCATCGTCGACGTGGTCACGGCGGCGGACCGCGAGGTCGAGGCGCTCATCCGCGCCCGGATCGCCGAGGCCCGGCCGGACGACGCGTTCCACGGCGAGGAGTCCGGCTCGGCGTCGGGGGAGTCGGGCATCACCTGGGTCGTCGACCCGATCGACGGCACGGTGAACTACCTGTACGGCAGCGCCGAGTACGGCGTGAGCATCGGCGTCGTGCGGGGTTCCGCCGACCCGACGACGTGGGAGCCGATCGCCGGCGTCGTGGTGGCCCCCGCGACCGGGGTGGTGTTCCGTGCCGCCGCCGGACAGGGCGCCACCCGCGACGGCGTCCCCCTGTCCGTCAGCGCTCCGGCCTCGCTCGCCGAGACGCTCGTGGCGACGGGCTTCGGGTACACGGCCGACCGGCGCCGCGAGCAGGTGTCCGTGCTCGCCGGGCTGATCGGCGAGGTGCGGGACATCCGGCGCGGGGGAGCGGCGTCGCTCGACTGCTGCGCGGTCGGGACCGGGGTCGTCGACGCCTACTACGAGCGCGGGATCAACCCGTGGGACATGGCTGGCGGCTCCGTCGTCGCGCGTGAGGCCGGAGCGTCGGTCCGCATCTGGGAGGCCGGCGGCACGCGTTCCTTCCTGTTCGCGAGCCCCGCGGTGGCCGACGACCTCGAGGCGCTGCTGCGCGGGCTGGAAGCCGAGGCGCTCGGCGTCTGAGGTCCGTCGGTCCCTCGGTCTGGGGGTGCCCGGTGGACACGACCACGACTGGCGACGTGCGACGACGTTTGCTACCGTGCTCAGGTCCCGTTATCTGCTCGTTACCAACGAGCGCGCCCCTTCCCCGATCAGGATCGCCACCGCACGCATGCCCCACTCCCCACTGACGTCCGTCCCCACCGGTCCCGTCGACGCCGCCACCCCGGTCGTCCACCTGACCCGACGAGCACGGATCGAGGCGGAGCGAGCGGCTGCGAAGGGTGCTCCCGTCACGCAGGACCACGCGCAGGACGTCACCCCCGACCGTGCCGCGGGTCCGTCGTTCGACGAGGTCGTCGGGCTGACCACACCGTCGTCGGCCGCGGCTCCCGTGTCGCCGATCGACCTCGCACCGGTGTCGCCCACGCTGCCCGAGTCGGCGGTCCGCCCGGCCTCGCGCATCACGACGCCGCCGGCTCCCACGTCGCCGGACGTCCGCGCCACGGCGCCGCGCACCGCGACGGCTGCAGCGGAGTCCGTCGCACCGCAGCCCCGCCGTGTCATCGGCCAGGTCCCGGCGTCCCGTCGGCGGACCGGCCGTGCCGCACCGGCCGTGCAGGTCGACCGCGCCACCCGGCACATCGCGGCCAGCCGCACCGCCGCCGTGCCCGCCCCGGCTCCTGCTGCCCGGAAGCAGGGTACCTCGTTCCGCCGTGCGGCCTCGCGCGTGACGGCCGTCGGTGCGCTCCTCTTCGTCGCCGGTCTCGTCGTCTCGACGTCGCTGCCCGCCCAGGCGCTCTACGTGCCGGAGACCGGCTCGACCGCGGCCCGGTCGACGGCGAGCGGTGCGACCCAGTCGATGAGCGTCAGTGCCGCAGCCGACGGGTCGACGACCCGCGACCAGTACACGGTGTCGGACGCCACGCAGTACAAGAACGTCGACGCCTCGAGCTTCACCAACGACCCGACCGGCACGATCCAGTGGCCGTTCCTCACCGGCGTCCCGATCACCTCCGGCTTCGGCGGTCGTCAGGTCGCGGGCTGCTCGTTCTGCTCGACGAACCACATGGGCGTCGACTTCGCTCCCGGCGAGGGCACCCCGATCCGGGTCATCGCCGCCGGCACCGTCATCAAGGTCCAGGCGAACGACGGCGGCTTCGGCAACGACGTCTGGGTGGAGCACGACGTCGACGGCAAGCAGTTCGTCAGCGTGTACGGCCACATGGAGGACAACTCCTTCAAGGTGGTCACCGGTCAGCAGATCGAGGTCGGCGACGAGCTCGGTCTCGTGGGCAGCACGGGCAACTCCACGGGCCCGCACCTGCACCTCGAAGTGCACGTCGACGGGGTCCCCGTGGACCCGTTGGCGTGGCTCCAGACCAACGCGAACTAGCGGTCGCCGACGCGGCACGCCCGGGCGTCTCGCCCGGTTCCAGAGCAGCGTCGGAGGTCTGCTATCCTCGTGTGGTGCCGTTCGCGGCACATCGCCCCGATAGCTCAGTGGTAGAGCACCTCCATGGTAAGGAGGGGGTCGTCAGTTCAATCCTGACTCGGGGCTCCGACCCGGTGCGCGTGTCGCTCCGGATCTCTGGCGGGGTAGCTCAGTTGGTTAGAGCACACGACTCATAATCGTGGGGTCGCGGGTTCAAGTCCCGCCCTCGCTACAGCAAGCCCGGCGATCTGTTCGCCGGGCTTTCGTCGTTCCCGGGCTGCGTCGTTCCCGGGCTGCGTCGTTCCCGGGCTGCGTGCACAGCGGTGCGGACGCACTTCGGCTGTGCACTGGACCAGGTGCGTGCCAGGAGGCGCGTGGCAGACGCGCACCGGGCCTCCCGTCCGCCCTGGGGCCGGCCCTACAGCGCGGAGTGCGACCCGGTGTCGGTCCGCGTCTGCAGCACGCCGGCCGCGCGCAGCGCGCGCTCGATCGCCGCGTTCACCTCGTGCCAGGCAGCTCGTCGCCGGCTCGCGCCGATGCTGCCGCCGGAGACGGCCGTGCCGTGTCCGCGGTGCCGCAGCGTGATCGTGGTGGAGGCCCCGGTGACGGTCGTCGACAACTCGTAGCGGCGGAACTCGCGGGAGGGGTGCACGAGCGCGCCGAGCAGGATCGTCAGCAGCCGGTTGCCGGTCGTCGCGGTGAGGGTCCCACCGGTCGACTCGACGTGGTGTCCCGCCGTGCGGAGTGCCGCGCCGGCGACCTCCATCGCGGTGCAGCGGTCGCCCGTGTGCACGGCGAACTCTGTCCTGGTGTCCATCGTTGCTTCCCCGTCCCCTGATCCGGTGTCGCGACCGGACCACCGATTCCCCCGAACCGGCGGTGCAAGCCTAGCCGATGCATCCTCAGCATCGACAGGCCCCAGGACGGGCGTCGGTAGACTGCCGACGTGTCAGTGAACCCCGAGCTCGTCGGCAGGACGTTCCCGCCGGCCCAGCCCTACCTGGTCGGTCGCGAGAAGGTGCGCGAGTTCTCGCGCGCGGTGTTCGCGACCAACCCCGTCCACCACGAACCCGACGCGGCCCGCGCCGCCGGGTACGCCGACGTCGTCGCCCCGCCGACCTTCGCGGTCGTCGTGCAGGAAGCCACGCTCGCGCAGCTCCTGGCCGAGCCGGACGCCGGCATCGACTTCTCCCGTGTCGTCCACGGCGAGCAGTCCTTCACCTACGACCGGCCCATCGTGGCCGGTGACGAACTCACCGCGACCCTGACCGTCACGAGCGTCAAGACGCTCGGCGGCAACGCGATGGTCACGGCCCAGAGCACCATGAACGACGCCTCGGGGGAGCACGTCGTCACGGCGACGTCCACCCTCGTGGTCCGAGGAGACGACGCATGACCGCCGCACCCGCCACCGCGATCGAGGTCGGCACGGTCGTCGCCGAGCGCGAGGTGCACGTCACCCGCGACTCGCTCGTCCGCTACGCCGGCGCTTCCGGTGACTTCAACCCGATCCACTACCGCGACGACGTCGCCACCTCGGTCGGCCTGCCCGGCGTCCTCGCGCACGGCATGCTCACGATGGGCATCGCCGTGCAGCCGGTCTCCGAGTGGCTCGGCGACAGCGGCTGGGTCGCGGGCTACGGCGTCCGCTTCACCCGCCCCGTCGTCGTGGACCCGGAGCAGGGCGCGACCATCGGCATCGTCGCCAAGGTCGGCACCGTCGACGACGACGGCCGACCGAAGCGCATCGACCTCACCGTGACCGCCGGCGGGCAGACCGTGCTCGGCAAGGCGCAGGTCACGGTGGCGTTCCGCTGACCGTGCACGAGCCGGTGCTCGCCGACCTCACGACGCTCGGCGTCGGTGGGGCGGCCGCGCGGCTGCTCACGGCCACGACGACCGACGAGCTCGTCGCCCACACGCGCACCGCATGGGACGACCACGAGTGGCTGGTCCTCGGCGGCGGTAGCAACGTGCTGGTCGCCGACTCCGGATTCGACGGCACCGTCGTCCTGGTCCGCACCACGGGGGTGGACGCCGACACGGACGCCGACGGCGTCACCGTCCGCGTCGCGGCCGGCGAACCCTGGGACGCGTTCGTCGCCACCACCGTCGCGAACGGCTGGACCGGCCTGGAGGCCCTCAGCGGCATCCCGGGCACCGTCGGCGCCGCCCCCGTGCAGAACATCGGCGCCTACGGGGTCGAGCTCTCCGACGTGCTCACCCGGGTCGAGTTCCTCGATGCGGCCACGGGGGAGCGCACGTGGGTGCCCGCGGCCGAGCTGGCGCTCGGCTACCGCACGTCGACCCTCAAACACGGACGCCGCGGTGTCGTGCTGACGGTCGAGTTCCGGCTCGGCACGGCGGGGGAGCACGGCGTGCCGGTGCGGTACGCCCAGCTCGCCGGTTCGCTCGGGGTCGACCTCGGTGCCCTCGTGGAACCCACGACGGTCCGCGACGAGGTCCTGCGCCTCCGCGCCTCGAAGGGCATGGTGCTCGACGCCGACGACCGGGACACCTGGAGCGCCGGGTCGTTCTTCACGAACCCGATCGTGTCCGCGGCCTTCGCCGAGACCCTCCCCGCCGACGCGCCACGGTGGCCGGCCGGCGACGACGTCAAGCTCAGCGCCGCCTGGCTCATCGAGCACGCGGGGGTGCACCGTGGCTACGCCGTGCCGGGGTCGCGCGCGGCGATCTCGTCGAAGCACACCCTGGCCCTGACCAACCGTGGCGGCGCGACGGCGGCCCAGGTGGCCGAGCTCGCGCGGTACGTGCAGGTCACGGTCCTGAACCGCTTCGGGGTGTCGCTCGTGCCGGAACCCGTGGTGGTCGGCGACCTGCTCGATTGAGCGCACGAGCACGAGCACGAGCACGAGCACGGGCGCGACCCGGCCACGGTCCTCCCGGAACGCAGAACGGGCCACCTCGACGAGGCGGCCCGTTCTGTGATCGGGGAGACTACGCGAAGAACTCCGCCAAGCGGGCCACACCCTCGGCGATGTCGTCGTCGCCGAGCGCGTACGACAGGCGCAGGTAGCCGGACGGACCGAAGGCCTCGCCCGGGACGACCGCGACCTCGGCGTGCTCGAGGATCAGGTCGGCCAGCTCGAGGGTCGTCGTCGGGGTCGAGCCCGCCCACTCGCGACCGAGCAGTGCGGTGACGTCGGGGTAGACGTAGAAGGCGCCCTGCGGGGTCGGCGTGACGAAGCCCGGGATCGCGTTGAGCCCGGCGACGATGGCCTGGCGACGGCGGTCGAAGGCCTCGCGCATGGCCGCCACCGGCTCCTGCGGCCCGATGAGGGCGGCGATCGCGGCGCGCTGGGACACGTTCGACACGTTCGACGACAGGTGCGACTGCAGGTTCGACGCGGCCTTGACCGCGTCGGCGGGACCGATGAACCAGCCGACGCGCCAGCCGGTCATCGCGTAGGTCTTCGCGACGCCGTTGACCAGGATCGTGGTGTCGGCGAGGGCCGGCACGGCGTCGAGGATGCCGGTGAAGCGGAGTCCGTCGTACACGAGGTCCTGGTAGATCTCGTCGCTGATCACCCAGATGCCGTGCTCGAGTGCCCACTCGCCGATGGCCGTGGTCTGCTCGGCGGTGTACACCGCGCCGGTCGGGTTCGACGGCGAGCAGAACAGCAGCGCCTTCGTCTTCGGGGTGCGCGCGGCCTCGAGCTGCTCGACGGTGACGAGGTAGCCCTGGTCGCTGCCGGCGAAGACCTCGACCGGCTCGCCACCGGCCAGGCGGATGGCCTCGGGGTAGGTGGTCCAGTACGGGGCGGGGAGCAGGACCTCGTCGCCGGCGTCGACGATCGTCTGGAACGCCTGGTAGACGGCCTGCTTGCCGCCGTTGGTGACGATCACCCGCGACGGGTCGACGGTGATGCCGGACTCGCGTGCGGTCTTCTCGGCGATGGCCTGCTTCAGCTCCGGAAGACCGGTCGCCGGCGTGTACCGGTGGTTCTTCGGGTCCTGTGCGGCCTCGACCGCGGCGGCGACCACGTGCTCGGGCGTGGCGAAGTCGGGCTCGCCGGCGGCGAAGGAGATGACGGGTCGGCCCGCGGCCTTCAGGGCCTTGGCCTTCGCGTCGACCTTGAGCGTCGCGGACTCGGCGATCGCCGCGATGCGGGACGCGATGCGCGGCCGATCGGTCGGCGCGGCGGCGGGGGTTGCGGTGGACTCGGGGCCGGGGGCTGCGGTGCTCACGGGTGCCAGCCTATCGGCGCGGCACGCCGTGGAGGGGGCCAAGTGGACACCGTGTGACGGACTCCCGTACACTCGACCACCGGAACACGATCGGTGACGGACGTGCTCTGAAGGGCGGTGGCTCAATTGGTAGAGCAGCGGTCTCCAAAACCGCAGGTTGCAGGTTCGAGTCCTGTCCGCCCTGCAACTCTGGAAGGGTAGAAGTTGGCGAGCAAAGACATGGAGACGACGGCGGACGACGTCGTCGCCAAGGCGAAGCAGGACCGGGCCGAGCGCCGGGGTCCGATCGCTGCCATCGTGCTCTTCATCCGTCAGGTGATCGGCGAACTGCGCAAGGTCGTGACGCCGACCCGCAAGGAGCTCTTCAGCTACACGCTGGTCGTGCTCGTCTTCGTCGTCGTGATGATGATCCTGGTGTCGATCCTCGACTTCGTGTTCGGTCTCGGCGTCGGGTACGTCTTCGGCAACGGGCCCACGGCCTGACCCGGACGTCGACTGCCGAGTGCGGCAGTCCACTGGAGTACGGTCGCCCGAGACGGTGCCGATCGTGACCAGGACCGTCCGCCATCCCGACCCGCACCACCGAACGGAAAGAATCGACTGTGTCTGACTACTCCCGCGACGACATCGACCTCGCGACGGCTGCCGAGCAGTCCTCCGAGGTCGAGGAGAACCAGGAAGGCGACGTCGAGACCGGCGAGGAGCGCTCCGCCGAGTCCGCCGAGGAGCGCGCGATCTCCGTCGAGTCCGAGGACGACGAGTCCCTCGGCATCGACGAGGAGCTGACGGCACTGCAGGAGTCCAAGGACCCCGAGGCCGACGCCGTCGTCGAGGACGCCCTCGAGATCGACTCCGCTGACGAGGCCGAGGCCGCCGTCGAGGCGGTCGAGGACGAGGAAGAGATCGAACTCGAGTCCGAGACCGCCGAAGAGGCGAACGAGACCCTCGCCGCCGACGAAGCCATCGACGCCGAGGACGACGACGCCGAAGAGGCCGAGGTCGACCCGTACGAGGCCTTCAAGGTCGAGCTGCGGATGAAGCCGGGCAAGTGGTACGTCATCCACTCCTACGCGGGCTTCGAGCGCCGCGTGAAGTCGAACATCGAGAACCGCATGGTGTCGATGTCGATGGAGGAGTCGATCTACCAGGTCGAGGTCCCGATGGAGGACGTCGTCGAGATCAAGAACGGGCAGCGCAAGCTGGTCACCCGCGTCCGGATCCCCTCGTACGTGCTCGTCCGCATGGACCTCAACGAGGACTCGTGGTCCGTCGTCCGGCACACCCCCGGTGTCACCGGCTTCGTCGGCAACGCCCACAACCCGACGCCGCTCCGTTTCGACGAGGCGTTCGGCATGCTCAAGTCCCTCGTGCAGGTCGCCGAGGCCGCCCCGACCAAGGGTGGCTCGAAGTCCGGCGGTTCCCTGCAGGCGCAGCCCGCTGCCGAGGTCGACTTCGAGGTCGGCGAGACGATCACCATCAAGGAAGGCTCGTTCGCGGGCCTGCCGGGTTCGATCTCCGAGATCAAGCCGGAGAGCGGCAAGCTCACCGTCCTCGTCTCGCTGTTCGAGCGCGAGACCCCGGTCGAGCTCAGCTTCGACCAGGTCACGAAGCTCTAGTCCAGGTCTCCCCGTTCGGGTAGACTCATCGAGTTTGGGCCCGCACGCCTCGTGCGTGTGGGCCTTCACCGCGGTCCGGAACGGCCGGACCAGCGGGAGAGTGCACGGATCCCCGTGCGTTCGATTCCAGGAGGAAGACAAGTCATGGCACCGAAGAAGAAGGTCACGGGCCTGATCAAGCTGCAGATCAACGCGGGAGCCGCCAACCCGGCCCCGCCGATCGGTCCGGCACTCGGTCAGCACGGCGTCAACATCATGGAGTTCTGCAAGGCGTACAACGCGGCGACCGAGTCGCAGCGTGGCAACGTCGTGCCGGTCGAGATCACCGTCTACGAGGACCGTTCGTTCACGTTCGTCCTCAAGACCCCGCCGGCTGCTGAGCTCATCAAGAAGGCTGCTGGTGTGCAGAAGGGGTCCGCGACCCCGCACACGGTCAAGGTCGCGAAGATCTCGATGGACCAGGTCCGTCAGATCGCCGAGACCAAGCAGGCCGACCTGAACGCCAACGACATCGAGCAGGCCGCGAAGATCATCGCCGGCACCGCACGCTCGATGGGCATCACGGTCGAGGCCTAAGCACCGATCGGGCTCCGGCCCACACCCAGACACCTTTCCGTGGGAGAGCCGCGCCGGCTCGTCAACCACGTATCTCGCAAGGAGACCACCATGGCGAAGAAGTCCAAGGCCTACGAAGCCGCGGCCGCGAAGATCGAGGCCGACAAGTTCTACACCCCGACCGAGGCAGTCGCCCTGGCCAAGGAGACCGGTTCTGCGAAGACCGACTCCACGGTCGAGGTCGCACTGAAGCTCGGCGTCGACCCGCGCAAGGCGGACCAGATGGTCCGCGGCACGGTCATCCTGCCGCACGGCACGGGCAAGACCGCCCGCGTCATCGTGTTCGCGACGGGCGCAGCGGCCGAGGCCGCCATCGCAGCCGGCGCCGACGAGGTCGGTGGCGACGAGCTCATCGCGAAGGTCGCCGAGGGCTACACGTCCTTCGACTCCGCCGTCGCGACGCCCGAGCTCATGGGCAAGGTCGGTCGTCTCGGCAAGGTGCTCGGCCCGCGTGGCCTCATGCCGAACCCGAAGACCGGCACCGTGACGCCGAACGTGGCGCAGGCCGTCAACGACATCAAGGGCGGCAAGATCGAGTTCCGCGTCGACAAGCACGCCAACGTGCACTTCGTCGTCGGCAAGGCCTCGTTCACGCCGGAGCAGCTCGACGAGAACATCTCGACCGCGCTCGAGGAGATCAACCGCCTCAAGCCGAGCTCCTCGAAGGGCCGTTACGTCATGAAGGGCGCCGTCTCGACGACCTTCGGCCCCGGCATCCCGCTGGACGTCAACAGCATCTGAGTCCACTGACTCGCAGAAGGGCCCGCACCGGCAACGGTGCGGACCCTTTTCGCGTGCAGGGGCACGCGTCCCGGTAGCGTGGTCTCGTGCGCACCCTCGTGAACTCGCTCCGGTTGATCGCCGTCATCGCCGTCGTCGTCGCGATCGTCGCCCAGTGGCTCGTCAGCTCCAAGACGGACGTCTACAACCCGTGGAACTTCTTCGGCTACTTCACGATCCAGTCGAACGTCATCATCGCGGTGGCCCTGGCGGTGACCCTCGTCGCCTCGGCCCGCCGCAAGCGTGGGGACCTGCGGGTGAGCCTGCTCCGGGGCGCCGGCACGGTCTACATCGCCACGACCGGGATCGTCTACAACACCCTGCTGACGAACGTCGACGTGTCGGCGAGCGTCCAGTGGTCGAACGACGTGCTGCACAAGGTCATCCCCGCGTACGCGGTCCTCGACTGGCTGCTGTTCTCCGACCGGTCGAAGCTGCTCCTCCGCCACGTCTGGTGGTTCCTGATCTACCCGGCGGTGTGGACGATCGTCATCCTGATCCGGGGCGCGACCGACGGCTGGGTGCCGTACCCGTTCCTCGACCCGGCGCAGGGGTACGGCGTCGTGGCGATCTACTGCGTCGGCGTGGGCGTCTCGATCGGGTTGCTCGGCGTCCTGGTCGTGGGGATGAGCCGACTGAGACTCGTCAAGGTCTGAGCTGACGGGCTACGAGCGGAAGTCGCGCAGCTTGTCGAGCACCAGGTCGGCGAGCTGCACGAGCCCGCGGATCTGGTCGTCGTCACGGTCGACCCAGCGGCACTCGGGCTCGTCGGCGACGGGGACGAAGCCGTCGTGGCGCTCCCAGACGAACAGGGTGCGATCGGCGCCGAGCACGTACTGCTGCCACCAGATCTGCCGCAGGTAGTGCCGGGGGATGCTCCGCCAGCCCTTCGCGGTGGTCTTGATCTCGGCGAGCACCACCCGCGAGCCCTGGACACCGACGCCGTCGGGGGTCGCGAGGTGCGCCCGGTTCGCGGCGGCGTGGAACAGGTGCGCCGAGGGCTGGATGCCGTGCGTGGCCGCGACCCAGGCGGCGATGTGGGGCTCGCGGTCCTTGCCGTGCTCGGTGAACGCGTTGCCGGAGAACCGTGAGCCGTAGCGCTTCTCGGTGACGACGGCCTCGACCGCGTGCAGCGAGGCGAGCCGAGCGACGTCGGTCGCGGTGATGCCCGCGGCGCGGGCGCGGAGCCAGGCGAAGCGGTCCGAGGAGTGCGCGACGATCCGCTCGGTGTGGCCGCGCAGGGCGGTGAACGCGTCGCGCCCCGGGACCGCAGCCGGCGTGGCGGAGGCAGACAGCTCCTCCAGTCCGGGGTCCAGGTCGCCCCACAGGGTGGGCTGCACGATCGTCACCCGTCGATTCTCCCCCCGACCACCGGCAAGACCGAATCCGACGCGCTCACGAGGCGCAGCGCACACGTCAGGAGACCAGCTCACGCCCCTCGGCGTAGGCGACCAGCTCGTCGACCCCGGCGGGGGAGAGCGCGTAGCCGATCGCGAGCGCCGCTGCGCCCTGCAGCGCGGCGAGCGACCCCGCACGCGACTGGGCGATGACGAGGTGCTCGGTGGCGAGCGGCATGGACCGCGAGTAGACGACCTCGCGGACGCCGGCGAGCAGATGCTCACCGGCCTGCGTGATCGAGCCGCCCAGGACGATCACCGACGGGTTCATGAGCGAGACGCACGTGGCGAGCACCTCGCCGATGTCGCGGCCCGCCTGTCGGACGGCGTAGATGGCGTCGAGGTCGGAGCGGTTCACCAGGTCCAGCACGTCGGCGCCGGTGTGGGCGTCGTGCCCCTTCGCACGCAGGGCACGGGCGATCGCCGGACCGGACGCGACCGCCTCGAGGCACCCGGTGTTGCCGCAGTGGCAGGGGACGTCGCCGGCGCGGGACACCCGCACGTGGCCGATGTCACCGGCGGTGCCCTGGGCGCCGCGCTGCAGTTCGCCGTCCGACACGATGCCGGACCCGATGCCGGTGGCGACCTTGACGAACAACAGGTGGTCGACGTCGGGCCAGCCGTGCTCCCGCTCGCCGAGGGCCGCGATGTTCACGTCGTTGTCGAGCAGGACGTGCGCCGCGATGTGCTGGCGGAGCCACGACGGCACGTCGAAGCCGTCCCACCCGGGCATGATCGGCGGGTTCGCCGGGCGTCCGGTCGAGAACTCCACCGGACCGGGCACGCCGATGCCGATGGCGATGACGTCCTGTCGGGCGCGGCCGACCTCGTCGAGCAGCTCGTCGATGGTGGCGACCAGCCACGACAGGGTCTCCACCGGGCCGGCGGCGATGTCGATGCGCGCTTCGCGGGTGGCGAGCGGGGCAGCGACCAGGTCCGTGACGGCGACACGGCCGTGCGAGGCGCCGAGGTCGGCGGCGATCACGAGCCGGGCGCGGGGCTTCAGCGCCACCTGGGCCGGCGGCCGTCCTCCGGTGGAGACGGCGGTGTCGACGGGGCCGACGAGACCGACCTCGATGAGGGAGTCCAGGCGCACGCCGATGGTGGAGCGTGCGAGTCCTGTCAGTGCGGCGAGCTCGGCCCGGGTCCGCGGCACGCCGTCGCGGAGGATCTGGAAGAGCTCGCTCGTCCCGACCGGAGGCGACGCTGCCGTCCGAGTCAAGTCGACCATGGGGGGAGTGAAGCACACATCGAACGCGCCACGCAACGAAGTTCGTCGACCTTCCACGAACTTCTGCTTGACCGCCGACAGAAGTGGTCATAGTGTGACGCTCGGTCAGTGACGACCGCACCATCTCGACGAGGAGAACCCCTGGTGACCCAACCGATCTCGGTTCAGCTCTACACCGTCCGCGACGCCCTCTCGGCCGACCTGCCCGGCACGCTCCAGCGCATCGCCGACATCGGCTACACGAACGTCGAGGCCTTCGGCTTCGTCGACAACGCCGACGAACTCGCCGCCGCGCTCCGCGACGCCGGACTCGCCGCCCCGAGCGGACACGCACGACTGCTGGACGCCGGCGAGCAGGACCTCGAGCGGATCTTCCACGCGAGCGTCACCGTCGGACTCGGCACCCTCATCGACCCGCACATCGACGAGGCCCGCTGGACCACCCGCGAGGACGTCGAGGCCATCGCCCGCGAACTCAGCGCCCTCGCCCCCCGCGCGGCCGACCACGGCCTGGTGCTCGGCTACCACAACCACGCGTTCGAGTTCTCGAACCGCATCGACGGCGTCAGCGCCTACGAGGTCTTCGCCGACGCGCTGTCCGACGACGTCGTGCTCGAGCTCGACACCTACTGGGTCACGGTCGGCGGTGACGACCCGGTGGCGATCATCGGCAAGTACGGCGACAAGATCGAGTTCCTGCACGTCAAGGACGGCGACGGCTCGCACGACGACGACAAGCAGGTCGCCGTCGGCAACGGCATCATGCCGATCCGCGAGATCCTCGCCGCTGCACCCGACGCACTCCACGTCGTCGAGCTCGACGGCCACGAGGGCGACGTCTTCCAGGCGGTCGCCGACTCCTACACGTTCCTCGAGGGGGCCCGCGCATGACCGACACCACGGCGTCCACCGCCCTCGACAGCAGCACCCGGACCGGCCGCGTCGGCGTCGGCGTCATCGGCGCCGGGGTCATCTCCGACCAGTACCTGTCGAACCTCACCGTCTTCCCCGACGTCGAGGTCCGCTTCATCGCCGACATCGACCTGCCGCGCGCAGCCGCCCAGGCCGAGAAGTGGGGCGTCGCCGGGTCGGGCACCGTCGAGGAGCTCCTGGCCGACGACGACATCGAGATCGTCGTCAACCTCACGATCCCGGCCGCCCACGTCGAGGTCGCCCTGCAGGTCCTCGCCGCCGGCAAGCACGTGTGGGGCGAGAAGCCCTACGCCCTCGACCGCGAGAGCGCGACCGAACTCCGTGACGCCGCACGCACCGCGGGCAAGACCGTCAGCGTCGCACCCGACACCTTCCTCGGTGCCGGCCTGCAGACCGCGCTCCGCACCATCCGCGACGGCCGCATCGGCAAGCCGCTCAACGGCCTGACGCTCTTCCAGAGCCCCGGCCCGGAGTCCTGGCACCCGAGCCCCGAGTTCCTCTTCGCGTACGGTGCGGGCCCGCTGTTCGACATCGGCCCGTACTACATCACCACCCTGGTGCAGACGTTCGGTCCGGTGAAGAAGGTCACGGCGACGGCGTCGAAGTCCCGCGCCACGCGCACGATCGGCTCCGGCCCGAAGGCGGGCACCGAGTTCCCCGTCGACGTCCCGACGAACCACTCCGCACTGATCGAGTTCGAGGACGGCGGGAGCGCGCAGAGCGTCTTCTCGTTCGAGTCGGACCGCGGTCGCACGGGCGTCGTCGAGATCGCGGGCGAGACCGGCACCGTCGTGTTCCCGGACCCGAACAACTTCGACGGCGACACCGAGCTGTACGCGCTCGGCGCCGAGGAGCCCGAGACGATCCCCGCGGTCGGCTCCACCTACTCGCGCGGCACCGGCGTGGTCGACCTCGCCCGCTCGCTCCGCGCAGGCGACGAGAACCGGGTCCCCGGTGCCCTCGCCTTCCACGTCCTCGACGTGATGGTCTCCATCGCCGAGGCGGCAGAACGTGGCGAGGCGGTGCTCGTCGAGAGCACCGTGTCGCCCTCCCAGACCCTCCCAGAGGGTTGGGACCCCGCGGAGCAGACCCTGGCCTGACCGGCCCGGATCCGCCCCGCACACCACAGCAGCACCCGAAGATCCATCCCGCACCACCCCTGCACCATCCCTGCACCATCCCTGCACCATCTCAACGACGAGAAAGTAGAGAGTCATGCGCACTGCCATCCGCGCACTGGCCATCACCGCGGCCGCCGCACTCACCGTGACCGGCCTCGCAGCCTGCTCCTCCGGATCGTCCGGTTCCTCCGGCGACTCCAAGACGCTCACCTACTGGGCGTCGAACCAGGGCACGTCGCTCCAGAACGACAAGGAGGTGCTGACCCCCGTCCTCAAGAAGTTCACGAAGGAGACCGGGATCAAGGTCGACCTCCAGGTCATCGGCTGGAACGACCTGCAGACGAAGATCCAGACCGCCGTCACCTCGGGCCAGGGCCCGGACGTCGTCAACATCGGCAACACCTGGGCCACCTCGCTCCAGGCGACCGGTGCGTTCCAGGAGTACGGCGACTCCGAGATGAAGGCGATCGGCGGTGCCGACAAGTTCGGCAAGGTCGCGCTCTCCACCGGTGGCGCCCCCGGCAAGACCGTCACGAGCGTCCCGCTCTACGGCCTCGCGTACGGCCTGTACTACAACAAGTCCATGTTCAAGGACGCCGGCCTCGAGGCACCGACCACGTGGGAAGACCTCACGGCGGACGCCAAGAAGCTCACGACCGGCGGCAAGTACGGCTTCACCATCGCCGGTGGTTCGTACACCGAGAACTCGCACTTCGCGTTCATCACCTCGGCGCAGAACGGTGGCGAGTGGTTCGACAAGGACGGCAAGCCGACCTTCACCGACAAGGCGAACGTCGACGGCATCAAGCGCTACCTCGACCTGATGCAGTCCGACAAGGTCGTCAACACCTCGAACGCGCAGTACGACAACGGCACGCAGGCCGTCTCGGACTTCGCGAACGGCAAGGCCGCGATGATGCTGACGCAGAACAACGCGAACGCGACGATCACCTCGCAGGGCATGAAGACGGACGAGTTCGGCGTCGTGCCGTTCCCGACCACCGCTGACGGCGCGGACATCGCGTCGTTCCCGGCCGGCATCAACCTGTCGATCTTCAAGAACACGAAGAACAAGGACGGCGCGCTCAAGTTCGTCAAGTACATGACGAGCGCGGACACGCAGACCACGCTCGACAAGCCGTACTCGGCCCTCCCGGTGCTCGCCGCCGCGGCTGACTCGGTCACCGACGAGCAGACGAAGACGTTCCTCGACATCTACAACAACAAGGCCAAGCCCCTCCCGCTGGTCCCCGCCGAGGACCAGTTCGAGTCCACCGTCGGCAAGGCGATGAACGACATGTTCGCCAAGATCGCCACCGGCGGCTCCGTGTCCGACAGCGACATCAAGACCGCGCTGCAGACCGCCCAGGACCAGGTGTCCCAGGCGAACGGCTGATCCAGCCAGGAGGCCCGGGGCGCGTCCGCAAGGACGCCCCCGGGCCTCCACCCCTCGCGTCCACAGCAGGACGCGCCGGGGCAGGTCGTCACCGGCCCCGCAGCCCCAGAGCCGGCCATCCGCCGGCAGTGAGCGTCCCGTCTCACGCACGCCGTGCCTCCCGTCCGCTGCCACGGACCGGAGTGCGAAGCACCCGAACCTCCTCCTGCCGAAAGGCCCCCGCCCATGTCCACGACGGTCCTGCCCGATGCGGAGCGCATCGACCTGACGCACACGAAGGGCTCGACGCTGTCGGGCCGTCCGCCAGGTCGCAAGCGCAAGACCAACTGGCTGCCCTACGCGCTCGTCGCGCCGGCCATCCTGTTCGAGCTGCTCATCCACATCGTCCCGATGCTCACCGGCATCTGGATCTCGTTCATCCAGCTCACCAAGTACTTCATCGCGAACTGGGGCGCTGCACCCTTCGCGGGACTGCACAACTACTCGGTCGTCGTCGACTTCGACCAGGCGATCGGCAAGGGCGTCCTGCACTCCTTCCTGATCACCTGCGGCTTCACGGTGCTCGTCGTCGGCCTCTCCTGGACCTTCGGTATGGCCGCCGCGGTCGCACTGCAGAAGCCGTTCCGGGGCCGCGGGCTGTTCCGCACCCTGTTCCTGGTGCCCTACGCGCTGCCGATGTACGCCGGCATCATCACCTGGAAGTTCATGTTCCAGCGTGACTCCGGCGCCGTGAACCACGTCCTGGTCGACCAGTTGCACCTGTTCAACGGCACCGGCCCGTTCTGGCTGATCGGCTCGAACGCCTTCGTCTCCGTCGTCGTCGTGGCGATCTGGAAGACCTGGCCCTTCGCCTTCCTGATGCTGATGGCCGGCCTGCAGTCCGTGCCGAACGACGTGTACGAGGCCGCCTCGGTCGACGGTGCGAAGCCGTTCCGGCAGTGGCGCTCGATCACGCTGCCGATGGTCCGCCCGGTCAACGTGACGCTCGTGCTCGTGATGTTCCTCTGGACCTTCAACGACTTCAACACGCCGTTCGTGCTGTTCGGCTCGACCGCGCAGCCCCCGGCCGCGGACCTGCTGAGCTTCCACATCTACAACGCGTCCTTCATCACCTGGAACTTCGGCTCCGGTGCCGCGATGAGCGTCCTGCTCCTCATCTTCCTGCTCATCGTCACCGGCATCTACCTCGCCGTGACCAACCGGAGGTCCGTCCGTGCGTGAGACATTCGGCGCCAAGTCCTTCAAGGTCGTGACCCTGGTCATCCTGACCCTGTTCACGGTCGTGCCCCTCTACGTGATGATCACCACGGCCATCAAGCCGCTCGGTGACGTGCAGAACGACTTCACGTGGATCCCGACCAACATCACCATCCAGCCGTTCATCGACATGTGGTCGACGGTGCCGCTCGGCAAGTACTTCGTGAACTCGCTCGTGGTCTGCACGGTCGCCACGGTGTTCTCGCTGATCATCGCGACGTTCGCCGCCTACGGTGTCTCGCGCTGGAACTTCAAGGGCAAGAGCACCTTCACCACCGCGGTGCTCTCCACCCAGATGTTCCCCGGCGTGCTGTTCCTGCTCCCGCTGTTCCTCATCTTCACGAACCTCGGGAACTCGCTCGGCATCCAGCTCGTCGGCAGCTGGACCGGCCTGATCATCACGTACCTGACGTTCACGCTCCCGTTCTCGATCTGGATGCTCGCGGGCTACTTCGAGACCATCCCGCGTGAGCTCGACGAGGCCGCGATGGTCGACGGTTCCGGCCCGATGGGTGCCCTGTTCCGGGTCATCCTGCCCTCGGCCCGCCCGGGTCTGGTGGCGGTCGGCATCTACTCGTTCATGACGGCCTGGGGCGAGGTGCTCTTCGCCTCGGTCATGACCAACGGCGACGGGCAGACCCTGGCGGTCGGTCTGCAGCAGTACTCCACGCAGACGAACGTGTACTGGAACCAGATCATGGCCGCGTCCCTGGTCGTGTCCATCCCCGTGGTGATCGCGTTCCTCATCGTGCAGCGCCAGTTCGTGGCCGGCTTGACCGCCGGTGCGGTGAAGTAGGCAGCTGGCTCGACCCCAGCTCCAGCTCCAGCTCCGCGAAAGCGACAGATTCCCGGCGAACATCGCCGGGTGGATTCAAGTGGTCGGTGCAACACCGCCTGTCAGTGACGCCGAGAGTAGCTCGTCGAGAGCTTCTCTCGGCGTCATGGCGTCGAGGCGTTTG